>NZ_JCACRU010000009.1:0-454586 GCF_059072335.1 Marinobacter sp. H13 | reverse complement strand
CCTGGCATTGCCTCGTCATCAACGCCAACACAAAAGACGATTGGAAACTCGAGGCCCTTGGAGCCATGAATGGTCATCAACTGAACGGCCTCGTCGCTCTTGCTTCGATGTGCCGTTTCCATCAGAGCAAAGCGCTCAAGGATGTCACGGGAATCCATCTCACCAGAAATCATGCGTGCGACTTCCGCAGCTACTACGCCCAGTCGTTCCTCTGACTGCGCGAGCCGGTCATTATCTTCGCGGTAGTCGGCCGTGATGTAGTGCTCGCACAGATGATCAATGACGGCTTTTACGTCATCGCCTTTGGATTCATAGGCATGCTTGCGGAGCAGGGTGAGCTGATCGATCAAGCTACGAAGTTTCTCTGCATGCACTCCGCCTTTAGAGATCAGCTTGTCGACAGCATCAACCACCTCACCGCCAGCATCCGCCAGGGCGGCCTCAAAAGTGGATTCGGTCACCCCCAGGGAGTAATTCTTCACCAGACGCCGATAGGCCAATTTGTCCCAGGGCTGCCAGGCGGCTCGCAGGAAGGCGAGGAGATCCCGAACATCTTTGCGCTCGAGCATCGCTTTATCGTTAGCCACAACAACCGGGATGTTGTTTGCCATGAACACTTGCTCAAGGGCCCGCTTGGATGCGTTCTTGCGATAGAGGATAGCCATATCCCCGTAGCCGTACCCGTCCTCCTTGTACTGGAGCACCTTCTCAACGATCGCGTTGGCTTCCTCGTAGTCGTTGGCATACTGGCAGTAGTAGTCCTCATCCTTGAACTCATGGGCCAAAGGATCCTCACGCATCGCCTCAAGATCACGGTCATGAGCGATACGATCAGGCATAGTGCCGGTCAGTCGATTAGCCAACCTCACAATATGGGGTTGAGAGCGGTAGTTTTTGTTGAGATTCACAATGGTCGATGCCTGGAAGGCATTGAAGAACTGGTCAAAGATCGAAGGCATGGAGCCGCGGAACAGGTAAATGGACTGCTTGGGATCGCCAACCACATACAGATTGCCGTGCTCAGCAGCCACCGCTTTCAGGAAGCGGAACTGGATGGCGTTGGTGTCCTGGAACTCGTCCACAAAGATATGCTGGAACCGGTTAGCAAGAGACTTCCGGATCCAGTCGCACTCGGTCACTGCTTCTGCACCAATGGTCAGGATGTCATCGAAGTCGATAACGCGATGACTGCGCAGCTCACGGTCGTACAGCTCCCAAAGCTTCAACGCACACGAGTAAAGCTCAAACTTGGGATGGTTGGGCTTGAGGCCTTTTTCCAACTGCTCACGGCCGTACCCCCAGTTCTTGGACAGACTGACTACGCTACCCAACTCTTCAACAGAGACAGAATTCTCATCCATGAAGCTCTGAACATCTGAAGGCAGCTCTGGCTGGATTCTTTTCAGAAGGGCAGAGCGATCATCTGGGTTCAGAATGGCCCACTCACCACTCAAGCCACGACGCTGCATTGGCGGACAGTCCGGAAACTCTTTCAGCACATGCTTGAGAATCTGGCTGTGCATGGTCCCACAGGAAACCCCCTCTGCATTCGGGCCAACCTCTTTGACCAGCCGCTTCTTCATCTCTGATGCGGCCATATTCGTGAAGGTGACCAGCAGGATGCTATAGCCCGGAACACCCTCTGAGCCAATAAGGCGAGCGGCACGACCAATGATCACTTTTGTCTTGCCTGATCCTGGCCCAGCAACGACGGCCAAAGGCCCGAAGGGAGCCTCTACTGCCTGTTTTTGCTCGGGGTTGAATTGGGTCACAAGTCACCTGTGTAAGAAGTTTATCGAGTTTCTTAATCAATGTTGTCTTACGGTAAATAATAAATTAAAATTGCCGAAAAAGCAAGGTGATTAGGGCTTACCGATGTTTGATCTGCCAGTCATTTACAACGAAAACCCACATCAAGAACAAGTTATCAATCAATGCATTATAGAAGTTGCCGAGGCCTATAAGATCGACCCTTTGCTACTTCGAGCCATCCGTGAGCATGAGCGTGGAGATGTTGGCAAAAAGAACCCCAACACCGATGGCACATGGGATCATGGTCCTTTCCAGATTAATAATGTCCATGGTCCTGACCTGGAAGTGTTCGGCATTACCATGCACCAGGTTATGTATGACCCATGCCTAAACACAGCGGTTGCCGGCTGGCACTTGCGGAATAAGATCAACGAGAACGACGGCAATATCTGGAAGGGTGTTGCTTGGTATCACAGCAAGACAGAGCACCTTGGAACAATTTACCAAGAGCACATCATGAACAAGTATCGGACACTTCAGCAGATGCAGTTGAAGTTGAATGGGCGAGACACCCGACTGGCAGACAGAGGCGAGTATTAATGCGGCCGTCACAGGAGCAGTGGGAAATCAGGCAAATGCTTCTCGATCGCCTCGAAGCGAATCCGGAAGCCATGAAATTGTCCATGGGCGAACAACTCCCAGGGGCGCCGATCCAGAAAATGGAAGCAGCCACGGTAGCGCTTCATGAATTCAGCCATGAGCTCTCTACCTACAGCGATGAGTGGAACAAATCTCAAGCTGTCTCGGATCTCAAAGAGCAGTCCCGCGCCTTGAGCGAAGTTGATCTTGTCGACGATCCGGATGCTCCTCTGAAAGCACTCGTTGCAGATACCGCTCGAATGACCGCCAGTCTTTCGCAACTCGATGAAAATCAGGCCGGGCGGTTCGTTAAGAACTTCATGGATAACAGTCGCGGGGTGTTTTCAGATCCCCGGGCCCAAGATGCTTTTCGTGGGAACTCTGCCCCTCAACAGCTTCTGCGTGACACAGCTCAGACCTTGATTAACGGATTAAACGATGTGTCCAGTCAGATGCTTGGAAAAAAAGCAGTTACGACACTGCAGAAGACGACGCAGTGCAATGCGGAAATGAATCAACCTCGAAGTGCCTTCGAGCTGGCCAACAACCGGTCCTTCGACCTGGAGCGCCAGCAGAAGGCAGACCCTTTTGCGCATCTCAGAAACAAGGAAGTGAAGATCGAGCGCAACGAAGAATCCAATCTCGACTATTCAGCGAAGCTGGGACCAAAATGATTAAACTACTGACCGCCGTAACACTCAGCCTGGTAACGGGTCTTGCTGCCGCTCAGACAAACCCTGAGCAGGAGCTTTATTACCACCCCGAGGGTAAGAAACAAATCATCTCGGTAAACGAGGACTACGTACCCTTGGCCGCCTTCCTTCAGCGGATCAAGCACGAGAACGATACGTTTTTCTATGAGCCGGGACTGAACATCAACAAGCCGATCAGCTTCAAGGGCGAGCGCTATCAGGACGATGCCATCAATTACGCACTGTCCCAGGCCGGCTACAATGTGAAGCGCCTGGCCGCGTATACCTACTACGTCTATGACGGTGAGCAGCCAGCCATACTTGGCCAGACTGAGGCGGAGCAATACGTTGGTAAGCCTTACATGTCACTGCCCAACTATCTTGCCGATATCCTTTTCATTATGTCGGCCGACCGCGGATACCGCATGCTGTGGTCTCCAAAGCTCAATCGGGAGCACTACTACTTTAACAACATCACTGAATTTTTCGGTGAAGATTTCAAGGAAGACGTCAAATATCTGGAAGTCATCGCTCAACAGCAGTGGCCGGAAATCGATATTGAGGTGAGAGAAGATCTGAAGCTCATCATGGTCAATCATCGATAGAGCAGCCAATGTAAGCGTTGAAAGCCGGGGCTCAGCCCCGGCTTTTTTGTTTCAGCGCAAACGATCAGGCCCTGCGCTTTGCAAACAGGATGTTTTTTCTGAGATCTTTTCTGTAGCGGGTATTGAAGGTACACCAACCAAGGTGTAATATTGCCAGTATAGGTGTATTTTTTTGAGGGAGTCACTACGGATGCCAAGTAGAACGAAAGATCACTACCTTCCGGCCCCGGTCAGTAAGGCTAAGGATCGGAAGCTGATTAGCCGCTGGGTGGAGTTCGGTGCGGACAACCACGGCTACAGTCAGCAGAAGAGCATCGAGATCATGAACGCACACTTCAAAACATCGATGCGACCCTGGCAGATTATCCGGTGGAGGTCACCGACAACCAAGGCTGATGAAGAACGCGCTATCCACATCGATGTTGTGGAGTACATGGCCCAAAACGGTGGTATTGCTCAGATCTTCAAGGCAAACAACGTATCGGAAGACCCAAAGCTTCAAAAAGAGCTGGCCACGATCTGGTATCACCCTCAGGCGCTCATTCAGGCCTCAATCAAGGCTGTTGTTGAGCAGCGCATGTCAGATCAAGTAAAGGACGAAAAGGGCGTAAATCAAGCGGCAAAGGCCGTTGTGAGTACGCATGCATACGTCGCGCAGCACCTGGATATCATCCTGGAGTGCCTGGGCGTTGAGTTTAATAAAAAAGGTCTATCAGAAAAGAAAAAGGCGGCAGTGGCAAACGAGATCTACTCAATCGTAGGATTTGATTTTTCGCCGTCGAGGTAACTGAACCATGTCTGAAAAAAGTCTCATTCAAGCAACTGAAGAGATGCTGGGCCGAGAGCCTCCCAAGCCCCGAAGCGAGCGCATCGCCGAAGAGGAGAGGGAAGAAGTAGTCGCAGAAGCGATCGCACGCTCAAAGGCCCGCATTGCGGCCGAAAAATCCGGGGCAAGCCCGGAGGAAGTCGCTCGTGCTGTGGAAGAGGCTTCTTCAGGAAATAGCGTCTCGAGCACTGACACCTCCTCATACACCGTTGCCGATACACCAGATCCGCTGGTAGATATGCTGCAAGGTGGGCGTGATGAAGCAATCATCAGCGCGAGCATTGTGCTGGCTGTCCTGGTGATTGGTCTTTCGCTGATCGTGTTTCGACTTTCACGCCGGAACAAGCGTATGCGAGAGAGTTCCGTGTTCTCCACCGAGGTACTTGGTGCAGTAGGAAAAAACGAAACTGTTCTGTGGTTTCACAGAACGTCCAGCAAAGGAAAGGAGTATCGTGCCTTTCTGAAGGATCTCCGCAAACTCGCAAAAGAGCACGAGGAGAAGAGTGGGGTAGAGTTCACCCTGACAGAAGGATGGCGTGACAAGTAACTCGATAGAACTGTAACTGAAACCGCGGCGCCTTTTATGGCGCCGCTTTCATTTCTGCAGATTGGGCTTGCTCGGGTTTTTTCTCAAAGCGGCCAGACTGCGGGGAGAACTCGAAACCTTCTGGTAGTGCAAATCCGTTGACCACAAGCTGGTTCTGCCCGTTAATAGCCTCACAGGTGGCCGTGAACTCACTTCCCCGGGAATCGCGCACGCGGTAGCTTTCGCCTTCAACCAGAAGGTCCATATCAGTGGAGAACTCACGGTTGGTACGCATGTTCTTGTACTGATCCGCCAGCGAGAGGTCGGCACCATCCAACTTCAGTGGGTAGGAGAAAGAACCTTCCGGATCAACCTGCATCGGGTGACCCATGGCCGGGCCCACTGGGTAAGCGCGGGCCAGAAGGTGGTTCTGGAAATCGCGAGTAGTAGCCAGACGAAGTGCCATGGTGTAGGCGAGGGTAGCCCCGGTTCGCTTGTCCATGTACATCTTGCGCAGAGTGTCAATCTGAGCGGGCCGTGAGTACGTGTTGTTGCCTCCGGGCCCGCAATTGATTCGCTGTGTCGGCACGATATCGACGGTATACCCTTGCCCCTGGTACTGCTTCAGCAGACGGCCACGGTCCATCGCATAGAGGTAACCCTGAGAAACCTCTTTGGCTTCTTGGGTTGCATTGCCTTTGCGCCAAGCATAGCCCTCGCCACTCAACCCTGGAACGATGCGACCGCCTTCATCGGTTACGCGAAGGATGAACCCGCCCAGACGCCCCTGATGGCTATACCGGTCAACCGCGTGCTCCATGGCCCGCTCGATGTTCTTGATGCCGTTCAGGGGCATGCTAACCGTTTCTTCCGGATGAAGCATGACTGCTCGGAAAGCCGGATCTGTTAAATCGTCAATGCGACGGGCAACGGTCTTTAATTCCTCTTGAAGCTTTTTGCCAGAAGGGGAATCGCCGGCAGCGAAAAGCTTTCTGTTGATCGCCTTATAGGATTGCTCCAACTGAGTCAGCTCTGACTTCTCAGTTGGAGACAACATGTGACGCTTGTAGTCGATCTCCATGTAACCAAGGCCGAACTCTGGCGCCAGATTCTGAGCGTTTTTACAAATGACGGAACCCCAGCCTGCCCGGTAGTGAGGAATGCCGTCCTCATAACCTACAAGGAAGCTTTGCTGGAACAGAATTTGCCCTTGCGGATTATCTTTACAATTATCTGGTGAATGCTGGCACGCCATCGGGTTGCTATCGCGAGTGTCTGCAAAGCGTGCAATCGATGGGGTATGGTCAACATCGTACTTCGAGCGAAGCTCATCCATAACAGCCGTGGAGGGCATCGAAATCTTTATAAGGCCATCACCCGGTTCGGTCGCGATCACGTAATCATCATCGCCATGACCAATTACGTACTCCCGAGGGTACGCAACAATACAAATGCCTTCTTCTTCTGGTGATGTAACCATAATGTCGCCTCCAGCCTAATAGTAAAACTTATTTTATATTTACTATCGAAGTCGATCAAGACCTTTCAGCTTAGATTTTAACCGATCAGCTTCCGAGCGGACTTCTTCCTTGGCCCGCTTCTCTGGTACAGGCTTAGCAGGATACTTGTGAGATTCCTCAAGACGCCGGTAACTACGCTCTGCACTTTCAGATGATTCGCTATCGGAAAGACCCATTGCTTTTGCGCTGTTCTCGAAGTGGTTCTTAGGATCGGCTATCGCATCGCTCTGGTCACCCGCTTTAGCCTTTACGACGTTACGGATTGCGCCTTTGAAAACGTTCTCGTAACCAACGCCACCGGCCAGGCCACTGGTACCGGAACTCGTTGTCGAGCCGGTTTCAGTGTCAGTCTCGCCGTCAGCGGTTTCTGACTTTTTGCGTTTCTGCGCCTCAAGAGCCTTCTTACGGGCTTCTGCCTTCCTCCGCTCACGATCCAGCTCTTCGGCTTCTGCAGGGTCAGTCTGTACCTTGCCAACAGGCGCCGGCTTCTGGGTGGTAGGTTCCTCTTTGGTTGGAACTGGTTTTGTTGTGCCGCCAACCGCCAAACCTTGCAGGACCTTATCGCTGGTACGGGCCTTGGGTTCCGGGTCAGCAACGTGACCAAACTGACCTGTTGACTGACGCAACCGAATCCCAATCATTCCGATACCAATGATCGACGACTTGATCATTGAGTTGCTCTGTAGTCTTGCTGAGCGAATATCCTTGATCAGGTTTTCAAGATGCTCTGGGACTGGAGGCGCTTTAGACGGGTCCGGAGTGAACTCACCGGAGAAGAGGCCGGACATCCGCTCGTTCATAACCTTGTACTGCTTGGCCCTGGTAACTTTGGGCGGGAATACCGGCAAGAATTGGTTCAGGCGTGCTTCCGGACTCTTGGCCGCATCAAAGAACATGGTTTGACCGCGGTAAAGCTGATCACCCCACAGAAAATGTGCGCCACCTTTTTCCTGGGCCGCAAGGTCTCGAGGGCTGATACGGTTGCGATCGGAGATAACAATATCGCCCTTGTCATACACTTTATTGAAGGCTGAACCCCGCTCTCGCTCCGAACCCTGGGTCTGTGAAATGCGCGCCACGCCAGCACGCTCTTCGAAGTATTTGGCGGTTTCCTCTGGTTCTTCGCACTTCATGGCCACACTGAAGTTTGTGTTGGCCATGATGGATTTGTACTCGGCCTTCGCCCCCTCATTCATCTGCAAGCTATTGATATCTTGGAAACCATAGCACACCCAAATGCCCAAGCCCCTGCACTGAGCGGCGACGGCGGCGAAGCCACGTATAGCATAGTAACCATATTCATCAAGAACCATTAGGAAGGGAACTAATGCGCCGGATGGTCGCGCTTCTACGAGATAAGAGCGCTCACCCTCCACGTCTGAACCCAAGGCAGGCGTTAATGCGGCCCGGATTTGAGAAATGACCAGTCGACCCAACCCGGCCAGAGCGTCCGGAGTCTTGGCCAAGGCCGGCAACATGACGAAGAGCACCCGGCGATTGTAAATAACGTCTTTCATATTAATTTCCCCGACGATGGGGTTAAAAATATGACCGTACGTGTTGTTCAATTCTCCAAGTATTTCAGTTAGTTGCATCTGGAGGTATTGGTTCTGCTCATTTGCCTTTTCGCTGGAGGCATCCTGAGCCTCAATGGCATTCATCGTCATGCCAGGAAGGTCGTTCAGATAGGCCCGAAGCCCACCTTTGGTGTCTTCATCGATATCTTCGCGATTAGCGAGCTCAAGAATTTTCGGCAAGGGCAGGTAACTGGTGAACTCGCGAATATTGAGCGAAATCTTTTTGCGATTTCGAAGGCTAACCAGGGCACGCATGATGTTGTAAACCAAGACCCTGGCTCGCCCCTTCCACATCTCAGCGTCGCCCGAAACGTCTCTCATCAACCCCGAGACAGTCTCTGCAAGCTCTTCGGTGGCACCAACAGCCATGAAGTTGTTGGTATTTGACAGGCGCCGCCTCATGTTACGGAGCTGGACGCTCTCGCGCCCACCCGTAAGGAAGGACATGAGTAGCAGGTCTTTCTCTCGTCGCAATCGCCGCATCAAGTCGAACAGAAGCCAGAATGATTCGACATCCGCCTTACCATCGACGTATAACGCCCCAGAACCCACCAGGAGCGCCAAATAAGTTAGGGAAAGCAAGTATCTCGTTTTGCCCGAGCCGGTGCTTCCACACACCATGAAATGCGTCCTGACAGCATCATCACTCAGCCAGAGATAACGGCGTTTGCCACCTTCCATGTCATAACCAACTGGGAATATTCCACTACCAACGGTTTTTTCTTTACCGGTAATGGTTCGTTTCACAGTTTTTGGTTGTTCGAGGGCCCAGGGCTTCGCCTTTTTCCGCGTAATAAGCCAGAGAAGGAAGCCGGTGAAAACCCAGAGTTCGTTAAGCGCGGGCATGGTTAAGGGGAGGATCGCGAACAGGATCATCCAAACGCCGCCAGAATTTCGGAGGGTATCAAGCACTCGCATGCTGATAGGCCGTATTTCGCGCTGCAACAGGTTCTTGCTTAGATCTTCGTTGCGCTCAACGCCGTGTACGCCAATTACACCTGACATCTAAATGTTTACTCCATGCCGCCGTCGCCTCGCGACTCAGCTATTTCTCGTGCAGTCTCACGGTCCAGTTTCAAGTAGCGCTCAAGGCTTTCCACGGCCTCAGTCACTTCTGGCTCGGTAATGCGGATGCCGACGAGATCCTCCATGTCCTTATGAACATAGGGACCAGCGGCTTCAATCCATGGGGTGTCTCTTCCTACGGAGTCAAGCGCCCAGTACAAAGTCCGATCGCTGTCCATGATAGGGAGAAGATCATCGTTCATGGTCACAATCCCGACACGCTTGGCCTCCTCGAACATCGACATAAGGAAGGTCCGAACGAAACCATGTTTTTGCTCCAACCTGAGAATCAGAGCTTTAACCTCTTTCTTCGGTACCTTCTTCTCCAGCTTTTTGCGGAAGTAGTTGAACGCTTTTCTCTCGTCCTCAGAGAAATCCTTGAGAGTTGTTAAGGGAGGGCCCATTTGGGACTCAAATGCTTTTCTGGCAAGACTCTTGTCGAAGGCCGCAAAGAAATCTTTGGTGTCAGGCTCATATATGGGCCGGCATGCCTTCAGTTGTTCCGGAGTAAGGACCTTCTCGAGCCCTGGTGGTGGCTTCATTTCTGCAAACTCGAACACCTGCAGTGGCATTGCAAATCGATTATCCGCACCTGGCGTCGGGTCCCACTTGATGGACTTACCAACGGGACTATTTTCTTCGATGTACCGAAGATGCGGGAAAATAGGAGACATCGATTTCAGTACACTTTCGACGGTTAACTCCGGGCCCGTGGCGCCTTTACCTGCCCGTACTCTGTTGATACCGATTGTCAGGAATAGTGCCGCCAGCAGGATTCCAAAGTTCCGGCCGTAATGCTGGTCGATCTCCCACATCGTTGAGACGAAGAGATCTTTTGAGGGAGTGTTTTTCAGGAATTCGAGAAGTTGAGGAAGCTCGCCGGCCGGTGGTCCAATCAAAGGAATATAAGCAGTCGCTGAATACTGGTAGTAACGAAGCACACGCCAGACCAGGATCATCTGGTCCTGCAGCGCCCACATAATGAAAGCAACCATTCCAACCAGCATGGCCAAAATAATCACGCCGGTTAAAAAGGTATTGGTTTTGTCGATGCGGTTTTCTTCTTGGGCCACGAAGAGTTCTCAGCAAAGAAATTTACCGAGAAAATATAAATCAATTAAAGTTTCAGGGCAAGTTGTTGGAAGGAAAGAGAGGATTTAACGTGAAAAAAGGGAGGCTCCATGCGGAGCCTCCAAGTCGCCTCGGCAGTGCTTATCAGTTAATTCGAGCCTCAAGCCGGCACAGCTTGTTTGATTCGTGATGTTGGGTGGCAATGGCTGATGCAACATCGAGTGAACGCTCGGCCAGGTCGGCTATCTCACTCTGGTCGATGGTGCACCATGGGTAGGCCTTCGACCAACATTCGAGCCAATAGCCATAGTAGGCGCCATGGTGCATAACATCCTCAAGCAAATGACCGCCAGCAAAACCTGGTTGGTCAGCGTCATAGATCGTTGCGTTACGGTACCCGTGCTCAAAGTCTGCTGCAGAATGCTGCAAGGGAACGGGGCCAGATGTGTGAACAATACGGTAAACAGTAAAAGGATTATTGCAGGCCAGACAAACGCCGGTGCATTCAGAAAGGAAGGTTCGCCCAGCCGTATGGCGGCGCCGAATTTCCCGGGAAAAGGAAAGGCCAGCCAGTTCCAGCTCTTCGGAAGACTCAAACGTTGAAGTCTTGAAGACGTTCTTCATTGCTGGAAAATTCTTAACCCGCACCTTACCGGTGTTGATCTCAACCCTTGAGGAAACCATGACCTCTGCGCACGAAGGGCACACGATCTCGGAGACGTCTTTTTGAGTTGGATTACACATGCCTGCCACCTTTATGTAAAACAAGTTTTATGTTTTAATGAATCCTAAATGTAAAACTTGTTTTATGCAAGTCCGTTTTCTCAAAAATTTTCTGGAGACCCACCAATGCTTGTAAGAGTTGTCCTTCTTGTCGCTCTCGCGACTGCTTCTATGGCCGCATCCGCCAGCGATTCGTGCCCGACCAATATGGAGCTTGGTAATCCGGGCGGTAGCGACCTGACGCTTTGTCATGACGGGTATGCAGTAGGCTATAGCTACCAGCACAAGATTCCGGTCTGGTGCGCTTACTGGATTGAAAGGGAAACGGTGGATGTGAATGTTGAGCGGCAAGATCGATTCGTCGAGCACCCCCAGGTCCCGAAGCAATACTCATCTTCACGGTCTGACTATTCGAAAAGCGGGTATGACCGGGGTCACTGCGCACCAAGTGCTTCGATCGACTACAGCGCTGAGGCAAACCAGGAGACTTTCTTCTACACGAACATGTTTCCTCAGAAGCCGGGCTTGAATCGGGACATGTTTGGCCACAAAGGGGCGTGGGGGTATCTGGAGAACGAAATCAGGGATTGGGCCCGGGAGCGAGATCAGGTCTATGTCATCAGCGGGGCACATGTGGGCGAGGGCGCCCAAACGATTGGTGATGGCGTCCGCGTACCAACTCATTTCTACAAGGTGGTTATTTCACCGATTGGGCCGGAGGTTATCGCCTTCTGGATCCCCCACAAGGAAAACGCCAAGTACGAAGTCGTCAGCTACCTCACCAGCATCGATGACATTGAAAGGAAGACGGGGCTGGATTTCATGTCCCTGCTTGAGGATTCACAGGAGAACGACCTGGAGTCTCAGATCGCGGACAAACTCTGGTGACCAATCCTACGCAAGACTTGCCGTAGTCTTGCTTTGTTATTGGTTAGCGTTAAGAATGATGCACCATGTAAGGTGTAGGGAGAGTTCCCTGCGCATTAATCGACGAAAGAAAGGATGGAAGCATGAGCGTTCAAGCGCTTTTTTACTCTGATCGAGATGGACTGGAAAAAGCGATGGAGGAAAATCGGGTGTATTCGACCAAGGCAGAAGCTGATGCCCGGGACAAACTCCTGGAGCTCGCAGATGAAATGCGGGACTTCTTGGTTCGCAACTGCAATGGTCTGGATGAAGACACCGCGGACAAGGTTTCAATGGTGATTGCTGAAAACCGGGATCTGATGAAAAAGGCGATGTCCAAACCCAGCTTGCTGAGTGAAAAGAACATCCAGCAGGCTAAAACCAAAGAGCAGGGAAGGCCTGCGAAGATAGGGCGGAAGAAGAAAGAAATTCTGGCTGATTTTGATGCGCACCCGCGATAAAAGGGCTGCCCGGCGAGACCCGGGCAACTCGGGGATCAGGAGGCCCAGCTTTTGACTGCTTCTGCGCCGTATTCTTTTCGCCATTCCTTCAGGGTTTTGTGATTGCCACCGCGTGTTTCGACCACTTCGCCCGTGTGCGGGTTTTTATATGTGATCAGAGGGCGCTTAGGGCGTGAACCAGAATTCGCGGAGGTACCGGCTTTGGCGGCCACGCTAGGGTCGATAGAAACAAGGATCGGAAGCACGTCACTGGGTGACTTATCATATTCATCCATCAGCTCTTTTACTTTCTTTTCAAACTCAAGCTCGCTCTGAAGCGCCTGGTCGTTTTCGAGCTGCTGAAGCTCCTGCGCCAGTTGATCCATCAGTTGACGCTTCTGATAATAGTCGTTGATCTTTGCCACTTTTAAACGTACTCCAGATTCGTTAATAAGGTGCGATATTGCGAAGCGACTATTACACAGTCAGGCTTGTAAATGCAAAAACAGTGACTGGCAGGTTTTTGAAACGCTATTATGATGTTTTTGGGGTTCAGTCCGTTCGCTAGTATTTTTGCGTGGTAGTATCGTCAAATAACCTATCAAAGGAGCAAAGAATGAGCGGTGCCAAAGCCTCAATCGATGACATCAAGGACCGGCTATATGTGGTTGGTATGAAGCTGGCTGAGTTTGGAGAATTCTTGAGAGATTTCAACGCGGAAGATTCAGGCCTGCTCGAAAGACTTGATAACAAACAGAGAGATCTATATCAATCGAAGTCATATCTGGAGAAGAAAGCCCAATATACAGAACAATCAATTGAGGGGTTTATCGAGCAGGGTTTTTTGTTCGATCTAAACTCAATAGAAGAAGAGACGCACAGGTTTGAGCAAGAGCTAGGAACGCTTGTACCAACAACAAGTCACTAATTAATTCGGCACAATTATATTTGGCGCCCCAATCCAGTTTTATATCTGGCCGTACTGCTCGCACTGACGTACTAAGAAGTACAAAAGTAAGCGGACATCATTTATAATGTAGGCATTGTTCAACCGACCTTATCGGAGTTGCCTACTCATGCGCCATACTGACGGTCGTAAACTGGATCATAAAACTCTGGAAGCTCTTCGCATTCGTGCTGTCCAACAGGTTATGGATGGTGAAAGTCCTGAAGTTGTCATCAAAGCCCTGGGTATGAGTCGGGCCCGTATCTATGAATGGCTGGCTGCTTTCCGTGAAGGTGGGTTTGACGCACTGAAGGCCAAAGAGATTCCCGGGCGTCCGAAAAAGCTTAGCGGCGAACAGATTCGGGAGCTTTACACCTGGATTACCACCTTTACCCCGGACCAGTTGAAGTTCGATTTTGCCTTGTGGACCCGGGGTCGGGTACGGGAGTTGATCCGGCAAAAGTTCAACGTTCGACTCAGTGATGTCTCTGTCGGTCGCCTGCTTCGCAACCTGGGGCTGACACCGCAAAGGCCACTGCACCGGGCGTACCAGCAGAAGCCAGAGGCTGTAAAGCAGTGGAAAGAGGAAACTTACCCAGAGATTCGCAAAGAAGCCAAGAAGGTCGGCGCCACCATCTATTTTGGTGATGAGGCCAGCATACGTTCTGACTACCATAGTGGCACTACCTGGGCGCCCATCGGAGAAACGCCGGTGATTCGCAATACCGGTAGTCGCTTCAGCATCAATATGATCTCTGCCATTTCCCCCCGTGGAGAGCTTCGGTTCAAAACCATTGAAGGGACAATGAATACGGACGCCTTCATTGGGTTCCTCAAAGCATTGGTACAAGACGCCGAAAAGCCGATATTCCTGATTCTGGATAACCATCCAGTGCACCATGCCCGCCGGGTCCGGGCATACGTGGAGGGCCTCAACGGCAAGCTCAAGCTGTTCTTCCTGCCGCCTTACTCACCGGAACTGAATCCTGATGAGTCCGTTTGGGGCTACATCAAATACCACCACGTCGGAAAAAAGATCATAAACAGCAAAGACCAACTTCGGAATATCGTTTATCGACAACTTCGGCGGTTACAGAAACTACCCCGGTTATTGAAGTCTTTTTTCGGTCATCCGGACCTGGCGTATATCGCCGGGTGATGTTCGCTTACTTTGTTTCTGATTAGTAAATAGCCTCGGTAAATGCCACCGAGCTATGGCCCAGATCCTCCGACACATGGCGAATTGGCCGCCCGGCTTCGATATCCATTGAAGCGCCAGTATGACGAAGGTAATGAGTTCGATCACAAATCTGGTGCATCTCCCGAGCCTCCTCCATGTGACCGTTTTTCTCCAGGCGATTCGCCGCTAGCAGGAATGCTTCTTTCACCAGGTTCTCAATCGCTCGCTTACCAACCTGCCCACCCCCATGCCGGCGGGGAATCATGGGTACCTGTTCGCCACGCTCAGGCAGAGGAGGTAAGGCCCGCCAGCGGCGAAAACGCTTGAGATACCAAAGGTAACCGGAGGGCAGGGGGATGTACCGAACCTTGCTCCCTTTACCAAGCACTTTCAAATGCCAGTACCTGACACCTCCAACCACTCTCTGTCGGAAGGCCCCCATGGTCGGATAGTACGTTTCATTGGTCAGCTCGTTTGTCTGCGGGGCCAGTTCAGACACCCGGAGGTAAAGGCTTTTCATCGTGATCACGATGAACAGGTGTCGCTCGTACTTATCGTCTTCCTCGGCCGCCAGCAACAGGGTCTCTTTGATGTACTTCCATTGTTCATCAGTGAACCGCGGCGCCAGGACATCGGCGTCCTCATCTTCAAGACGGGTGCGACTGGCTTTTTGCTCTGACCGCCTGGCATTGGCCATGGGTGAACGATCGAGATACCCTCGGGCAACCATCGTCCTGAAAAAGACACTGAGGGCGCGGGTTGCCGCATCCAGTGTCGCCTGCCTCATTCCAGCGACCCCGTTGCTGAAGAACGGGCGCCATTGAGGCCGATTAACCCTCACTCCATCCTGTGTCTTGAACGCATTGGCAGGATTTCCAGCTACCCAGTGAGAAGGCGGGCTTTTCAGAAACCGCATATAGGCGTTGATGTCTTCCTCATTGCAGCTTTGTAGAGAGCGGCCTTGCTCACGCCAGAGGAACAGCAAGAATCTCTGGATCTCTCCTCGGAAGCGAGAATAGGTCCCGGAGCTCGCGCTGTAATCAATGAGGAACCGGGCCGCCTTCTCCCAGTCCTCAATTGCACCATTCGGGCACGAATCCAGAAAACCGGTGAGAGATGGGTAGTCCGCCAGCTCGCAGTTCCTGTCGATCAGGTTCCGGGCCGTATCAAAAAGCGGATGTAGCAGGTGAGGTGGGTTATGCGTCATCAGATTCGACCGAGAAAATGCGCCCATCCTTGCCAGTCTTCATAGAACTGATCAGGATTAGGTGGAAGCCGAGGGTCATCTTTTCTTCGGACCTGATAATGCGTGTTATTAAACAAACGCATTGGTAAAACAGCTCGACGGGCCTCATTCAACGTTTCGTAATATCCAGTTGTAGGGGTGGTAGCGGCTCCCTCTCTAGCCTCAGCGTATGTTGAGTGAACCTTGCGGGGAGGTCGTCCTCGACGACTCTGAAAGCCTAGAAAATGAGGGTATCCCTTCCACTGTAAAGGGTACTTCTTGTCTGGGCGGTAGGGGAGTCTGGGGTCCTCATGATATCTGCGGTGATAGTCAACCTTTCTAGTGATGCCAAGAGATCTAGCGGCTTTGCTTGCTTCAGCCAGAGTTGGATAGGGATCGGGCCGTTCCTTCCCTAGAAAATGCGGGTATCCCTTCCACTGTAAATTGTACTTCCTGTCTGGTTGGGAGGGGAGTCTGGGGTCCTCATGGTATCTGCGGTAATAGTCAGCTCTTGAAGTGATGCCAAGAGATCTAGCGGCTTTGCTTGCTTCAGCCAGAGTTGGATAGGGATCAGGACGTTCCTTCCCTAGAAAATGCGGGTATCCCTTCCACTCTAAAGGGTACTTCTTGTTGGGGTGGGAGGGGAGCCTGGGGTCCTCATGGTATCTGCGGCGATAATCAGCACTTCCAGTGATGCCAAGAGATCTAGCTGCTTTGCTTGCTTCAGCCAGAGTTGGATAGAAATCAGGCCGCCCCTTCCCTAGAAAATGCGGGTATCCCTTCCACTCTAAAGGGTACTTCTTGTGTGGGTCGGAGGGGAGTCTGGGGTCCTCATGGTGTCTGCGGTGATAGTCATCACTCCCAGTGATGCCTAGAGATCTAGCGGCTTTGCTTGCTTTAGCCAGAGTACGATAGGTGTTAGACCGTTCCTTCCCTAGAAAATGACGGTATCCCTTCCACTCTAAAGGGTACTTCCTGTCTGGTTTGGAGGGGAGTCTGGGGTCCTCACGATATCTGCGGTGATATTCAACACTTCCAGTGATGCCAAGAGATCTAGCGGCTTTGCTTGCTTCAGCCAGAGTTGAATAAACATTAGGCCGTTCCTTTCCTACAAAATCGTAAAAATCAACCCACTCATCTTGATATGTGACTTCCGGATAAGAAGGGAGCCTGGGATCGAGATAGCGCCACTCTTTATATTCGCGGTATTTCCGAATCCCAAGCTTCCGAACAGCTGCCTTAGCCTCTGCGAGGGAGGCGTAATTTGTGGGTTGGCCAAGAAACTTTTTAAACCCTTGCCACTGATCCCGATAGTAATGGCGAGGATTGGCAGGCAGGCGCTCGTCCTCGTGGCGCCTGTTCGCGTATTCCCGACGATTTTTTATACCGAGGTATCTGGCAGCGAGACTGGCCTCAAGGTAAGTCTCGTAGATATAGCTCTGGTCTTCAGTGTCTCTAGGCAGCTTATTTCTCATAAATATCTGTGTTTTGTGAACATCTTGCATCCGCTGGTGACCCCGGTATAGTCTTTGTATCCCTCCTGAATCACCCGACTCCTCACAAATTTCCTTTGAAGCCAGATTATCGCCCCCAAGGCGGAATAATCGCGGGACCTGCATATACCCTCAAGTATACGCATCTTTGGAAAAATTTGTGGCGCATGGCCGGGAAAGGGCACCAAATGGAATCGCTGGACCCGGTACATGAAAATTTCACTAAAAACCTGCTGCATCACCCGCGGTTAATTCGGTAGAGGTGATTTATCAGCACGCCGCCTCAAACGCTCCTGGGGATGATAGAGTTGCCGTATTAACCACGAAGGCTGTTGATCGGGCTTGGTTATAATTAAAAAATAAACTATTATTTTTTGAGGTGCTCAATCAGCTTCCCTCAGATATGAAGATATCTGTAGAACTTAGTAAACCGGTCGGACCTCTTTGTTCCTTGTCACCGAACCCAAGCGCTAGATAGAAGACGTTCTCAGTGCGCGTCAGCACTTCAACTACACCACTAAAGGTGACCTATGCCTGTAATTCTTGATCACAGCGCCAAGAAAGCGCTCGTGAAAACTTTTCAGTCAAAAGCCAACAAGCACTTCGCCGCCAGTAAGGTAAATAAACTGACGTTATCGCAAGTGGGGGAGTGGCTCGCAGAAGCGCTTGATTACGAAAGCCATGAAGAGCTGGTGACCGCAATAAAATCTCCCGGGAGAACTGCCGATGCAGCAAAGCTCAATGTGGGCAACAGTGAAGCCGAACTGAATCGATTTGCCAAGAATGCTTCGTCACAACTGATCAGTGAAATAGAGGACTCAGCTCAGGCATACCAGGATGGCTGGAGCATCCTTCTGATAAAGTTTGCAGATCTCTGCCAATCGATCTACCTGGTTGACAGTCCCGCCAACCTCAAAGATGGGGATCAGTGGGCCGTGAACGAAAGCGAGTTAATTGAACAGGCAGTTCATTTCTTCAAACACCTGTTATCTCCCCAGATTCAGTCAATCAGTGACATGCGCGGCCAACTGTCTGTCACGGATCGATCGAAGGTTAACGGTTTGCTGAACCAATACCAGCACGTAGTAGAGGAGCACAGTCTCTGCAACACCATGGTTACCTGTGTGCCAGACCACACCAATGCATTGACTATTGCTTATCGAATGGTCGTTGAGAATCGGCTCAATGATTCTTCAATCAACCCTTACCGATCAGCACCAGTTATCTTTTCAATCGCGACCGAGATTGAGTCTTTCATTCGATCCAAGGGAGTTTGCGAAAATCCTGGTTGGGAGGTTTCGCATGCTGTAATGGCTGCTTTCGAGATTGTTGCTGAGAAGATCCAACGAAGAAGGCATTTTATAAGGCGCCCGGTGTACCCTGAGCGTCATTGTCCAGCAAATAGGCGCTAACCTTATACGAAGTTCACAACTAGAATCATTGCCTACGTGGGGGTGTCTGATTGAAGAATCCTGCTTCGTTGCATGACGCTGCGGGATTGGTAGCTCAAATAGGGACGATAAAATGATAATCCAGACAAGGCTTGTGCTAGCCGCATTCATGGTTGTTTTCTTGAGCGGTTGTGCCTTCTTGCAGCCTGGCCCGGGAGCCGTCAAGAAAGCAATTATCCTCGGGGACTCTCCAACCATTTCTGAAGCATCTCGCGGTGACTTTGACTTCTCGCAACCTCTCGATGAAACAGGAAATCACCCGCTTCACGTCGCAGCAGAAGCAGAGACCTATTACTTCCTGGATAGGCTAGAAAGGGAGGGGGCGCTTCCATTCGCTATCAACAAAGCAGGGGAGACGCCGGTATCAATTCTTTATCGCAAGCCCGGCAATGGCAGGCCCGATGGCTGGGCCATAGAAAAGCTGGACGAAAGCCGTTTTACCCGTTTGCGATTATAAGAGCCTTCAATCGCGAGTTTTCCTGCTCGGATATCAATGGCCACACCCGAACCGCGGGTGATCGACCAGTAATCGACGTTATCGAGATGCGACTGTAAGAATTCAATGGTCGCATCGACTGTTCTTCGACAACTAGAAGCATTCCCCGGAATGCCGTCAAGAGAACGGCAAGAAAGGTGCCTGCAATCCATACCGGCGCCCAAATACCGTCGATCTCCGTCAGGCCTCCAACGACCCACCCGACGATCAGGAAAAGAATCAAATAGACCTTTCCCGTCGTCATAAATGCGTGCCCGAAAAAGGCAAATGTTGATCTGGGAATGCTGGGTGTCATTATCTCTTCTCACACTACAACAGGGTGAATTTCATTCAGTGTTCAGGATGCCATGGCCGGAGCTTTCAAAACCTCACGGCTTCCGTCATTCCCGGCCGGCGCAACCACGCCTTTTCGCTCCAGCTCTTCCACCAGATGCGCTGCACGGTTGTATCCGATCTTGAATTTTCGCTGAACGCCAGAGATCGAGGCACGCTGCGTATCCACAACAAACATTTCCACTTCCGGGTAAAGATTGTCGGTTTGGCCGTGATCACCGGTATGCTGCACTGGCGCCGGTTCGCTCGAGTCGCTGTCCTTCTGGTGGGCAGTCAGCTCTGTTTCCGGAACGTCAGTAATGATGGCTGAGTCGTCTTCACCCCCAAGGATCTCCAGCAAGCCGGGGATCATCCGGGAAAGTTCCAGCGTCATCAACCCGAAAGCAGCATCGAACTTGGCCAGGGCATCGTCGGCATCGACATCATCCAGCTTCTCCTGGAAGGTCTCACCGAACTTCAAACCGGTAATGGCCAACTCGTCATTGAGCACGAACTTGACGTTGCTATCCCACTCCAGAGAGATCTTGGTGACCTGCATGCCGGCCTCGAGGTGATTCCGGATCTCGTCACTGCCAAGATCAATACCATCAACGCTGATCTTGCCGCCTTCTTCTGAGGGGTCGATCAAAGTGGCCTTAGTACCGAGAGTGATGGACTCCGGCCGATCGATGGTTTCATTCGCCCAGCCGGTAAAGGTGAAGGCCGGGGCCTGCTCAACAACAGGGGGGCGAACCGGCAGAGAGCCCAGAGACTTACGGAGTGCGCTGGCCAGCTCTTCGGCTACGCTCGCCGTGGGGGTATCAACCACCATGAACCCGTCCTTCGGGGAAAGGTAAGCAAAGAAACGCTTGGTGCGCGAAAACGCATTCGGCAGACACTCCAGCATGATCTGGTCTTTGATCTCGTCCTTCTCTTTCTTACGAACCTTCCGGTTCTGCTCTGCCTCGATATCCTCGCAGCGTTCTTCTACCATCTCCTTGATGACCGGCCCAGGGAGAATCTTTTCCTGCTTCTTCAGGCAAATCAGGATGCAACCGCCAGCGGCATAGACCAGATGTTCGCCGTGTTTGCCAAGGGGAGAGGCCCAGCCCATGCGAGAAAGTTCCTGCGGGCCACACGGCTTGAAAGCATCAGCCTGAAGCTTTTGCTCAAGCTGGTCAGGATCGATGGAAACGGGCTTGGTGAAGCGGAATACGCGGGCGTGCTTGAAAATCATGTACGGTGTCCTTCGATAGCTGTGAGGGCTGCAACGATTCTCTCGTCGCATTTGATATGATTATAGAGAATACTAAACAAGTTGGCTTTAGGCCATACTTGTATTATCAAATATTGATTGCTTGCCCCTTGGGCAATAGATAGAGGCCGTACCAGGCCGGGGAAATATGCCGACACTACAGACAGCTCGTCGCTTGATGATCGTAGCCTGCGCCTTAGGTCTGACCGCCTGTGCATCAGCGCCAGCCGGGCAAGGCCAAGATGCCGCAACAAACGAAACAATGCAGGTTCAGGTGCAGAAGAGCGAACCCGGTGAGCTGAGTCCGGTTGTGCAGGCGGTCATGGCGGGGGATCAAACCCGGCTTCAACTGATTCTGGAGCAGGGCGGCAACCCAGACGCGACTGACGCCGTTGCTGGGCGTGAACCGGCGTTGACGGCACTCTCAACGGCCATCGTCTGGGGGCGCGTCGATATGGTCGAGGCTTTGATCGAAGCGGGAGCCTCGGTCAATAAATCAATCCCGGGCAATGGCGCCACACCGCTGCTTTGGGCGTCCGGTCTATCCAGCAAAGAGATCGAGGCAGGGCTGGTTACCCAGAGCGAGCAAAAAGACCTGGTTCGCCGCCTCATAGAGAAAGGGGCAAACGTCAATGCCCGGGACAGCGCCGGGGCTACCCCGCTGTTTTGGGCGGCCAACGCCGGCGCAAGCGAGGTGGTAACAGCCCTACTGGATGCCGGTGCCGTCCCGGGGATCAAAAGCAATGTGGGTACCACAGCCGCTATTGCGGCCCTGGAAGCTGGCCATTCTGATATAGCGGCCATGCTGAGAGCGCAGGCGCCGGCGGAAGACTCCAAACAGGAGTACTCAAGCACAAGCCTTGCTGAGGCAATCCTTTCCGGAGACTTGCCAGCAGTCAAAACCATTCTGGCGTCCAATCCGGAACTGGCTGTCAGTCGCTCCAAGCGCGGCTACACCCCCATTATTCTGTCGCTGGTAGGTAAGCAGGTTGATGTCGCCCTGTTTCTTGCCAAAACCTATCCCGACGCACTCTCGGTGCCAGGCCAGAGTGATTGGACCCCACTGCACTTTGTCTACAACAGCCACAAAGATTTCATGTTTGAAGAGCCTGTGAGGCGCAGCCTGGCACAGGCAATGATTAACAATGGCGCCCCGCTTGAAGCTCAAACGGACGATGGGATGACACCTCTTCTTCTGGCTACCTATAACGCCATGCCCGATGGCGTAAAGGTGTTGCTCGAAGGTGGCGCAAATCCAGACTACCGGGCCCCGGGGAATCGTGTTACCCCGCTTATGGTGTCCGCCATAACAGACTTACTCTCTATGGAGTCCTTGTTATCGAACGGCGCTGATCCTGAGCTTAAAGACGCGCAGGGGAGAACCGTACTCCATTATCTCGCCCGCGGCAGTGATAAAACTTCATCGGAGCGAGCGCCGGCGCTGGCCGAAATGCTGATTAACAGCGGAGCGCCTATCAACGCGCAGGATTCCCAGCTTGAGACTCCATTGATGAAAGCGGCTCGTGCCGGGAATGCCCGTCTTGTTGCAGTCCTCATGGCGAATGGAGCCGATCCAACCCTACAGAACAACCGAGGGGAGAATGCCGAATACATTGCCTTGGTGGAGGATCACTTCGCAGTGATCCAGGCGATTCGAAAGGGCAGATGATCGCGTTACTGAGCTTTTGGAATATCGCTCCATCGTGTCGTGTAGGCCGGGGACAGATTTCGTCTCTTCATAACCCACTGACCTTTGCCTCCCGAATTTCTCCCAAGCTTCAAAGATCCGGAGCCATTCTTGGAATTAATGGTATCCATCAGCTGCATGAGCGCTTCATCTCTGCTCGAGTCAGAGACCTCACTGAAAAGGTCCTCCTGTTCGTTGCCTGGCGTGCGGAAGTCACCAAGCATGATTCCAGCCTTGCTGTACCGTAAGCCCGGCTTCCAGATTTTCCGGATCAGTCTCAGGGACTCCTGAACAATAACTCGGGTGTCCTGTGTGGCATGCGCCAATGGGGTGCCGGTTGAGTTGGAGTACCGCTCGACGCCAGCAAACCGACTGGTGGATAGGAAGGCGGTGATATGGGCTGTCGCTTGCCCCTCACCTCTGAGCTTTTCGGCCGCCCGGGTGGCGTAGCTCGATACTGCATCCAGCATGTCCGCCAGCTCTGTCACAGGAGCACCGAAGGACTTGCTCGATATAATCTGTTGCTTTGGGGGTGGTACCGCCTCCATCTCCTGACAGGCGATCCCGTTCAGCTCCCTGACTGTGCGCTCAACTACCACAGAGAACTCTTTGCGGATCCACGTTGTTTCCGCATCCGCCAGCTCCAAGCCAGTCTTGATGCCTGCTGCATTCAGCCGGGCGCTCAGCTTACGGCCAATACCCCAGATATCCTCAACCGGTGTCAGGTGAAGCAGCTTTCTCTGGCGTTCCCGACTGGTGAGGTCAACAACGCCTTTCGTCCCTCGGTACTTCTTGGCTCCGTGGTTGGCCAGCTTTGCCAATGTCGGGGTAGGGGCGATCCCCACGCAAATGGGCAGGCCCGTATAGAGTGCAACCGTGTCCTTAACCGTCTTTCCAAATTCCGTGAGGTCTACTGCGGCACTGACCCCGGTCAGGTCCATGAAGGCTTCGTCTATCGAATAAGGCATGACCGCCGGTGCCAATTCCTCCAGGGTCTGAATAAAGCGATTCGACATGTCTGCGTAGAGCGCATAGTTAGAGGAACAAATCACCAGGCCATGGGACTTCTGAAGGTGTCTCACCTCAAATACAGGCACCCCCATCTTGATCCCAAGGGCTTTTGCTTCATCACTTCGAGCCACCACGCAGCCGTCGTTGTTCGAGGCAACGACTACCGGTATGTCCCGTAGGCGCGGGTTGAACAATCGCTCGCAGGCGACATAGCAGGCATTGACGTCGGCCAGGGCCCAGACAGTTTTTGTGGGGGTGCTCATACATCCAGAGTCGAGTGAATGACGTTACGGACCACCCCGAAAATCTGCAGTTCGTTGCCGTCCTTCAGGTAGATGTCCTGGAAGTCGGGATTCTCAGCCCTGAGGACCGGCCTTTCAGGATCAGAAAGGTCTAACCTTTTCACGGTGAACTCTCCATCCACAACCGCAATGACGATCCGCCTGTGAGCTGCGCTCAAGCTTCGGTCCACTACCAACAGGTCGTTGTCATAGATGCCCACGCCTCGCATGGAGTCGCCCTGGGCGCGAACGAAGAACGTGGCCGCAGGTTTCTTGATGCAGTAATCGTTCAGGTCTAACGGTCGCTCTGCATAGTCGGCCGCCGGAGAAGGGAAGCCTGCCGGCACTTTGTCCGAATACATGTTTGAAACGGCTTTAGTATCGACTGCGGGGATATCAAACGGGGGGTTCACTGCCTGCTCCTTTACTGTTTATGCATACAGTATAAAGGGCAGGATCCTCGTTTCCGAGGGGAATTTTAAGCCATTTAACACAATTAAAAGTAATCTTTCTTGTCCTGAGTCAAAAATTAAAATAGCATTTGTGCAAATTTTAGGCGCCATGGAATAGGCAAAACACAGAGGACTCAACATGCCTGTTCAGCTTTCCACAACAAGTGCTGCATTTGTCGGCCGGGGAGGGTTTAAAGGCACATCTGAAAAAAGGCATACAGTCATATAATCTAAATTGTATGACTCAGCATGAGTGCAGGCCAGAAGCCAATAGTGAAGTGCTTCACCGTTAACCAAGCTCGCCTGCCAACCTCTGATAGAGATCATCCGTTCGTCGCCACCCCATGAAACACCCCAATTGATGCGAGTTCCCACCATCCCAGTATCGAACTCCATATCACGCTTTTGTGTCGATCCGGGTCTTTCAAAACCCTCCTGGCTAAGCGTTAGCACAACAGTCCGCCAGGCGTCGAAAAGCGAGCTTTCAAGCGGTGTGTGTACGTCTCCATGGTAACGATCGACACTTGAATGCTGGCGGGCAATTCTAACCCTCCAGCCATTACCCCTACTATCAAGCGAGACGTTGGTGGGCACATAAAGCATGCCCTCACTGGTTTCTTTTGCTCTGAAGGAAATCCAGATGCCGTTTATGTTTACCATTGGCTGCGGCAAACTCAGATCAAGCGACAAAAGCTTGTTCGCGTCTGGCGTGGGCATGCCGTAATCGAAAAACGGAGGCTCTTCTCCCCTCGCCTGGGATTTTCGGGAAATGGCCAAATATAGGTGCTCGAGGGGAACCTCTGCCGCCGTATGCTGGGGCTCAAACCCTGCCGGGATGTCCGCCAGCGATAAATCGTTAGGGACGGTTTCGCGCTTTTCGGCACAATCGAGGATAAACGATCGAAGCCAGATGCCGTCAGCGACGGCCGTATCAACCCATTGCTGAGTCATGGCCTCATGATTTGTCGACGCGACCTGAACGTGCCTTTTGCTATTCACAGCGGGAAGAGCCGCAACAAGGCGAATACGCCACAATACCTTTCCAGATTTGCGCGTGGTCGGTGAAAACTGAAAGCTTAAGCCCTCTATCCCGGTCCATATCGGAAACAGGGGCCGGCTTGTACGCACGCGCTCGCCCTTAGCCTTATAAACAGCCTGAACCAGGGTGCCAACAGTGATGGGCTGTGGCGGATTCTTCTTCCAAAACTCATCTGGGATCCGAGTGAATTTGCTTACCGGCTCTTCCAGCTCATGCCCCCTCACCTGCTCCAAATGGGATCGGTATTCGAGCATAGCGACACCATGTCGCACCGCCTCTGAAATCAGATCTTCGGTAACCTTGTACTGAGTCCATTCGGCAAGATGCTGGCGGTCATAGCCACCCTGCCCGTCTTTCTGTTTGACGATTACGGCAAATGACCAAGTTGGTACCGACCCCCTCTTTTCGCGCTTATATGCCTGAACACTCACTCCCGAATGGCCAGTCTTGATAAGAATGCCGGTCTCCTTCTGTTTCCGAGAAGGCGCGTCGTGTGCGGTATACAGATAGATGAGCCTTAACAAAGCGGCCTTAAGGCTTGCGTGCTCAGATTTAGCAAACCGACTGTCCCGAACAGACTCCTTTGCGATGCCCGAGGAATGCGGCACCCTTAGCCGCCATTCGCCAGGGCCTCTTGTAAGCCCTGTTGGTAGGTAAAGCTGGGTTTCGGAAATGACTTTAGGCCGGAAGCTGATCTTATGGCCGCGGTAATTGACGGGCTCATGAGGCTCCTTCAGAGACAGGGAGCTAAGGTAGGCGCCCCGCCCCTTGAGGTTCAGGTCACTATAATCGTCCCGCATGGTTGGATCAGGAGGCCTCAACCGTCAGGCGTCGAGCCCAATAATCTACCTCCGCAGGGTTTGAGGTTTCCTGCATCCTCATCTTCATTGCCGGCCAGTAGCCAAACTCCGCCAGCAGGTTGACCACTTTAGGCTCATTGGTGATTTGGAACAAAGAGTCGCAGTATGCGGAGGTCGCGAAAAACAGCCGTGCCAGGACATAGCTGTAATTGGTGAGGAATCCCTGCAAGATTCGAACACTCGCATCGTTGAGATCGGGGTATTCATGGACAATATCGATGATGCTCTCAGCCATGTCCTCGTAAGCCTGTGGCTCATACATGCTCCTCAGGAACATGTCATGGAGGCTGATGCCGATCTTCATGTCACCGGTGTCTTGCCCAACTGCGAGAAAGTTGTTGGCGTCCCAGAGTGTCAGCATCTCGAGGCTGGGGCGCCCCGGGTGTTCCGCAACGTAGCTCTGAAACCGCTTGATAGACTCGACCAGGATTTCTTCGGGCGGCTGCTTAAGAAAGCCGATTTCCCCATGGCCACCCCCATAGATTTGCTGGAATATCCGAACGACCTTCAAGAACCGGATTTGGAGCAGGTCATCCATCAACTCGTAATTCTTTCCCACCAGGTCCAGCATCGAGGTAATGCTCGCTCCCTCAAGCCTCTCTTGATCAATGAGCATGAAAGCCTCAGCGCCAAAGAGAACATCTGAGAGGTGATTGCTGCAGATCTGCTCGCAACACATTTCCTCTCTCATGGGGGTGAATTGGTCTTTCTCATTCAGAAGGGATTCAACGTAGGGCAAGTTTTCCAGCACCAGAACGGCCGATGACTGCGGATCTGTGAATCCAAAGTGGCGGGCGCCGCAGTCGTGATTCGGGCACGAGCAGAACAGGAATGGGTTCAAGAACCTGGCCAACCACAAGCTTGCCACCGGATGGCCATACCGGTGCAAGGCGTAATAGACGCCAGCCCTCTCCAAAAGCTTTTGCCTCTGGGTCAGCCCTTTATGTGTTTCGAGTGGCTGCTCAACCAGAGCTTCATGGGCCATGCCCAGAATGAACTGACGACGACCGGGATCGACCTTAGCCACTTGACTATCGATGAACGACATTTGCAGCTTCTTGTTTCCACCTGTCATCTCCGGAAACTCAATGAAAAAACCGGTATTGATGAATCCGATGGTCTCCGGCTCCACATAGTCCACCAGATCCTCAAGGCTCCGAGGAACGCAATTTATGGTGTTGCGCGTAACGGTTTTCGCGGTATCAAGATCAAGATCGACATGATCCGCCAGTGCATACTGGAGGCGGGAGGCCAATGTCGACAGTTCTTCCTGGTTGATCGCTGGTTCCAGCTCATATTCTGTAATGAGCCCTTCGCTATCAACAAGCGAGTCGGAGTCGCCGACATTGAGCAATGCGTCCAGAGTCTCCGAGGCTGACTCAAAGGTAAGTCCCTCGACCTGATCCTGGAGTCGCTGCACCATTTCAAGGTATGGCTCCTGGGGATAGATCGGGGCCATGTCGACGATGGAAATCATGTTAGTGCGCATTCAAGCTCCATAACTATTTTCAGCGGGGTCAGGATCAATCCATTCGAGATTGCACGACTCGCATATCTTGATGAATAGGTCTCTTTCTTCGCCCTCGTTTTCCATGAATGGCCAGACGTTCCCGTAGCCGGTTCCGCGAGCAGAAATCATGGTTTTAGTCCTATAGTAACATGTAACTTTTGCTTAAGCGTCTGTTTTCACGTGGAATTGTAAAAGTGACACTTTTTGCTATTTTTCGGGTAATTTTGTCCTCATTGTAACGCTTCAAGATTCTGGAATCGCGCTAAATATCGTAGGACGGCTGGGGGTTGCCAAACATATCTTGGGTGGTTGCTGTTCGAAATCGGCATGGGGAAAATTTTCCTAAAGCCTAAAATCGTTCGTAAAGGTCGCAAAGCGAACATTCAGGAGGTTCGATCAATGCCCTTGAAATGGCCTCCGTTCGAGGCTGGGGTGTGTCATGCATACCGGGGGAAGTCCATTGTAGAGGTACAGATGGCCAATAAAAGCATGGCACAGCGCCACAGAATGACCAACTGTACTGCACAAAACCCTCGTCACTGGCGGCTTTCAAGTCAGCATGAACGGAGGGCGGATTTCGCGGCCGTCATAGCATTCATTGCCGCCGGAATTCCGGCATACACAGAAACCTGTAGAACTATCTCAACCAGCTCCTCACGACACACTCCTGTATTAAGTGCTGCTCGCATATGAAATTCGAGCTGAGATTGCGCCGTTCCCATTGCAGCAAGCATGGCCACAGTAAGCATTTCGCGTGTTCGTAGCTCAATTCCGTCTCTCGAAACCACATCGTGGAATGCAAAACCAAGTAGTATCTCAAGCGCTTCGGGATGAAACTCATCAATATTTTGGGAAACACGCGCCGGCGCTCCGGATTCCAGTAATTCCAGCAGATCCAGAGCTTTCTTTCGACGATCAGAGTTCTCATTGTTCATGCGTTGACTCCTTTCATTCCCTCAGGCGTGTATCTTTCACCAATCACCGATAGACGAGCAGTGGACGCTTCAAGCTCTTCTTGTTCTTCCGAAGTGAGATCGATGGTTGCAGCTGCCGCATTCTCTTCAAGATAGCGCAGTTGTTTCGTGCCAGGAATTGGCACGATGTCCGGCCCTTTCGATAAAAGCCAGGCCAGGCATAGCTGAGCTGAACTACAGCCTTTTCGTTCAGCCATTCTCGCTATGGTCTCCGCGATCCGACTATTCGCTTTGATGGCATCCGACTCAAACCTGGGCAGATTGTTTCTAATATCCTCAGCACTGAAGTCTTGCGTGCTTTGGAAACGCCCCGTCAGAAATCCACGCCCCAGCGGGGAATAGGGCACAAAACCAACGCCCAATTCGCGGCAGGTTGGGAGCACATCTCGCTCTACATCACGTGTCCAGAGTGAGTACTCGGTCTGCACCGCCGTAATTGGGTGCACTGTATGAGCCCGACGCAGTGTTTCAGCGCTGACTTCACACAATCCAATTCGGGCAATTTTTCCCTCCTTGACGAGCCTGGAAATGCCTTCAATGGTTTCTTCAATCGGCTGTTCAGGGTTGACCCGGTGAACGTAGTAGAGATCGATTTGCTCAACGCCCAGCCGACGCAACGACGCCTCACAAGCCTCTTTGGCATAAGCGGCGGAGTTGTTCAGGCTTCGTGAGTATTCGCCGGGATTGCGAACGATGCCAAACTTGGTGGCTATCTTGAGGTTCGGCTTTTGATCCGCGAGGAATCGACCGATGAGTTCTTCATTATGATGCGGCCCATACATATCGGCGGTGTCGAGAAAGTTGATACCTAGCTCGACTGCGCGCGCCAAGACGCGCAGGGACTCGGAATCCTCTCTGGGGCCGTAGAATTCGCTCATTCCCATGCATCCCAGACCGATAGCTGAAGTAAGAAAGTCTGCTCCTAGTGTTCGCTGTTGCATTGGATGTCTCCTTGTTTTGAAAGAAAACAGAGTGTCATTATCCGTTTATGGAAAAAAGAGCAGATAATGGAAACCTGGTTTCTGAAAACGGAAAACAAGCCGAGTACCAAGAGTGGGTCTGGGATGATACCCGTGCGTTTCTGGCCGTTGCGCGTCGGGGAACGCTGAGTGGGGCTGCCTTAGACCTTAACCTTGGCATTGCAACGCTATCACGTCGGATTGAGCGGCTTGAAAAAGCGCTAGGAATGCCACTATTTATCCGGCAGCAGTCAGGCTATCTGCTGACCGAAGAGGGCGCCGGCATGGTCGATAGAGCCGAGGCGATGGAGACAGCTGCAGCCGCTTTTTCTTACGGAAATTCAGGCCAGGCGCAGCCAACTGGCAAAGTACGACTAGCCACTGCCGAAAACCTCGCGAATGAGCTGATTGTGCCAGCTCTGCCGGCGTTTCATGAGCAATATCCCGGTGTCACAATTGAATTAATAACGGATATCCACACTCTCAACTTGCACCGTCGCGATGCGGATCTTGCTTTAAGAATGGTGAGACCAGAACGCGGCAACGTGACACTGCGCCGTCTTGGCATTTTAGGATATGGCCTATATCGGGGGCCCGGTTATTCGCCCAAGGCGAGCTCTGACCCCGATTCTGCCCCCTTTGATGGGGCTGATTTCATTACCTGGAATGATAGGCAGGCTGATCTTCCTGCGGCACAATGGGTCGAAAGGATTCTGCGCGGGCGCGAGCCTGTGATGACTACCACTTCTCTTGCTTCGCAGATATCAGCCACAAAGGCAGGTTTAGGATTAGCGGTATTGCCCCACTTAGTTGCTACCAATGCTGGCTTGATCTGCGAACAATCTGACCTTGGAATCGACCAACCAATTTATCTGGTTATACAGTCGGACTTGACCAAATCTAGAAGAATACGAGCGGTCGCAGATTTTCTTGTTCACCTCGTAGAGCAAAATGCCCACCGTTTAAGCAATTACTAGAACTCAAAGCCGGTCGTAGCTACCCACAGTCGGGTAATGGGTCCACCTGTAAGCATCTCTGTTTCAGTTGCACTGCTAATTCGAGCTCTTCGCTGGGGTCGCAAAGCGAACATTCAGATGGTGCGATAACGCCTTGGCTTTGCGGTGCACCGAAGCGCCAGCGTTGCTGCGTCCGACAACAGCCACTGATTATATGGCACGTAAACGATCCCGCCGAGCTACTCTGCGTGACTCCGCGTAAAGTCGTCAACTTCATCGTATACGGTCACGGAAATCCGCTGAGCTATCTCCCGCATTCCCTTCATCTCGGACGGATTATCCGCCACCCAGAAGGTCTTCCAGTTCTCTACTGAATCCCACTTTGCCACTGTCAGAATTTCAGTCGGATCTTCTGGGCTACGAAGCATAAAGCTTCCCAACGCTCCCGCCACAGTCTCATGTATGTGATTCGTGGTGCGGCTCCACACCTCTTGGAAGTTTGCGATGTCATCTTCCTTTACTTTCCAGCGGTAAATTACCCGAATCACCTTACCCCCTTCTCAAATAAGAGCAATTAGGCAGCGAGCTTTATCATTGCAGAAATTTGACTGCGTCACTACGTCGTCTGTCAAGGTAGTTGGCACCTGATTCAATTAGGCTCTAATGAGCCATACACTGCTCTTTAACAGTCTGTTCTTCTGGCAGCGGGTTCAGCCACACAGCTCCGACCGGTTCGCAGTTTCGGATACCGGTGGACCAACGCCCGGGATTCTTTTCCTTGGCCTTGAGCAGTGTCATTTTTCGGCTCGCCAGGATGTCAACATCCTTGCCCTCATGGCGATGGGCCGGGGTCACATAACGGATCGCGCTATGGCGATGCTCGTTGTTGTACCAGCGGATGAACATGCTCACCCAGTCACGGGCCAGATCAAGGCTCTCAAAGCCCTCAGGCGGGTATTCCGGACGCTGTTTGGTGGTACCGAACAGCGACTCGATATAAGCGTTGTCATTGGACACACGCGGTCGGCTGTAGGACGGTGTGACACCCAATGTCTCGAACGTGGCCGGCAGAGTGCCGCCCTTCATGGCGCTGCCGTTGTCTGAATGCACCACCGGCGGATTGTTCACACAACCCTCACGGAGCAGTGCTTTTCGCAGCACGGTTTCGCTGTTGACCGCGTTCTCCGCGTCGAACACTTCGGCGCCCACGATTTTGCGGCTGTACACGTCGAGCATGAAGTACAGATAAAAGAACCGGCCCCGGACAGTGGACTTGAGATAGGTAACGTCCCAACACCAGACCTGGTTCGGTCTGGTGGCCTCGTGACGCCGAGGCGGGCCGACTCGTCCAGAGTGCCGGGCACCCCGGCGGTGGTTCTCGTTGTGTTCGCTCAGAACGCGATAGAAGGATGATTCCGAGGCGATGTACCAGCCATGGTCGTCCATCAGCAACGGCACGACCTGAGACGGTGGCAGGCTGGCATAATCGGACTGGTGGCAAACGGCCAGGATCATCGCTTTCTCCATCGCAGTCAGTGCATGAGACGGCGTATGTTTGAGCGCACTGGGCCGGCCATCCTCACCGCCGGCTTTCCAGCGGCGATAGGTGTTGGTGCCAATACCCAACTCGGCACAGGCGCTTTTCAGGCGCGCGCCATCTATGCGCGCCTCATCAACCAGCTGTACAGCATGCTGGCGATCCAGGGTGCTGGTCAGTCGTCCTCGTCCCCCCAGATCGCCCGGGCCTTTTTTCGCAGTGTCAGCAAGGCCGCCGTTTCAGCGAGTGCCGCTTCTTTGCGTTGGAGTTCGCGCTCAAGCTGTCGAGTGCGTTTCTTCTCCTGCTTAACCGCGTCACGGGAGCATTTCTCAAGCCGCTCATCACGGTCATTGGCCGTTTCACAGCTCTGACGCCACCGGCGAATTTGCTCAGGATAGATGCCACGTTTGCGACAGTATTCGCCCAGCTCGGACTCACTCAGTGCGGCGGTTTCAAGAACGGCGTTGAACTTATCGCGCGAACTCCAGCCTTCCGGATCCGAACCGTGATCTGGCAGTAATTGTCCATTCTTTCGGGCTTCGTTTCGCCAGCTGTACAAGGTCGCGTCTGAAATGCCTTCCTCTTGCGCCACTTCAGCAACAGGCCGGTTATTCGGTGGCAGTAACTTGCGCAGGATGGCTTCGCGACGTTCCGGTGAATACTTCATGAAAACCTCTGTCTCGCCCCACTTCATTTACAGAGTCTAACATCGGGTGGGGTTCCAACTACCTTGACAGAGGGGGGTAGGTACGGACAACGGCTTCATGGATATAGTCCGGCAACCCTGAGAACGCAGCTTCATGGGCATTTACATGGCGGAAAAAGGGCGATCCCCAAGGAGAGACAGCGACTGGGTCAATGAGAATGATCTTTTGAAAGCGCCGACCATTTAGAAGGTGAGTTCTGAGCGCTGTAGCACCACCGAAATCATGACCAACGATAATCGGATCGTCGAGTTCCCAGTGGCTCAGCAAACAATCTAGGACTTTGTTCTGTACACCCAATGAAACATCACATTCATCCTTGCTCGACTGGCCGTAGCCCATCAAGTCAAAAAAGTAGACTGTGTACTCTCTGGACAACTGCTCGATCAAATGACGCAGATTGAATGATGACCAAGGCGTTCCATGAGCAAGGACCATTGGCGGGCCTTCACCCAACCGCCCATAATGAATGTTCCGTCCTTTATAGTCATAAGACTCAGAAAGTTCCCATCCACGCATCAATCAGACTCCTTTTCTACATAACGCTTGCAGCATGCGCGCCTGCGGAATGGAGCCGAAGGCGCAATGTAGTAGGCGTCGCCGTGCCTGCACTGGTTATGTGGACTCATCCCCGCCATTTTCTGAAAACCTCCTCCACTTGGCCCTTTGAAGCTGAAACCCACTGGGCAAGCTCTGCATCTTTGCGATGCGGATAGCCCAGGAGGTTGGCAAAGGTATTGTTGATTACCAACCAAGAGTCATCATTCCCGCCCTCACTTTCATCAAACTCATCAACGAGGGGGAACTGTTTTGCTACCTGACGAACAACTTTACGATCAACACCGAAAAGTGTGTGAAACTCCCAATCCTCGAAGAACTTACCGTCAGCGACAGCATCCAAGCATCGCTGAACTATCTTCAATTCAGCTTCTGTCAAATCAGATAGCGGCATTGGCTATACCCACATAACGAATAGCTAAGCGGCGGCCCGACAGGGCCGTCCGGTGGACGGCCGCAAGGCCGGGAACGAACTTGAGCGACTGGTTATGTAGTTTCGAAGTCTGCACAAAAATCCAAAATTTCCTGCACCACCTTATCAGGCTTCTCTTCAATAATGAGGTGGCCTGCATCATCAATCACGCGAAAAACCGATCCTGGAATCAAGCCGTGAAGCTTTTCTCCTCGGTCCAGCGGTATCCAGCTATCCTCCCGTCCCCAAAGAATCAAGGTAGGTGTAGTAATTTGAGGATAAAGCGACTGGACCTCATCGGTATATTTTGAGTCTGCTTGCGCCATCTGACGATAGAAAGCTGTCTTGCCTTGCTCGCCAGTCCACGGCGAAACGATTCCCTCTAGCGTTGCCTCACCAAGTGGCTTGAAAGCAGCCGTTTGCACGTAGGATCGGACCACAGCTTCGTGAATATGGTCTGGGAGCCCTGAAAAAGCAGCTTCATACTTGTTTACATGGCGAAAAAATGGCGAGCCCCAAGGAGAGACTGCGACCGGATCAATCAGAATAATCTTCTTAAAAGACTGTTCATTGAGAAGATGAGCTCTGAGCGCGGTAGCGCCACCAAAGTCATGACCGACAATAATTGGGTCTTCCAGCTCCCAATGAGTAAGCAAGCTATCCAAAACGTTATTCTGCACACCCAGCGACACGTCGCCTTCCGCCGTACAAGATTGGCCATAGCCAAGCAAATCAAAAAAATAGACCGTGTACTTGTTGGACAGTTGCTGTATCAAATGTCGCAGATTGAATGATGACCAGGGAGTTCCATGAACAAGGACCATTGGCGGGCCTTCGCCCAACCGGTCATAGCGAACTTCCCGCCCGTCAAAGTCATAAGATTCTGAAAGTTTCCAATTGCTCAATGCTCAAACTCCTTTTCTACATAATCGGGATAGGGAGGCACCTCACGATGCCCCTCCTCCCACATCACCGGGCATACGGATCACGTACCACGGCGATTCAGTGACTTGATTCAACCCGTTACCGCACTGCCAGTTCCGGCAGTCCATAGCTCCGGAACAACCGGGCCGGTAAGGCTTCCCGCAGGGCCGGCGAATGACTCAGCCGCCACGGGCCGTGGGCTGATTTCGCGGTGTTCCAGGCCAATCTGACCGGGACACCCCGCTTTCTCAGCTCACGATACCCCCTTCGGCCCCATTGCTTCCACACGTAACTTCTCATTCTCCGCCGTATCCACTTGTCCAGGTCCCGCAGCGGGCTCAGTACTTCGGCTGCGTCGAAGTACGCTTTCCAACCAAGCAGGGTCTCTTTCAGATCTGCGATCACCCGGGCCAGTGAGTGGCCCCGTGTTCGGCGGCTCAGTAGCCGGATCTGGGTTTTCAGCTTGGTGATGGCTTTGTCAGCCACTTTCAATCGCTGCCCTTTCCGGCTGAGGGTGAAGCCCAGGAAGCTGCGCTTCCAGGGCCGGTCTACCGCGCTCTTTCGTGTATTCACTGTGAGCCTCAGCGAGTCCTCGATAAAGCGCGTCAGACTCACCATCACCCGCTCGCCTGCGCGGTGACTGCCCACGTAGATCTGGCAGTCATCCGCGTAGCGGGCGAAGCGCAGGTTGCGCCGCTCCAGCTCCCAATCCAGTTCATCCAGCATCACATTCGCCAACACCGGAGATAGTGGCCCGCCTTGTGGTACGCCCTCGGGTGTTGGTGTTTTGCGGCTGTCGATCTGTACACCTGCCTTCAGGTACCGGTTGATCAACCTGAGCATCGGCCTGTCCGGCGTGTGCCGTTTCAGACGTGCCATCAGGCGATCATGGTTTACCCGGTCAAAGAAGGCTTCCAGGTCCAGATCCACCACCCAGTTGCGACCTTCCCGGGCGCAGCGCTGTCCGTATCGGACCGCTTGATGCGCAGAGCGTCCCGGACGGAAGCCGTAGCTGTGTGGGTGGAAGCGCGGTTCCCAGTCCTGCTGGATAACCTGAGCGATTGCTTGCTGGATAAAGCGATCCAGCACCGTTGGAATGCCCAGAGGGCGGGAACCGCCGTTGGCTTTGGGGATGGTAACCCGCCGGACCGGTTTTGGTCGGTAGGTCTGCTGGAGCAGTTGCTGCCGGATCTCGGGCCAGTGTTGGCGCAGATAATCCGGCAACTCATCCACGGTCATGCCGTCGATGCCCGGCGCTCCCTTGTTACGTCGAACCTGTTTCAGGGCGCGATTGAGGTTGTCCCTGCTCAACACACGCGCCATCCACGGTGAGGGTTGAACGGAGTGCGAGCCTTCCCGGTTTCCGGCAACGGGTTCATCCCCTGGAGACTCCAGGGGCAGCGCTAGCTGCTTTGCGGATGCCATCCCGTTTCCCTGCACGGACTCTCGACTCCTGTCTCTGTTCGGGCCTTCGGTTCACGGGCGAACCTACTATGCCCTCTGCTGATTTCTGCCACGCGATCAGAGACGATCGCTCGTCTCTCAGTGGGTCCGTCCACACGTGGCAGACCTCCCGGGGTAAGGCACAGAGCTTTCACGACGTGAACGCCCGATTTATAAAGTACACCCCAGTCGCAGAAGGAGGGCTTCGCGGTCACGTGCCCGCTCGCCCCGGATGTACCACACCTCGTATCGGGTTCCTGTTCGTCGTCCCGCCGCTTTGGATTGGGCTTCCTTCAGACCCCACCTCGCGATGACGCCCTTGCCCTTCTCCTAGCCTTCGGCTCTGCGAACACCTGGCAGGAGGACTTTCACCTCCCTAGTTCTGTGCCATGCCCGGCACACACGCCCTTGTTTAGCGGCGCCCATGTAGCGCAGCGAAATGGGCGTCCGGTGTAGGGCCGCGAGGCCCGAAACGTACTACAACTATTTGTTAAAGGCTTTTGCAGTAAGCGCTCGGTAGCCACTACAACACCGACGATATTGTCTGAAAGACGCTCACAACTGTCAGGAACCCGCCAATGACGATCAGTCGTCTTTGAGAGAGATCGATGCCCTGAATCAGAACAAAGGTTCCGACCAAGCCGCTGAAAAAGCCTCCGCTAAACTGGGCACCACCAACCGCATAAACAAACACCAAGTAAACCACTGCCAGCAAATACAGCAATACTCGTAACGGCTTAAACTCAAAACGCTTGTAGTAGGCTTGGTCTTCTGGAGAAAGATCTTCCTTGTTCACCGGGAACTCCCTTTAGCCTTTAACGTCCTTAAGCATCGGCGCCGAAGGCGTCCGGGTGCCTTTTCTTGTTAACTGACGGCTACTGCCACCCAAAAAGGCCTTTGGCCGCCAGAACCACTAAGGCTGATAGAAAAACGACAACTACAGAAGCGATTAGCAATTCATGTCGCTCCATAAATGAATCAGGCCTCCGCTCCAATACGACCACAATAGCTCGGGCCGCACTGTCAGGCACATCAATAGGGATATCAACGTACATTTCATCCGAGTCATCGACATCGAAGAACATCTCGTTCTCGAGGCCAAGAAAATTACCTCTTTCGTCTTCATATCTGAGTCGGCAAAGAATCGGCTTATCTTTGTTTTTCCTTCGGTCCGTTACGACCGCTTGGAAATGCGGAGTCGTAATTGCTTCATCGGGCTCCTCATACGAAACCCGCTTTTTTCGGATCGTATGCTCTTTGACATGAAACTTACTATTGTCTCCCCCTACTAAAATTTCCACCTAGCTCTCCCTAGTCAGTTAACGAGGCTGTAGAAAAACCCGATTCCGAGTCGTTCCCAGCGCCTGATTCCTAAAATTTTTGTAGCGGCCACCAGCTAGTCGATTATCGCCATTCCGATGATCAGCCATCAGTTTCGCCCATTTGATGGGGTCAGTGTCAGTCCTGCTGGCAACCAGCGACCACGTTTCCGGCCTTCTGCTCTTTGTGTCACGCCGCCAACTGCCCGTAATTCGCCAGCTTCTCAATATTGTGCACCAGGCAGTATAGCTGCCACTGGCCCTGTACTTTCTTCTTGCCCCGCAGACTGAAGCGGTTCAGCCGTTTGGTCGTGCCAATGTTGCCGAACACCGGTTCTACCACCGACATGCGGTGACTGTAGATCTCTTTGCCCTGCCGGCTGTCGACGCGTTGCTTCATCCAGTCGGTGTAAGTGGGCCCGCGCTTTAGCTCCAGGGTGTAGGAGACCTGCCGTCCTTTGCCCTTGCGATGATTTGCAGATTCCGGGTTCTGCATGCACTGGTGTTTCCTGGAACACTGACGACACTGGAGTAACCGGCCCTGGAAATGAGCCCGGGGCACACCATTCTGATCCGTTCTCGTGCCCTCGTAATGCAAGGATTTCCCGGCTGGGCAGATACAGGTCATAGTGACCGGATCGAACTGGAATTCACTGGCCGGGATGGTCTTCTTCCAGCCAGTATCCGGCAGCTTCTGATGACGTTTGCCGTATTTGTCTTTCTGGTTCTGGAACTTCGGATCTCGACTGCGGAACCGGTTGTCTGGCACGTAGCCGTTGATCTGCCGTTCGTGCAGGTACTTCATGTTGGCTTCGTTGGCGAAGCCGGTGTCGGCGGTGATCACAGTGCCTTGCTGGTAGATGCTCTCGGCAATGCCCAGTTTTTTGAAACGGGCTTCGACCGTTTCCAGGACCGGTTGTAGAGTGTGGTGTTCCTGGCCTTCGCCAAAGGCCTGGGCATCGATGATCACCTGGTGTTTCCTGTCCACCGTGGCCACACCGTTATAGCCCTGGATCGTGCCCTTGCTGGTGGTCATCTTGGCGCTTTCGTTGTCAGTCAGGTTGCTCTTCACTTCCTTGCTCCGCTTCCCCCGGCCCATCCTTGGGCGGTTCGTCTTTAGGAAGCGGTCCACTTTGTTCATGGCTTCATCCAGCGAGAGGATGGTGTTTGCACGGCGAATATCCCGATCCAGTTCAGCTTCGGTCTCCGTCTCGTCACGCTCGTAATGTTCCTTCAAGTGGTGACGGATCAGTCGTCGCAACTTCTCTCGTTTCTCTCCCAGTTCCTTGAAGGTGCCAGACCATTCCTTGGCCGCGTTCGAGGGCATCTTGCAGCCGTCGATGGCGAAGAGTTCGTTACCCAGTAGGCCCTGGTCGTGGCACACCAGCAGCACCTGCTCGAACAGCTCTTCGATCTCATCCGAGTGACTGCTGACGAACTTGGCCAGGGTGGTGAAATGCGGAACGGTATCGCAGGACAGGGCCTTGAAGATGATGTTGGTCTCGCAGCACCACTGCATCTCGCGGCTGGAGGTGATGCCCTTGGAGTAGGCGAACAGGATGATCTTGAGCAAGATGGCCGGATCGTAGGCCAGCCGGCCAGTGTCTTCATTGCGGTATTTGGGATGGAAAACTGACAGGTCCAGCTTGTGTTCGATCAGGTAGTGCACCGCGTGTTCAAAGGTGCCGGGTTGAAGCTGTTCCTGGTAGTTGATCACGACCATGGCGTCCTGGTCGTAGTTGTAATGCTTAAAGCGGGGCATGCCGACGACTCCTTGTCCGTTTGCCTGATGCTACCAAAACCGAGGGGGATTTCGGGGTTTTTCTACAGCCTCAACGCTTGGCTTTGCGGCGTGCCGGAGCGCAGCGTAGGCGCGTCCGCCAACAGCCACTGGTTATACGGACTTTACCACCAACATCTCAGTAGCACCTTTTTGAAACCGGTAACTAACAGGCTGCAATGAGACATCAATCCCATCGGCAGATAATGCGGTCATTACCTGATCCAAATGCTTCGAGACCTCTCCGTCTAAGGATACAACAGGAAAGACACGGACTTCGGTCGCCACTCTACATAGCTCCCGCATTGATGCGAAGTGAGTTGCCCCATCCACATGGTCGCTGTAGAGAAAAAGATAGTGGGAGCAGAGTGCCAAATCGAACTCAGAGTCGGAAAACGGCAGCGAAGGCAAAGACGCTGATACATAACGCCCTTGCTGACAACCCGCCTCAAAGTCGCTTAGGAACCTCGACATGGCATTCATACGGATCTCGCCAAGATGCTCGACGCTACTCAGTGACTCCCAAATATACTTGTCTGCGTCCTGCCGCATCTTAGTCATGATTTCCGGGTACACTTCATCAATCCGGCGACGTATTTCGTTGACCTGAAACTGGTAAACCGGATCACAGGAAGTGACTTGGCACCCACGGCCTGTTGCCTCTACATTGAAGCTTGCGGGGCCATCACCGCAACCAAGGATACGCTTGTTCAGGTCACTCTCGGATAATCCGAACATCGCCTGATACTCTTCAAAAGATCGGCCCCACGGGACTACATTGGTTAACTTCAAATCTGACTCTCCTTAGTCTGTATAACGCTGAAATAAGCGGCGGCCCGACAGGGGCGTCCGGTGGAGGCCGCAGGCCGGAACGAACTTGATTGATTTGTTAAGTGGCTGGACATACACCACCCCAAGTTTCGGTTCGCCCAGTGGCGAGTTCGCCAGGAGCTGGGAATGCTTTTTTGAATGTGAAAGCCTCCTCAGTTGGGCCACTTTCTCGCAAAACGTTCAGCTTTTGCGCCGCCTCCTCGATTGACGGGATGTGGCCGACAGGCACCCACCAGAGCACCATGTATGCCTCGCCCATTTTCTGGAACCACTCTTTCTTGCGGCGCATTATCTCGACGTGAGCAGACCGATAAACATAATTGTGCAGAGTCTCGACCGATTCCCAGACGGAGAGATTCACGATCTTATCGGAGCCGAAATAATCAATGCCGGTAGCATCACCGTCTTCGGTTTGTAGCCGCCAGACAAAACCAGGGGAGTCATCTGCCAACGCATTGATCCGATCGAGATTCGCGACAAAATCCGAAAGCTGCGGCGAATCTATCGGCGCCAATAGCGTGGCAATGTTGAGTTGTGCAATATGATACTTACTCACAGTTTCCTCCCTGAAAACACTTAACGCCATTATTCAGCGGCGGCCTTTGCGTAGCGAAGCGAAGAAAAGGCCGTCCGGTGGAGGCCCATCAGGGCCGTAACGAACTGGAATGACTGGTTATGTGGTTGTGCGTTCATTGAACAAAATTCTGTTTGAGAACGGATCTACCACTTCGAACACCCTATCACCCCAAGGCGCAGTCGTAATCTCTGGCCGAGAATATTTGTAACCTCGTGAACTAATTTCGCGGTGCAGGGCTTCAAGCTCATCAGTATTCACGAACGTTTTGGAACCGGGGGTACAGTCTCCCGAGTGTTCACTGAGGTGGAAAACCAACCCATCTCGAGAGACCTGTATGTAGATAGGAAATCCCGGCTCAAAGCGATGTTCCCAATCGAGCGACATACCGAGGAAATCCAGGTAGAACTCCTTGGCCTTGGTCTCATCGAAGATTCGGATGATTGGAATGGCTTGAAATCGCATCCATGCTCTCCTTACACATAACGCTAAAGTAACCGGCGCCGGAGCGCAGCGGAGGGAACCAAAAGCGGCCACGCTTTTGGCGTCCGGTTGACTGTCTGGTTATGACTTGACGCGTTTAGCATATTTCTTGACCGCAAGGTCATAGGACTCATTCAGCAAAGGTTCCAACTTTTGGATCATGGCTTTGTCAGGATTGAGAACGCATACCCAAGACATCCATCCGTACACCGGGTGCGGTAAAACCTTATTTAGCTCGGTGAAGTTGTGACCCGTATTCACCACCCCACCCGCTGCGGGCCTGGCAGGTATATTGCCCAAGATCTCCTTATAGGACGACTTACCTATTCCGAAATTAAAGCGGAACACTCCCTCACGGTCGAGATTCGACCCCTTGTCATTTTCCCCATCCTTGTCCTTGAGCGTCGCAAAATATATGCCTCGAGGTAGTCGCCGGTCAGGATTGTAGAAAAACGACTGCTCACCCCAAGCATCGACCGCCACTACTCCCCGATATTGATCAAGTATGTACTCCGAAACTTCCTTTTTCTGCACGTTACTTTCCTTAGTCATAACGCCTGGCTTTGCGGCGTACCGGAGCGCAGCGTAGGTGCGTCCGACAACAGCCATTGGTTATACGGGCTTTGCCACCAACATCTCAGTAGCACCTTTTTGAAACCGGTAACTAACAGGCTGCAATGAGACATCAACACCATCGGACGATAATGCAGTCATTACCTGATCCAGGTGCTTCGAAACTTCTCCGTCTAAGGATACAACAGGAAAGACACGGACTTCCGGCGCCACTCTGCATAGCTCTCGCATTGATGCGAGGTGAGCTGCCCCACCCACATGGTCACTGTAGAGAAAAAGATAGTGGGAACAGAGTGCCAAGTCGAACTCAGAGTCGGAAAACGGCAGCGAAGGCAAAGACGCTGATACATACCTGCCTTGCTGACAACCTGCCTCAAAGTCGGCCAGGAACCTCGACATGGCATTCATACGGATCTCGCCAAGATGCTCGACGCTACTCAGTGTCTCCCAAATATATTTGTCTGCGCCTTGCCGCATCTTAGTCATAATTTCCGGGTACACTTCATCAATTCGGCGACGTATTTCGTCAACTTGGAACTCGTAAACCGGATCACAGGAAATGACTTGGCACCCACGGCCTGCCGCCTCTACATTGAAGCTTGCGGGGCCATCACCGCAACCAAGGATACGCTTGTTCAGGTCATTCTCGGATAACCCGAACATCGCCTGATACTCTTCAAAACATCGGCCCCACGGGACTACATTGGCTAACTTCAAGTCTGACTCTCCTTAGTCTGTATAACGCCAGCCAGCATGCGCGGCTACGGAATGAAGGCGAAGCCGCAATGTAGTAGACGTCGCCGTGACTGGCCTTGTTATGCATTTACCATTGGACCAAAACGTCTTGAACTTTCAGTGTCTCCGAGTCGAATCCAATCGCCCAAAACACTTTGATATCACTTTTGCTGTACTTCGCCTTCCACAACGTCAACTTGGACTCATTTCTCGGTAGGCAATCTATAGACTCGATGCTTTCCAACGCACCCATTTCGTTCTCTATATCCCGACACATATCCAGATACATGTCTTCAGTGATCTTCCCATCGTCATTCGGGTCTTTAGGCAGCGCCGACATTTCTTGGAGTTCCCGATAGCTCCTTCCGTCATGTAGCTTGATTAGTCGCTCAGCCAGTTCAGTTTCTCGGTCAGTGATCACGTAACTTGTCCTCCTTGATTGCATAACGCCTTGCTCACCGGAAAATTGGGAGCGTAGCGAGTAATTTTTCCGAGTGCAGCAACTTGTTAAGGGGCTTCTCGAAGGTGATCCAAATATGGGCTGCATAAGGTGATAAATGTTGACTTCCAATTATTCGGTAAATCAGAAAATTCATCCCCCCAATTATTTTGGATGTGCAGGTGTGCTTTATATGGTTTTTCGCTACTCGGGGCATCATAGCCCAATAAATCTTCAATGCACTCCTCAATCATAATTCGCCGTTCATGCCCTGTCTGTTCCAAGATTGGTGCATTCATCGCTTCCGCGCGTTCAGTCCCTGCATCACGGTCATGCATAAACATGTAGTTTACATCTAGCGCATTCAAATACTTTGCAATTGATATAAGTACAGCCTTTCCTCGGGCTCTTAGAAACTCACAGTTCCCTATGACCTTTGCCTTATCTTCATGAGATAGCCTTTTGATTGTTTCGCGCACGACAACTTCTTCTGTATCACCTTCAACAAACACACACTTCTTTGAGAAGAACATTCTTGCGATATAGTCATCAACCTTCAAAAGCATTTTTAAGTTCTGCTTTTCTTCTTCGACGAGCGCAACAAAAGCCTCTTCTAGATTGAACGAATTTGCTGTCGAGAAGCCATCTTCAGTAAAGCCAAACTTCGTTAAGCTCATGCTTTTATCGGAACCAAGATTAACCATATAAGGAGAGTGTGTAGTCGCTATAATTTGACAGTTTGGGCCTGCCAAGTCATATAGCGAATCTCGCATTTGATTTGCAGCCGATGGGTGTAAATATATCTCAGGCTCCTCAAAACAAAATATGGTTGCCCGAGGATTGTCAGTATTTCTATTTATAAAGTCTTGCACAAATCGTAATAGCTGGAATGCGGTTGCCCTGATCATCCCGTGGCCTTGATAATTTACGGCGGTTTTTACATTGCTCTCCATTTCCACCTTAAACTGAGGCTTAATAGATTTATCTGGCACATCAAGTGTTGCACTAACATGTACAGATGAATCAGGAAAAAGAGTATCAACCATTCCATTAAGATCTCGGATTAACTGGCCGAAATCAGTTTCTTCATCATTTGGATTAAGCTCGGAAGCAAGGTTATTAAGAAAAGTCTGTGCTTGAGCGTAGTTTTCAGAGTTGCTCCTGACCTGATCAAATAGCCCACCCAACAAAGTAAACAAAGCTCCGCCAGAGCTTGTTAGCTCGGAAATGCAAGATTCTGCTGGGATAACTACAATAACTGGGAGTTTTGATAAGACGTTACCGGGAATGCCACCAGGGTTTTCCACCCAAGTAGCCTCTTCATCCATTTGAATATCCCAGCATTCGGGCAAATCCAATAATTTCGATTTTGTTGCCGCTGTTGTTAGATTTTTATCAAAATTCGCCTCACCAAAATGCTCTTTCAGGAATATTTCCGAGTAATGCTCACCTACGAGGTCTGATACCTTTGTACATTCTGCGTACAACGCACTTCTTGTTCTCGGATATTCTTTCATGAATATCTTTGGCTTGCTTTGATTAAGAGACCAGACTTTTTTGTAAACGATAGAGTTACCGGTCTCTCCTTCTAGCTGATCTTGAGTTGATATTAGTCTACCTTTGAACCCTACCCAGCTATGAGCAGCATCTGGTAAGTTATGATATTCCGCTTCAATCTCAACTTCATCTTCATAGGTATAACTCTCTTCTTGTTCGTTATACTCTTTTGAGTAGTCCTCTCTATCTAAATTCGAATTTTTATGAAAATGCTCTAGCGCAGCAAAGACGCTAGATTTTCCTGCGTTATTTGGCCCAATGAGAAAAGTCGTATCTCTAAACTTGATCCGACAATTTTTTAGTTTTCTAAAATTATTTATTTTAAGTTCATGTAATCGCATTTAAACATCCTTATTCGATTCTTAGGCACTTGCCCCTTAACAGCTTATTAGTTTGCTTTCTTATTAAACCGCAACACCATCACCCAGTCCAATACTGCTTCACAACCTGAATAACCTCGATTTTTCAGATCATTACCCCTCCATCTCAGGGGGCTTTTGAGCTTTTGGTTCTGTGAAAAGTGTGCACGCGGGATATTTATGCACGTTTTTGCACGTTAAATCCAGTGGGTCGAATTTTTCCCATGCTGAAACAGATACCTACAGAGATGCATTGTGAAAAGCGAGCAGGGCCGTGCAAATTAAGCCGCAAGAATTTTGGCGTTTTTGGGTGTTTTTTATTATAACTGTACGTACATACAGCATTCAGCCACGGAGGGCGAGCGTGTCGAAGTCACCGTTTCTACAATCGGTCCGCACAGAAATTAGGACAAAGCAGTACAGCTACCGAACCGAGAAGTCCTATCTTTACTGGGTTCGTCAGTTCATCCTTTTCAATGACAAGAAGCACCCAAAAGTCATGGGTAATCACGAAATTGAGCGTTTCCTGAATCATCTCGCCGTCAATCGGGGAGTCAGTCCGGGCACTCAAAATCAGGCGCTATGCGCGATTATTTTTGTCTACAAGCATGTGCTGAAGCGGGAGATTGAAAACCTACAGTACAAGATGACGAAAACGCCTCGACGCATGCCAACCGTTCTGAGTCCCGATGAAGTTGCTTCTATTCTTCAAAACATGGATGCAGAGTATTGGCTCATCACTGCGCTTCTTTATGGATGCGGTTTGAGAATCAACGAAGCTCTTTCGCTTCGCGTGAAAGACATCGACCTAAAAAGCCGCAGTTTGCTCGTATTCAACGGTAAGGGACGAAAAGATCGATACACACTGATTCCAGGCAATCTAAGAGAAAATTGGCGATCGACGTGCTGGAACCGTCAGCCCTTTTGATCGTTTGCCAAGTTCTTGATGGGGCATTGCTTACCCGTTTAAGGGGCGTAAAGCCTGGAATTGGGGGTGCGGTGAATGTTCGCTTTTGTTTAAGAAGCGGGAGAAAAAGGTTCTGGCCAAAATCTGCGTAGCGCTACTCACCCGATTTCCCCCTAAAAACTCTAACGTTTTTACTTTCCAAGATTGCCGAGAGCCGGCGATTTTCGAGTTCAAGAGTCGCGTTTTTCGAAGCAAGTTCGTTGCGCTGCTCGGTCAAATCTACGATTTTTTCCCGTAACTGACGATTCTTGAAACGCTCTTCCTTGAGTTTCTCGTGCTTCTCGTCACGCTGTCTCTGGATCGCCTTGTTGGAATTGCCCCGGATGCGTTCCAGCATGTCTGGGTAGTCTTTGTGGATCAAGGCACGACTGACTCCGGCCTCTTCGGCAACAGCGGCCACCGAGACTTTCCTGCCCTTCTCAACGACCTTAGGCTGGCCTTTTTCCAATCGAACAATGGCCAGCCGAATACGCTTGTGGGTCTCGGATTCAGATGACGTCGACATCGGTCAGTTGCTCCTTGAGACGGTTGATGTCCACGCCGAGATCGGTCAACACCCTCTCGCAGCGTTCCATGGTGCGCTCGACCGTCTTTGATCCCGAGTCATCCAGATCATCGATCTGTCGAAGCTCAATCTGTTGCAGGTAAAGTCCTTCCCAGAACGGCTTTTGGCTATCGTCAATACAACCGTGCTCGCAATCCTCGCATTGGCCGCCTGCACAGTCCACGCCGGTATCGTTGGTACACCAGGCGATGCCGGTGGACCGCAGGTACACCAGCTCGCTGATGGCCTCAATCATCTCTTTCCGATCTTTATAGGTACGGACTTCTTCCGAGCGGCTTCGCATTTGGCGGATATGGCCGGCCATGCCACCGGAAAGCCGAGTATCAGGCTCCAACCAATGACCGACAATCGCCTGACGTTTGCCGTCAAAAGCGGCGTAGATTTCGTCATAGAGCTCCAGATCCTGCGCCTCGTTCATTGCATACAGGATGGTCATATCCAGGCTCCAGTGCTTGAAGTGATCTCGCAGATACCGCAAGTCACCCAGCTTGTGATGCACCACGTAGTTAGCAAAAGTACGCCGGAATTGGTGTGAAGCAAGCTTCCAATCTATCCCGAGGTCCTTCGCAAACTTCCCGAGCCTTCGGTGCAGAGCGAGGCCACTCAGCAGAGAAATACTGTTTCTCTTTTGCGTTAACTTGGTCAGACCGATGCAACCTGAGCACTTTTCAAGACAAGTCACTTTGTTCAGGTCTCCCACTACTTTGGCTTCTTTCAGCGCCTGCTCAAGTTCAGCCTGCAAGGGCTCTACCAGCCGCTCCAGCACCTTTACCGCCTCAATCGCAATCTCCGGGCACAGCCATGATGTTTCGCCCGCATGAGTTTTGTCCGAACGTGAGCCGAGGAAGTAGAACCGCTCGCCATCTCGAACTTCGCTGTACCACTGATCCCTCCGGATGTTTCCGAGTTCATGGGCCCGGATACCGGTCGTCGCCAGAATGATCACGAAACAACCGTCACGCAGGTCGCGCAGTGTCGTACCCAGTGCACCTAGCCCCTGATCCCAACCTCGGGTTTTCAAAAACTCGACCCGCTCCTCCCATTGATCGTTATGGTTTTTAGAACAGGGTTGGAAGTCAGCTAGGGCATCCCGATGCTTCAACAAGTCGTCGGCTCGATTGAGCAGAAATTCGGCGTGCTGGAACAGTTGCCGAAGAATGTCATCAGGAATGATGTCAGTCTTGGCCTTGTTTGATCTCTTATGTCCGGACAGCGCGATAGCCGAGCTTTCGGGCCATGGATGCTCAAATCCGTGGGAGGTATCGCGCAGTAATTTCCAGCTTCGTTCCACAGTCGACAAGCGATTCCACTTCGTCATGCTGCTAATTTGTTTCCCCGGCTTATGCGGCGGGGTCAAACGCTGGACGTATTGAACGTAGCGGACCGCTACGAGAGGCGTGACCTGCGCCAGACCGGAGATCCCCTGGTCGTGCAACCAGTTCAGCCAGAGCACCAGATTCTGGAAAATAGTGAAGACCGAGGCATTGCTCAGCGCCTTTTCGCCCCAGATTGTTCGGCCCATGAGGATTTTGGCTTCGGATCTCAGTTGATCGCCTTTGATCCGGGTAAAATCCATCCTCCGCTCGCAATCCCTCCGGTTTCCAGTGCTCTTGGCTCTGGGCAACCACCACTCCGGGTCTTCATACCGGGAAAGCGCATATAACACCCCATCGGCCCGGTCCGTGGTGATGATACCGTGAAGTCCTTCACCCTGGGGCAAAGCCCGCAGCAAACGTTCACGGTCGGCCAGCACCTCTGCGCCGGTAATCTTGCTCATACCGCCATCCTCGCCATGCTCAGGTCTCGCCAGAACGGGTGCGGCTGGTGTTTCGCTCTCTCGCGCTGTTCATTCACGAGCGCTTGACCAAAGTGAGGCGCAATCTCTTCATCGATCAGTCGAATCACTTGCTTGAGGTACTTGGTCCAGCGTTTGCCGCCGAAGGTGTCGTAATTGCGCAGGGCGGCCCAGTAGAAGCTGAACAGGCGATAGAGGTCATCGCCGGTCACCACGAAGCTCTTACATCGGAAGCAGCCGAGGTAGTCCTGACAGGGCTCGCCGTTTTTCGGGGCGCGCTGCCCGCGACGGACATCCTTGCACGACGAAACGGGTGTTCGGTCACTGGCGATAATATTCGGCTGGCTAAGAAGCTCCTGAACACGCGCCTCGCCTAAAAACCGCATGTCGGTTTCCGCTTCCGGTGGTGCTTCCCAGTAGTGGGCATTGCCCGTTGAGACGGCATGTCGGCCTGTTCTGGCCGCCACCAAGGGGTCCTGCCCCGACATTTCCCACACACGATTCAAGAGCGTCTGGCGCAGCCGGCTGACATTCAATGTGAGCGGTTTACCATCGTCCGTTTTAAGCTGGTGCTGGTCAACAAATGCGTTGATGCTGTAATTCAATATGGAGTTCGTCAGTCGGCATGCTTTGCCCACGAACTTGCTACGAGTTCCCTCGTAGACCAGCAGCCGATTTGAGTCATCGAACTGGGCGCGTGTCGTAGCGTTCCTCGCAACGATCAGATCAATGGCATCAGCGGCATAGAGATGGATACTGGCCATCTCTGACACTTCCTCAGACTTTCTCAGTGCGACAACTTGCGTGGCGTTACCACGACGTTTAAAGCTCACTAACAGCCGCAGGTTGGATTTGAGCGGGTGAGGCTGTACGCAGTCTGTGGTCAGCTCCAGGATGGGCGTCAGGTTCATTCCGGTCGACAGCGCAATGGACAAGACGCATACGGCCAAGTCATAGCGACCCAGTGGCTCCGAGTGAGCCACAATACGCTCCATGTCTTTTCGCAGCGCTTTGATCAAAAACCGCTTTTCATTCTTGCTAAGCGCCCTCTGGCCCTTAGTTCGCCTGTTAGAACTCGGAAACGGACTGGCAGGCCAGACCGTTTTCATATCCACTTCTGGCCAGAACCCGAACCGATGGCATGCCACAAGCAGAGATTTGGTATGAGAGAAGTAGTTTTTCTGCGCGCCGTATTTGAGGGGCTCGTTTCTCAAGTACTGGAGGAATTGTTTGATGCTGTCGGCGTCGAGATCGGCCATGGTAAGGCGCTCACCACTAGCGGCGTGGAGTAACGACAGGAAGGGCGCAAAGTTACGAAAGCCATCATTCCAGTAACTCGCAATCGTGCTCGGGCTGAGAGACTTTCCATTGGTTTTGACGCTTTCTGCGACCAGCCTTTCGATTGTGCGTTGGCAGGCAGCGGTGATGTTGTCATAGCCCTGGCCGTAAAATGGCCCGAAGTCCGCATTTCTGGCGCTTGTTGCGTTTTCGGGAAACGCAACGACGGTGTTCGCCGGTTTTGAAACACGCGCCTGATCAACGGTGGTGATTGTCCCCTCGATTGCAGTCTCGCCACACTCCTGAACACCAACCTCATGCCTCTCTAGCGTGAAATCCTTTTTCATGCGCAGGCCGCCTCCTTCGCCGTTTCTTCAATTTCTCTCTGATAGCTTGTGCGCAAATCGTCTTCGATGTCGTCGAGGAAATGCAGGTATTTTTCCGTAGTCGTGATGCTGCTGTGGCCGAGGCGATCTCGGACATAGATCAACGGATTGAACGTGGTGCTCTTCCGTGACATCAGTGATTTCAACGTGTGCGTCGCGTATGTATGACGAAGGATGTGGGGATGGCAGGCGAACGACAGCTTCAATCGGTTCAGTTGATTGTTGAGCGAGGTTCGAATGCTCCAGGGGTTGCCCTTGGCGGTTACAAAGAGGGCTTTTGGGTCTGTCCCGTGTTTGCGGATCGTTTCGTGACGCTCGTGGATCACGTAATCCCAGAGATCCGTCATCAATGATATCGGCACATGGATCGTCCGTGGTTTGTCTCCCTTGGTGCTCATCTCTTGGGGATCAAGCTCAACCACCACATGACTTCGAGCCGAGATCGACCGGGGTGCAGATATGTAGTGAACTGGAATTGTCAGCAGCTCTTCTTTACGCAAACCCGTTAGCAACGCCAACCGAACGATCAATCGGAGAGTTTTGTTCTTGATGGTTTTCAGCAGCTCATCGACCTGCTCTTTGTTGAGGACTTTGATCTTGGTTGGCGTGGTTTTCAGCAGTACATCAGGCTTTACGGCATACCCCCCGGACGTGTCTGTGTGTGCCAGGAAACCCTTTGTCTGTCTGACTCTCACCGTTTCAAGGTCATACGGCAACGTGCTTACCCAACCTTGTTTGAGGGCAAACTGATAAAACTTGATCACCAGGTGAAGTCGTCGGTTTACCGTGGAGGCGCTAAGGTTAAATCGATCAAAAGAAACGTCGCGATACAGGGCTAACAGGGTTTCGTGATTTCGGTGATCAAGCTCTCTCCAATCAAACCCATTGGCTTCAATGAACTCGAAATAATCACACAGATCCCTTCCAAACGTTTCCCAACTACGTCGGCTTTGCACACTTCCACGTTTTAAGCAGTGATGAACGAGAAATTCCATTCCTTCGACAAACACATCATGATTGGATTTGAGAAGAATCGGGAACCCTTCATAGGAGTGGCCCCTGATTCCAAACTCTGGTGTAGCAAGAAGGAACTCCACCCTCGGATCTCCAATACTGTATTTTTGTTCAGTATAAAGGGGTGGTTTAAGACTGCAACAGGAGAGTTACATTATTTGTGGTACAAAACATGACCTGGTATTCACCCTCTCTTCGAATCTCACAGATGTCACGGAGAGGCGTATCATCTGAATCGATACGGTTAAATGAATTTGCCCAACCCGCCATCCTGAAACCGCGGCAGATTAGCTCATAAAGCTTCGAGTAGTCCCGGGAAAGGTGGTAGGGACTTAACTGCTCAGTAACTGCTGAACTCATCTGACACCTCTACGCTCACTGCTTAGTATCATTTGTGTCATCCAGAATAATGGCAATTGTTACCGCGACCATCGCAACCGGAGCAAGAACCCAAAAGCTGGCAGCAACGAACCGGTCCTTTTCAGTTTCACTGGGATTACCGTTCTGAGAGACCTATCCAAACCTGATCATCAGGTTTGATGCTCACTTCTACATTCAACGATGCTGGTTGCCCAAGCTGCCTAAGCGGCCTGGGCAGAGCCGTCATCTCCAGTAGCGTAAATTCCGGCTGAACGAGCCGTATTGTAATGCTCAAGATTCTTGCTGGCGTTGTAGTCTCGGCACTCTCGATGGCCGCAGGACTGACAGTGGTAGACCCGATCCGCCAACGCCAGATCCGTTTTATGGTTTCCGCAGGCAGAGCAACGTTTGCTGGATGGATACCATCGATCTGCTACGGTAAGAACGCCACCTCGCCATTCCATCTTGTAGGTCATCTGTCGGCGGAACTCGAACAGGCCGATGTCGGCAATGTGCCGGGCCAGCTTCCCATTCGCCATCATGCCTTTGACGTTCAGATCCTCGATAACAACTTCTGCAAATTTGCTGGTCAGATAGTGGGTAAGCTGATGCAGCGTGTTGGCACGAATGTCGGCAATTCGTTTGTGGAGTCTGGCAATGCGGGTCTTCAGTTTTCGATAGCCGGCACTGCCTTTGACCTTTTTCACCAGTCGCCGTTGATACCGGGCCAGCTTCCGTAGCGCTTGTTGCAGTGGCTTTGGGGATTTCCATTCCCGAACATCTCCCTGAGAGATCGTGGCTAGCGCCTTGATACCGAGATCCACACCACACCGTGCTTGGCTTTTGCTTGGGAGTGAGCAGACCTCAACCTTCATGGAGAAGGACACAAACCATTTATCAGCCTGGCGGCTGATCGTCATGCTGTTGATGTGACCACCGTATTTGACCGGCTCCGCCATGCGAACCCATCCCAGGTTCGGCACCTTGACCCGGCAACCTTCAACCTTCACCTGGTCTCCGCCAATGTAGAATGAATCTACAGCCTTGCCTTTCTTCTTGAAGCGCGGGCGGCGCTTCTTCAGGTGTTTGGGCTTCGAGGATTTAAGATCCTTCATCCAGTCGGAGAAGGCTCGCTGGAGCGAAATGAATGGCTGCTGGCTGGCGTACTTGGTCACTTCGTACACCCATGGAAACTCGGATTTCTTCAGGGCATTGAATTGGCGCTTGAGCGCCATGCCCGAAGGGCGGTCCCCGCTTCCATCTTTGTGTATGGCGTATTGCCGATCCCATTCGGCCAACGCCCAGTTCCAGGTGAATCGCGAGATCCCGCTGGCTTTAGCGAAGTAGGTGCGCTGCTTGTTGTTGGGCAGCAGTTGGGTCTTGAAGGCAACATCCACACCCTAATAATACTGATTATATATACAGTATCAAGCGGTAAGTTTGCGATTCTTGTGGGACCGCTTTCCGTACAGTCGTGCAGAGAATACCGTCATCAGCGTCAGCACGTCCTGACAAAGCTCCTGTTCAAACGGAATCTCCTTCTCATCGTCCAGAACCACCACATCCGTTCCGGCCCAGCGGCAGACCTGAAAGATCAGTTCGTGTCCGAACCTTACCAGCCGGTCGGTGTGCGTGAGGTACAACGTGGATACTTCGTGATTTAACAATGTAGCAATGAGCCTTCTCAGGCCCGGTTTTTTACAATTCAGCCCAGAACCTAAGTCCTCAATGACTCGATCTGAAACGCCTGCCAGTCGATTAGCCTGTGTCAATAAATCGCTCTTTTGATCATGAGAGGAAACGCGAGCATAGCCGACACTGTACCGCTGATCGTTCAAACCCATTAGCTTGCGCAATTGCCCCGTTGTGAATCGGCGATGTCCGCCAGCCGTTCTGAAAGCCTCACTGATTTTCCCGACCCGACACCATCGCCGGATTGTGACCACTGACACACCTAAGCCTGAAGCAAACTGACCGATGGAAAGTGGTGCATGGCTGATCTTCTTCATGGCAAAACCTCCAAATGATCAGGTTTAGCCAATTTTCTGAGACCTAGCTAGAAACCCTCGATCATAAGCCGGAGTCCATCAACGAAACTGTCCCATAGAGAGGCTCCGATTAGAGTAGAAGCCATAAAGACCGCAACAAGAAAAACGATCATCGAAGATGCGGACGTTTTCATGGTCAAAGATCTCCTTTGAGTGCGGAGAATGCGCGAGCTGAGTATATCGGGCTGTGTTTCTCTAGCAGCAAAGCTTCCTGTATTGCCTGGCGTTCAGGGTTCACGATCACGTTTGCATAGATACTCTGGCGAACATCGTTGTAGGTTGACTCAGCTAGGTCATGGTTAATTGCACAAGAAGGAACCACAAAACCGTCGTAGTTCTCGTCCAGCAAGTACCGGTCACCGGTAATCTGGGTTTGTGTCGGATAAGGGTATTGATGCCACCCGCTGGGTAGCTCATCAGGTCTGAGGTGAATCAATCGCAGTGGCGGTGTCTGAAACACCCCCATGACGTTCACGGTGTTCGCCACTACAGGGTCAGGTAGGTAGTTTCTCAGCTCCAGCATGGCGTTTTGCACGTTGCTGCTGAAATACAATGCCGGCGTGCCGGGACTGTTCCATCGGCCACCTTCGCGAAAGCTGCGTGTTTTCCGGTAATCAGCGAGTTTGTCCACGTAGTCCTTGTGCCCGGCTTTGAATAGGATCAAGAGTAATCTCCGAACTTGAGATCCTGGATGTATCCCTCCAGCACACGGCGCCCGGACAAGGTACCCATCAAGCTCCTGGGGGTGACTCCGTTGAGGGCCGGTACCGGCGTTTCAAGCCAACGGGTCATGGCCTCTGAGTTGCCAGAGAAAAGGCCGTAAAAAGCGTCCTTCCATACCAGGGTCAGGCTATCCAGCTCTTCCGTTTGTGTTCGGGACAGAGCCGGCCGCCGGTATAGCTTCGAAAGATTCGTCGGATTGATCTCAAGAGAGGCTGCAACCACGTCTTTTGGGATTGTCGCTGATATGTATTTCAGGGTCTCACCAGAAGCGGGCTTCTTGGAGATCAGCATCGCTGTCATCAAGCGGGAAATTGGCTGTTTCACTTCCCGGCTTACCCGCAATCTCAACAGGTCATCAATGTTGTCGATCACGAATGTTTCGTTGCGCTTCTCGCCGGAGAAACTGATTTTGATGACATCCTCGCCCATTGCCCTGATATCGGCTTCGGTGGCCATGACTTACCTCGTAGCTCGTACCTAATACGATACTATCCTAGTACAAATAACTCGCTCTGCCTATGGTGATGGCGGAAAAATGCAGCCTGATTTTCCTTAAGCCACTCTTATAAATAATTATATGACATTTGATAACGCATTAATATTGTGCAACAATAATCTCAGGTTAGGATGAATCAGGAATGATCAATGCAGCTGTCACTATTCAATGCAGTAAAGACCGTCTACAGCAAAGCGGAAGGCCCTGTCGATAATGCCAGCCTTTATCGCCGAGTTGCCCGGGAAGCCGGGATTCCCCTCGCTGCATTGAATGAGCGTAAGCCGATTGGCGCTGACGGCACCCCCAGAAGCACGCTCAAGCGTGAAATCCGGTGGCATCAACAAACCCTGAAGGCGGCAGGTCTGCTCGAACGCACTGAAACCCGCGGCGAATGGGTTCTGACCGGCAAGGGTAAGACCAAGCTTCGCAAGGTCCAGCCCAAGGCGTCCGTGGTGGCATTCTCCACAAAGCTTGGCGCCGCCCTCTGGTCCTTGAGCAGCGATGTGTTTGAGTCCATAGACACTCCAATCACACTCTGCCTGACCTCACCGCCCTACCCGCTCCGGGAATCCCGGGCTTACGGTAACCCCTCGTTGAACGAATACATCGACTTCATTGTTGAGAGCATTCGCCCTATCGCGAGAAACCTGGTGGCCGGCGGCAGCATCTGTCTGAACGTTTCCAATGACATTTTTGAGCCAGGCTGCCCTGCCCGATCGCTATACCGGGAAAAGATGGTGATCGCGCTGGCGGAAGAGCTCGGTCTCTGGAAAATTGACGAATTGATCTGGGAGAACCCCTGCAAGCCCCCCGGGCCTTTGCAGTGGGCCAGTAAAACCCGCCAGCAGTTGAATGTCGCCTGGGAGCCAATTTACTGGTTTAGCAATGATCCTTCTCAGCTCATTTCCGATAACCGCCGGGTTTTGGAGCCGCACTCTGAGCGTCACCTGTCACTGATTCGTGCTGGCGGTACCAAAGAGGCCAGATCTTTTTCTGATGGCGCGTACAGACGCCCGGCCGGCGCCTTCTCAAATGAAACACCGGGAAGAATCCCGAGGAACGTTCTTCGGTTTCCGCACAACTGTCGCTCGCAGTCGGCCTACAAGAAGGCGGCGAAGGCAGCCGGATTACCAGCTCATGGAGCCCCTTACCCACTGCGTTTAGCGGAATTTCTGATTCGGCTGATGTCGCGGGAGGGAGACCTGGTGGTGGATCCGTTTGGCGGAAGCCTGACCACGGCGGTTGGGGCTGAGAACACCAACCGTAAATGGCTGATTACAGAATGTATGCATGAGTATGTTCACGGTGGCTCATACCGGTTTGCGGGTAATGATTCTCTAGTTGTTAACCCTGAGTTCTTGGCCTGCGCGGCTTAACAGGAGTATTGCAGTGGAAATATGGGGTAGTGCGTCAGAACACACACGCTTCATGGTCAAGGCACCAAGCAAGAGCCGCCAGCGATGCGGCTGCGGGTGCAAGCAAAGAGCGACCCATGTGGGTATGGCCAATGGCGTGGCTCTGACATCCGGTTGTGAATTGCGCGTAAGGCGCTGGGTTCGAGACGGCAAGTAACAGCAAGTGGAGTGAGTCATGGTTGAATCAAACACGATATTTTTTGACCCCGAGGGGCCAACAACTACCCCTACATCGCCGCCGTTGAGAACTATCTCGGCGGGGTTGGGCGACTTGTTTTTGATGATGGGACTGTTCAATTCGCTGACGAAGATGGCTATCCGGAAATCGTTTTTTATCCTCGCTTACCAGTGAATGAACTGGAAGAGTTCTGCGGAAAGCATCTGGATCAGTACGTCCAGTATTTTGAGCAGAATTTCGACGCCATTGATCAGGGCCTCGACCTTCCTCCGATTAAGCGATTCTGGGAGTAATCGAATGTTCATCAACATCCCCGAGTGTGAGCACGCCGGCCTCGACCCGAAGAAGGTAGAGCGGATCGCAAAAGGCCTTAGCCGATATTTGCGTGAAGCAGAAAGTCTCGGGATTGAATTATTCGGTGGCTCCGGTACCGGCTCCCTTCGGTTTGATGATGGGCATGGGAGAAAATTGGTTCTCGGTTACGTCGAAGGCCATGTTGATGGCGGTGACGGCAGTACGTCAACGTTGGATGGAGGGCTTGAGCGTGGCGAGTGAGTCCAGACGACGTTACCGCTACGGGCTTTTCCTGAATCCTCAGAAAAGGGATCCAGTCGTTGCGTCCCTGGAAGCTGCAGAGTCCGAAGCACGCAAGATGTCCCTGGCCAACAACGGAACCCCGGTCGCTGTGTGGGATAGCAGCGATCGGACAATCAAGTTATTCGCCGGCTATGAGGTCTTTGAGCCGGCCCGGCACTAAAACCGCGTTCAGCGGGAGGTAACTATGCATCTGAACTCCTACGGCGACACCATGTTTATGGCCATTGAGTGGGCCCTGCAGGATCGTGAGACTTTTCTCGACGCCATCAGCAACTGCACGCAAGCTGAGAAAGATGAAGTTAAACGCCAGATTCGGGCTCTTCACCGGCTAAAGAAAAGGCTTTTCCCGGGGGAGAAGACAGAACTCGAGGCCAAGCTGGAGAAAACCCGGCCGGTATGTATCACGGAGCTTCAGCAAATGGTCCGAGAAGGAAAGATCGAAAACCGGGCCAATAGAAGGCCAAAGAAATAATGGGACGTTCAACGCCTGTACGCGCCCTTTACTGCTCCAAGTGCAAGGCAAAGTGGAGCTATATGTACGCCCGGAGCAATTACAGCCCCACATTCTGGCGTTGGTTCAACGTCGAAGTGATTGAGGTCCGGGGTCAGGGGGTTCTGTGCCGCTGCAATACCTGTGGCCATGAATACGTTTCCCGGGGCCGGGCTGCGTACGCCAGAATCGCGGCCATGAAAGCAAAACAACAAGATTCGAGATCCACACCATGAGCAGAAAAACGTTTCCGGGGCACCCGCTGTTCGATACCGCGAAGCTGCTCGATGGGCAGATCGAAAGCCTGGAGGACTACCCCACCCTCGCACAGTTTCTGGATGCACAGCACCCCCAGGCCAGAGAAGACTGGCATGCCGCGGCCAAATTCCTGACTAAGCATGCGGCTACACCCGGGTCCTTTGCCCAGTTCCGCGGTGAAGTGCAAAGGCTCCTAAATTTCACCTGGTGTATCCGGGGCAAATCACTCAAAGAGCTGAACGGCGATGATATCGACGCCTATATCAACCTGATCAAGCGCCCACCAAAGGGGTGGTCTACCACACCTGAACAGGGTCGCCTGAGGGGATTTGTCACCCGCGCCGGCCGCCGGGAAGCAAACCCGGATTGGCGTCCGTTCTATGATGCAGGAAAAGTCCGCAAGCAGAGTACGATCGATGCAGCCGTGGCCAGCATGTCGATCTTCTTCAAGCGCTTGACGGTTTCCGGCTACCTGAGTCGATCACCCATGCTCGATGCCACCAAACGGGTTCAGAAAGCGAGCAAGGCCGAAAGAGCAAGTCGATCACCAACCGCGCCGAAGGCACGCAAGGCGACCGCCCCGCGACTGACTTCCGATCAATGGCGACACCTTCACGACACGCTCATCAAGGCCGCTGACAAAGATGACTACTACGAGGTAAATCTCTTCATTGTCGTCACCATGAAGGTGCTCTACCTACGGGTATTTGAACTGGCGCCCCACGGCGATCCGGATTCCGAGCAATTTGTGGCACCAACAATGGGGGATTTCCAGATCACAACCCTGGGGAACAACCGCTATTGGGAGCTAAACGTCTCAGGCAAGGGGGACAAGGACCGTGCTATACCACTACCCAAGGCCTATATCCCCTACCTTAAACGGTACCGGGAATACCGTGGCCTCCCGCCGATGCCTTCTCCCGGCGAAACCGCACCTCTGATTGCCAAACGCGGGAAATCAGACCCAGTTATGAGCAAAAGGACAATTGAGCGGATTGTTGAGGAATCGATGGTGCTGGCGGCTAACCGGTACCTGGACATGGGAATGCCTGAGGCTTCAGATGAGTTACTGCAGACCTCAAAGAAAACGCACATTCTTCGTCATACCGGTGCTTCCATGGACATAATCGAGAACCGGAGACCATTGCGGGATGTTTCAGAAGATCTCGGCCACGAATCGGCAGCGTTCACTGAAGCGGAATACATCGACGCTGACACGGCAAAGCGATATGAAAGTGGTTACGTGCGAGGGATTCTCTAAAATCCGGCTACAGCGCCTGGTCAGTGGCAGCAGCGTCCCGGGTGTCGGCCACAGTGGTCGATGAATCCGGGCAATGCAGGCTGTTCAGGGCATCGGCCGAGTTAGAGAGCGTGAACTTTTCGGTCAGCAGCAGACTGCCGTTGTAGCTGAGATTGAAAGTCACCTGTCGGCCTGCCATGAGTGCGTCCATAGCTTTTGATTCAGCCTGATGGCTCATGACCATCCCCGAAGTGATTAGTCGATTCTGGTTGTCGATGGAAGCGTTGTGGTATTGCAGGGGAAAGCTATGCGTGCCGTCAACTGAGATAGTCAGATCCGCTTTATTCGCCTGGATAGCCGGGACCAGCTGACTCACGAAATAGAGCCGGTAAAACTGAGATATCTGGCTCCCGAAGCTGAGGCGCAAAGCATCTGCATTCTCGCCCGCGCAGTGAACAGATGCCAACAGGAAAGATTGGCCGTTATCTGCCCCTGTTACACCGGCTTTGCGGTCATGAACTGTCCAGCTTCCGCCCTGTGATGACAGATGTTGGTACACATCCCAGCCGGCAACCACCGGCTGTGCACAGAGAACGCTGGCTGTAAGGACGGCCGCGACGGTGCTTTTCACTTGTGGGCTCTCCATACCTGTTCTCTCAAATCGTCAGGGTCGACATTAGAAAGATCATCGACCAGCAGATCATCGATCAGTTCCTTCTCGATACGGGACAGCAGCTCAATCCGCTCATTCTCCGCCAGCACTGTCGAGATGGTGGCGAATACGATGTAGCTGTTGGGGGTGCTCATCATTTTGCGAAGAGAGACAGAACTGGTCGTCTTGGTAAAGATGGGTTCCTCAGGCACCGCCAATAAGACAACGCAGGTGTCATCAATCGAGATCGGCGTTTCACCTGTCGTAGTCTGGAATGCGATGTCGAAGGTAAGCTGGGCGCCGGATTTCGTGGTATACGGGTATTGGAACCCTGGATACAAATAGCCCCTCTCGTCCTTATAGAAGCGACCTCCAACAGCATAGATCCGGTCTGCAAACTCCGTTTCCAGAAATGAAATTTGGTCTTCAGTCGCACTTTCTTTGGCGATTTCGGATAAATGCATTGATCAACCTATAATTTTAAGGGCTCGACACCGGCAACTTGTTTACCTTGTAGAGTTATAATATCCTAGAGCTATACCATAGCGCAAAAAAGAGGCAATCAGCAGTGAAAATTTTGCTCAGTCTAGGCGTTGCCGTTTTCTTGTTTGTCGGCGCCCCCCAGGCCAAGGCCAGCAAGGCCAGTTTTGGCTGTGAGGTATTACTGTGTCTTGCCGCAAACCAGGGAACACCGCAGGAATGTAAGCCTATCCTGAAAAAGCTGTACAAGAGGTTGGCCAAAGGCAAAGGCTTTCCTAGCTGCCAAATGGAATCAGGTCCCGACATTGGCGGAGGAGCATCAAACGCAGCACTGCCTAAACCGGAGAGAGGTATCGCCCGTTTTATCCCACAACACAAAATCTGTCTCGATTGGGATAGGAAAATCAACCAGCGAGGCGATTTTGTGGGCAAGTACTGCCGTAAGGAAAAAGTCATACAGGAGCACTACGATCACAGCGGGAAAACCTGCCGTCAATGGTTTCCAATCCCGGGTGGGCGCTACGGAGCAGCCCGTGACGGGCAAAGCGATCCCATGTACCACTTAAGGACTGAGTGTCAAAGGAAGAGTAAGCGATTTGTTCGCATTACCGGCGCAGGTATTGAAGGCGAATACTACTACTACTAAGCGAGCCCCTCTGTGCGTCGAATTGCGCTTGTAACCTTAAAGGCTTTCTTGATTTCATCATCTGCATGGCTATTGGCGGCCGTCTTGTGCGTGGTAGCCGCCTATCTGTACCTTAACCGGGATGTAACCCTCGAAAACTACTACATCGCAAGCCAGACGATCCGGGACGTTGAGTCGATTTCAAGCAAAATCAACACAACATCAATGGCCCTGTCAGACCCTTCCCTCCTAAATTGCAGTGCTAGCAGTCGGCGCACTCTAAGAGGCTATGTTTTCGAAAACTCCGGAATCTCGGACATTGGGATTTACGGAGAAAGAGGCGTGGCTTGCACTGCCATGATCGGCAACCTTCCGGCAGAGGCGATTGATCCCGATAACTACATTCCGATCACAGAAAATGGAAGGATATGGCCTTCCCGCGACCTCCTGGAGGACGATGGCATCGACTCCTCGCTCGCAATCGCAACCAGCAAGCTGATTTACTTTATAGAACCGCTACCAATAGAAGAGAGTCAGGACTCTTCATTCTTGTGGGAGATCGTTTATACCGGGGATTCTCCTTACACGATTAGCGGCTCCGAAGGACTGTACCGGAACTTCACAGCTGAAAACGGTAGTCTCTCAGGGATAGTTTCCGCAGAGTGCTCAGAAAGATTGAACGTTTGCATTCTTGTTATGAGACCCTGGAAGAGCATTCTCCGCCAGCATTACGTTGTGCTCATAGTGCTATCGCTGGTTGCTCTCATGCTGGGATTCTGGTTCCCTTCACTGATTCGCTGGCTGCTTGAGGGCTCTACTACAGCATCTGTGAGGACCTTATCTGCTGTAAGCAAAGGTTCCTTCCACTGCGCGTACCAACCTATAGTGGATATTGGGACCGGCGGCATCGTTGGTTGTGAGGTTCTTGCCCGGCTAGAGGACCGGTACGGCCCATTGTCTTCAGCAGAGTTCATTCCAGTAATAGCTGAAAATGAACTGATGAATGACTTTTCCAAAATGATGTTTGATAGGGCCTATTCGGGAATAAGAGGTATCCAGTGGTCCGAGACAAAACCGTTCAAGCTTTCTTTCAATATCTTCCCCGCCAACCTCAATTCCGAGATGGTTCAATTCTTTAAGACGCATCCCGCCCTTTCTGATGATCGTTTGCAGATATGCCTTGAGGTAACTGAGGACAGCTCTATTTCAGACACTCAATATCAAAAAACGATTGAGCAGTTCAATCGCATAGGAATTGAAATATCGGTGGACGACTTTGGAACTGGATATGGCAACATGAGTCGCTTGCAATCCTCTCACCTCTCCTACCTCAAGGTTGATAAATCCCTGATTAGCCATCTGACTCCAGAGAACTCGAAAGCCTCTCTGACTAGCTATATCCCGATGATTGCTGATAATTCTGGACTTCAGATCGTTGCTGAGGGCATCGAGACGGTTGAGAATTTGGCGGCCGTTAAAAGCCTTAACATGCAATATGGGCAGGGGTTTTACTTCAGTCGCCCGTTGCCTTCCTCCGATTTTATCGAGTTGGTTGCAAGCGGAAAAACGTGGGGGGTAGGCGCTGAGAAGGGAAAGATTATCGAGTTGGCTGACAAACTGAAGGTTTCTGAGAAGAATTAGACCCTATCTGATTAGCCGCTAGCCATGGCCTGGCAAAAATCCTTAACTTCTGTGTCTCCTCCTCGATAAGAGCGATTAATGTTGGCAGGAGCATCAAGAACGTCCGGCAAGTCAGCTTCGACCAGCGCTTGACCAAATGCAGATCCTTGGTAGTGAGTCACCCCCATGCCTTTGGCGGCCGATGTCTGCGCCCTTGCCTCAATACCATCGGCAATGACCAAGCACCCCCATGCTCTCATGCTCACTCCAAATGAGCGCATTACCTCAAGATCCATTGATTCCGAGTCTGAGCACTTTCCTTCCAGGAAGCGGGACTCAGCTTTAACTGCTTCAGGGCAAAACTTGATTGCATCAACAGGCAACTGACTAACAAGTCGAAATCCATTGGTCCGATGGTTAAAGCCATCGACGCAGATCCTCACACCCATGCTTGTAAGCTCGACCAGGGTTTTTTTAAGTCGGGGTAAGTAATTGGAGAAAGACTTACCGTCGGCGAGGTGTGATCCATCTATCTCAACGACCAAGCGTGAGCGCTCCACGTTGTTCATGACAGCTATCCGGGAGGTGAGGAATTCAGCGAAGCCAGCTTCAGATAAACTTGAAACACGCAGGTTAAAACTGAAAAAAAGGTCAGAGGATTCCGCAGAAACAGAGGCGCCAATCGCCTCTTGCACCATCAACGCATCGAGCGTGGTCAAATCCTCAATACCCATTTGCTGCTCGAAATCATGAGCAGTGAGAATGGTTTGATCCTCTGTCAGAAATCTAGGAAGCAGCTCATACCCTGCTACCTGTGGAATGCCATGAATGTCACCAGTAACTATAGGCTGATTCGCCACTCGAAACCCCTTGGCTTCAAGTTTTCGGATAGCCGGCAACGTCAGGCATTTCTTCATCTTTGACCTCATTTGATAAATCTAATGCTTGCTTTAATCAAGATTGGATTAATTCTATATTATTTTCTGGTCAAGAATACAGCCAGAATGCTAAATTAGGTCATAAAGTGATCATATTGGCATGAGCTATGACTCCAGAAGATTTCGGAAAAGCTGCTGCAATTTGCGCCCCGGAAAGTCTCGCCAGACAAGCAATTTCAAGGCTTGATAGGTATTTCGGCACACAGACAGAGCTGGTTGAAGATGTCAGCCTTTTGCCGGAGCACATCCAAAGAAAAATGGCAGAGTTCGGGTACAGGAAAGAAAATGCCAAAGGCATTTTCGACACTCGTGATAACCGGGTTTACCTGATTGCGTCAAGGCTCGACAGCGCCAACGACGTTGTAATGACCTACCGCCATGAGATCACCGGCCATAACGGGGTTAGAGCCACCCTGGGCGCCGATAGAGATCAAACCTTCCGTGAAATTTACCAATCTTTCGAGTCTGATCCTCGGCTTCAAGAGATCGCCGATCGCTATCAACTGGATTTGAGCTTTGAAGAAAATCAGATGTTGGTAGCGGAAGAATTGGTGGCCATGATTGCCGAGTCAGGAGAGAAGCCCTCTCTGTTCGATAAGATTCAGTTGGCTGCAAAACAGGAGTACAGCTCGCAGACCGGCGAGAACATCGTCTACACCGACGACGATGTTCGAGTCCTTCTCCAGAGAGGTCGAGATTATCTGCGGTCGAAGGCTGCCTTTGAGCCAAACGCAGATCTATCTATCCGTGGCCCTGGTGCCCTTACCCCACGTCAGTCCAAACTCAACACCCTCATGAAGAGCATGCCAGATGCTTTGTGGAATCAGTTTGACCAACACCTGTTGAAGGATGGACAGGGGACACTGGACTCTCTTGCTGAAAATTATGCTTCTGCCGAAAGACTCAGCACGTCGTTTGCCCAGTATCTGGAGTCCCGGGGCATCGAAGTTGAAGCCGATGGCTCGATTCGACTTCACTCGCTTTCCGATGTCGGCGCCGAGTTGCTGGGAGACCAGCGCGTTATCGTCAATATTGATGGCACTGATCGAATCACTGCTTTGAACAATCTCATGGATCGCGATGGGCTTGTGCTAGTGTCACCTTCGCTGGCAGTTGCCGCCAAAGATAGTTCAAACCCGCTGCGTTTCATGTATCTCGGCGAACAGGCGTCGGAGCGGCTTGACCGTACTGAAACCTTCAAGAAAGCCACACAATTAAGAATGGAAGGTCGCACCAGCGCGGAAATATGGGCCGCGACCGGTTGGTTTGAAGGTCCGGACGGTGCCTGGCGATTCGAGATTTCTGATCGCGATGCAACGACTAATCTTCAGGCAATGGAAGAAACGGCGTGGTTGCAGCAGGAACTGAACAATGTAACCCGCCAGCACACGGATGGATTGATCGGATCAGCAGAAGCGGCGAGGAAAACCACGTATTACATGGAGCGGATGGACCAGATCGGCTCTCATTTCGATTTAGCTGAACCCGGCACCCTGCCGGCTTACCTGAATCATCCGACTTTGTATGAAGCCTATCCGGAACTTCAGTCCATGCGGGTAATTATCGACCCGAATGCGCCCTACCCTGAAGTCACAACGAACACCCCCAGAATCATTATTCCGGAAAGCTATCTGGAAGACGCCGATCTGCTGCGTGAGACCCTTATCCACGAGACCCAGCATCTGGTGCAACGACTCGAGGGGTTTGCCAAGGGGCTGAGCCCCTTTATGAATGTCCATCGAGAAAGCTGGGAGAATGAGCTTAACGGGTTGCTTGAATCGGATCCGGACGTCCAGATCTACATGGAACTCCATGCCGAGCTGTTTGATGGGCGAACCGGTGTTAACCCAGAGTTAACCAAGCAAGAGATGCAGGTCCTCGAGGAGGATAGCCCGAGTATCCAGCGGATGAACGAATTAGCCGAACGATTGCGTCTTATCGCTGATCCGGAGGCCTACACCAAAGCCTTCGGTGAAATCGAGGCTCATGAATCCGCGGCCCGGGTCGCAATGACGGAAGGCCAGCGCCGGCGCATCGCTCCTTACGGTACTGATCCGAAGCCAAATGAATACGTCGTGCATCAGTTCGAGGATGTGCCACAGGCAATGTTCCTCGGTGCCAGGGCACGCACCGCGAATCCCGGCCGCCTCAGTCAGGCCCATGATCTTGAGATAGCAGGCATTGATCGTGAAACCATTCTGGATCAGACCGGCTGGTTCCGGGGTGTCGATAAGCTGTGGCGTTTCGAGATTGACGATTCACAGACGTCACTGAATCCGGATGCTCTTTCTATCCTGAAGCCTGCTTGGAACACCCTAGAGGCGCCACGCATTAACCGGGTTGTCCATCGAAAGAACCCTAATGGCGGCTTCGATGTACAGATGATTCCAGTAGACGCAACAAGGGTCAGCGACATCATTGAGCTCGAGGGAGTCTCAAGATCCTTTCTGATGATGAACCTGCCCGTCCCTGTTGCGTCCAGCATCATGGAAGGTAGCGGGGAACTCGACTACTTCGACTTCGAGACAGACGAACCCAACGGCCGGCTACTGGATACCGATTTCACTTACGATCAGCACAATTTCCTGCCACTTAATCGCCTTATCAACCACCCGGAACTGTTCGAGGCTTACCCTGAACTGAAAGAGTGGAACGTAGCGTTCCATCCGAAGTCAGAGGATTTCCCAACCAGCTCCGCGTTTTGCGATAGCCAGCGCCAGACGATTGTGCTGTTCCCTCAGTCTGTCAGGCAGCTTATCCCGACCCTGCTGCACGAGACCCAGCATGCCATACAGACAATTGAAGGGTTTGCTCTGGGTACCTCGCCGGGCGCTCCATCCGTTGCAGCCAAAGTGGAGAACCCCGGCCAGCAGTATCACTCCGAGGTGCTTCGTGCAGTGCACACCGCGCCTTTTGGAAAAGCAAGCGCAGAACAATGGATGGGTTATCTGCAGAAGCAACCGGGTGTTAAGCAGGCCGAGCTGGAATGGCTGAATCTGGGGGCGTGGCTTGAAGACGCGAACGTCGATGGTCCCGTCTCTCAAGCCGATCTGGCCCAAGAAATTACAAAGGCAGGGCTAAGTCCACGCGAAGTCTTCATTGACTCTCAGGGCCTCACAGCGGCACGCACGCTCCGCAAGGAATTGGGAGATTGGTGCGAATCCTTCGCCAAAGAGGCATCCGAGCACGGCTTTGGGTTTGAGGAGCCTCTGGAGCTTATCCACGAGGCCCGGTCCCGAGCGGGTTGGTGCTATTCAACTGACTTGGAAATCCCCCCGCTCTCCGAATACGAGGGCCTTGGTGAGATCTTCGATGCCCTCGATCACCACAAATACGAAGACTTCCTTGCGATCGTCAAAAAGGTAGATGACCTTGAGTCTTCTGCTGAGCTGGCAGCTCCTGGCGCCTCCCCGCAGTATGAGGACTACATTCTGAGTGGCGGTTCTGAGTACCGAGAGTTCCTCATGTTGGCGGACGATCAGTCCACAGGCATGAAGCTTGGAGAGGACTTCGTATCAGAGCATTGGCCCGGGCAACGCAATGTGATGGCCCATGCCCGGTTCCAGACGATCAACGAGGGTGGCCAGAAAACACTTCTGATCGAAGAAATTCAAAGTGACTGGCGTACTCGAGTCCAACAGATCGGCGATGCATCTGATCCCAATGGGGCTATGGCGGCCTATGAGGATGTGACCTCGAAATTGAATGAAGTTGCTTCTAGGCTTGGTGACACCGAGAAAGAGCTGGAGCAAAGTCAGCGAAGAATCGCTGAACTTGGCCAAAACGAAAGCGTGAAACATCTCCATGAGGGAGATCTGTCCTACAACGATTTAACGTCGGATGACCAGTTTCTTGCCGACGCCTACGACTCCGAAGTGCATCGTTCCTTGGGACTCGTGACTGACATTGAGCTGCTCAAAGCAGAATATGAGGATCTCGATCAAGCTCGGTCAAGGGCGCTTAGGAGCGCATCGGACACTCCGAAATCATTCCCACTTGGGAAGGATTGGTACGCCACAGTTGCCAAACGCCTCATTCGCTACGCCGCTGAAACCGGATTCGATTCTGTAGCCTGGTCTCCATCAGCTGTTCAAGCTGAGCGGTATGCCGGCGGTGAGCGTCAGCGGTACGACGAAGTGGAATGGCATCCTGCCCATGATGACGACAAGATCTTCGTTACGGCAGAGCGTGGTGAAGAGCACGTTATCAGTGATGCGTTTACCGTGGCCGAGATCAAGAAATTGTTCGACAGCAAGACGGCCAAAGCCATTCTCTCGGAAGAGTCTGGCAGCATGTTCAGCCCAAGCATTACGACTGATGCCAAGGGCTTTGAAACCTTCTACGACAACATGCTTCCAAAGGCCATCAACAAGGCCCTCAAAAGCTATGGTCAGCAAGTCGAGTGGCGCTCAATTAACGCGGATCTGGATACCCCGAGCGACCAGAAATTCCCTTCGGTTGCGATCACGAACGAACTTCGTGCGGACCTGAAGGGTTCCACCACCCCCATGTACAAGCAGCAGACGTCCGATGCGTTCAGCACCTATTACCGGACAGCCGGCGAGGTTGAGGCCAGAGCGGTAGAAGCGACCTACCGGAACCCGGAACTGAAGTCTGTCCATCCGATGTCCCGCTATGACGTGTCTCCCGAAGATCAAATTGTTAGCCGGGCCGGCCCCGTGGCCATGAAAATTGGCCCCAATGCCCGGGGCGTGAATCTAGCGTCGCTTGAGACTGCAGCAAAGCTCGTATCCGAGAAAGCTCTGGGTGTTAGCGAGGCTTATCCAAAAGTTCTCAACGCACTGGCCGGGCATGACTACAGTGCAGCTGGTGTGGCTCTTCGTGAACGATTCAGTCGTCTCGCCGGGCAAATCAACGGTGAGCTGAAATCGAAAACAGGTTGGACGCTCGATGATACCGGCCATCTCAGGTTTAATTTGTCAGTTCCAGACCTTCGGGCTAAACAGACCGTGAGTCAATTTATTGCCCGCGACGTTCAGAAGCTTGCTGAGGGCATCAGGATCGGCCAGGTCGACATAACCCGTGTAACCAGCATCTACAACCAGATCACCCGTCAAGAAGTTCCTCTGACGGCCCTGATGGGCGATCACGATGTGTTTACCGCCTACCCAGAACTGGAAGATGTCATGGTCACTCAGAGTCCTGAAAGGCCTGAAACACGTTTCGACAAAAACAGTGGGGTAATAACGGTACCGCCCAATCTGTCTTCCATGGAGTTAGGCGCTTATCTGACAAAAGGCATTAACCAGGCTATCAACACCTTCGAGCGGATAGGCGACCCAACCATACAACGGGCACTTTACAACAATGCTCCAACTCAGCAGAACCGGGCTAAGGTCATTGAAAGCATCGTGAACCAATGTGCAGGTTTGGACGCTGTTCCACGGGAAGTCGTTGAGAAGAATCTAGCGGTGCTGGAGCCCGCCGATGCAGATTTCCTGTCAGGATTGCCACTGGAGCGAGCGGCCAAATTTGCGCACGCAGCAACTCTCAATGTTGAGGGATGCTGGTCAAGCGCGAAGCCGGGCTATCAACCGAAAGCGATAGTATCGGCGGCAAACGAACAGAAGATCCATCGTGACCCTGACAATCCGAGGATTAAGGCGCCAGTAAGGGATCTGGCCATGTGAAGTGATTGCAGTAGAAATAGCCCTAAAAACTTGACTTTGAATGGCACACCCTGTTTAATCCACGCCCGTTGCATTGACGCAGTTCAATTGCCAACACGCCCGGATAGCTCAGTTGGTAGAGCAGGGGATTGAAAATCCCCGTGTCGGTGGTTCGATTCCGCCTCCGGGCACCAAGATTCAAAGACTTAGCCCACTCATGGTGGGCTTTTTCGTTTATGGGGCAAATGGGGCAGCTTGCGGTCTGGCAGCATAGCCCCTTCGCTCTCCCCTCCCACACATCATGTGCATCTCCCTAACATTCACATAACGGTAGATGGGGACTGCCTTCCCGCTGGAATTCCAAAGCCTTTGACCTATCCTTGTATGAACGGTCAACCTAAATCGTGCCGCTCACGTTGGCGAAGTCTCACGGACAGGGCAATCGATGACACCCACCTTTTCCCGTCTTTCCCAGGGTAAGGTTAAGTGAGCTAGCCTGTTGCCCGTGGGAGAACCGTCATGCGTATTTTCTTTCATTCTCTGACACTGCCCAAAAAAGCCGCCCGTCGTGTTCAAAACCTCTTCGGTCCAGATTTTGATATGGGGCGTGGCATGACACTCTCGACCGCACAACGAGTGACAGCAGCAATGCTGGGTTACACCTCGTGGCATGAATTGGAGCAGGCGACTCGCGCCCGATCTCACCCTCCCTCACCGATGGATGAAGATGTCTCGCCCGCCGTTCAATCACAACGGATTGATTTCCAGAAGGACGCCATCAAGTCCCAGATTTTTCTTATTGGCCGCGAACCGCGGCGGGTTGCGCTCCGATTGCGCGTCTCGGCTCGCAATCCCCAATCCACGGTGCTCACGGAGCCCGTTTGGGCCGTGAACCATGTTGTCCGTGGTATCGCCCCAGACACAGGAGGATTGGAGTGGCGATTTTTCCCCTCGGAGCGCTCACGTGACCTGTGGCCCACCATCGAAGAGAACCATCAGTGTTGGATGCGAGGCTTTCTTGATAGGGAGGTATTCTGCAAGCGCCTTTGGGACTGGCGTGCAGCGCAGCCCGAGAACCTCATGGTCATTGAGCATTTGTTCTCGTTTGTTCGGGCGTGTGACAGCTTCGAGGCGGTGGCCGGCGACCTCAATGGTTTCGAATCGGCGGTGGTTGAGACCTTGCCTCAGACCTTTCCCAGCACCGGTGCCGCGCCATTTTGCCCCCGACTGGATGCCAATGATGTGCTTTCCAACGTGACCTATGATCTCGCGGAAGCATACTACCGGCAGGGGAACTTCCTGAAAGCCCGGCGCTGGTTCGAGTTCACCGCTCGCACCGCAAAGTATTTGAGACCCTATTGCCTCGACTACCTCAAAGATCTCAAGCGCCTGGTGCCTTGTGGGCGAGTTCACAAAGTGCCGCCTCAGGATCGGGAATTAATGCTTGACCTCTGATCTCCCTGACCAGGCGGGCGCCTCGCCTGGTCAAACCCCCTAGATTCCCATGAAGCCAACGATGTTGTGGCCCTGGGTTTGATCTGCACGACGATCGAACCAACGCAATGTCACAAAACAGTGTATAAACTGTTTTACACACATTAATAAGCTGTGATATTATTGTCACATATTCGGATATAACCTGATTTGAGCAAACAGAATGCCAATTGAAAGACTGTTTAACGAAGGTGATGTTCAGCGGCTGATCGACATGAATGCGGCACCGCCATTTGGGAAGCGAAACAGCGCCTTAATCATGGGCGCCCTGTACTGGGGGCTTACTCCTTACGAGCTGAGCTTGCTGAGACTGGAGGATGTAATGGACCAATCGGGCGATTTTTTCCGAATCTGGACCCTCCCTGCGAGCGCTTCCTATAACGGCGATGCGAGAGAGTTGCATACAGAGGATCACGTACTGCCCTTCTTTGAGCAATACATCGACTGGAGAGTGGCTGAGGGGCTCCGTACTTGCAATCAGCCTTGGTACCGGGGCGTCGACCCGAAGAGCCATTTCTTTTTGAATGACCGGGGAGAACCGTTCAAGTTGTCGCCCAGGAAAAAAGGCTCCACGGACTACCAGCCTCGTACCATGAACTCAAAACTGAAATCGTTTATTGAGAAGGCAGGCATTGAGGGGGCAACCGTCGCGACGTTCCGCGATAGCTGGATCAAGGCAATGTTTGATCATGGATGTCATCACAAGGACTTGATGAGAGTTTCCGGGATAAAACAGAAAGAGACGATCGACAGAAAAACTCGCCCCGCGATCCAGGATCTGGCGAAGGTGTTCAAGGACATATATAGCCGGGTCCGTGTGGCAGAATAAGTGTTAGGAGGTGTTTGTGGGAACGAAAGCGATGAAAGATGCAGGCATAACCAAAGCTGCAATGCTGAAAGAGGTAAAAGAGGCTTTCTCCGCAATCTTGGCTGAGCAGGATACCCACTACAATACGGCCCTGATTGTTGCGCACCTCAACCTTGCAGAGGGTGTCACGGAGGGCTTGATTGCCGGGACAGAGATTACTGGCACCATCCGAAGGCTGTCCGAACGGATTTATCGGGAGCGCGAAAAACCGTTCTCCGATGAAGCAGATGCGGAGATTGAGCGTCTGACAGCTCAGAAGGAGCGCTTAGAAGCGCTGGACCGAATCATCAATTATTGCTAGTTGAAAACTGGGGGAAGATCGTGACTGAAGGACGCCTTTATTTTGAAACAGCACCAGTGTCTGAACTGTGCGGATGCGTATCGGTTACCCTTACCGATTTTGAACAGGGACGGCTTTCGCGGGCCATTACGACGGAGCGTAAGGATGCGCTGATGAAGCATTTCATCGAAAGCGGTCGTGATCGAAGCTATGACGCAGACTGCCCCCGTTGCGATACTGGCATCAAACACTAACAGGAAAACGGAGCTTGGATATGTTTGACAAGGTGCTACGAGTTCTGGGTGTGCTGGCGGGGCTTGTCGGCATATCCGCTGGAGCGTTCTTCTTGAACGAGTCTTTCGATTCGTTACTGCCGGAGGCGATGATCTTCTGGTCCCTAGCATGCTTCCTCACTGGCGGTTTCAGCTTGTTTTGGGCGCTGCGTGGATCTGTGATTTTGACGCGACTGATCGGCGGGAAATTCAGCTAATTTTCTAATGGGAATTCGATATGAGTAACGAAGTTGCGGTTGTTCGCTTCGATAATGGTGATGTTTTCTATACCGCCTACCATGGCACAAGCAGCGCCATCAACTACGTCCTAGTCTCTTCAGAAAAAGAAGTAATTGACGATCCCTTTCCCGATCCGGAATGGGATGCATGGGAATCCAAACCAGAGCCAAAAGAAAGTCTGGACGAATTCTATCGAAGACTCAACGAGGCTACGTACTCTGATGAAGAGTCAGTCGAAGTGTATACGCCTTATGCCGGTGGCATTCACTGGATAGCGAAAGCGTCAAGAGCGGCGATGAGAATAACAGGCGGATTCTCGGATGAGAGTAGTCAAGACGGCTGTCCAGATTGGGCAATCGGTCTGATTGAATCCAATGGATTGAGATTGTGAACTTCAAGTGATGGGAAACCAAACCGGTCCATGAGTTCAAAATTGCAGGAAGTGGTGTCCGGCGTCATTGCTGGGCGCGAACCAGCATACGCAGACAGTGACATCCTCTCCGTAGAGATGGCAAGGCTGATTGATTATGCGTTCGAAAACCGAGATGCACGGCCTGTCCATCCGGAGGAAGCCAAAGTTGGCCAGCTCGTAGCTGAAGCAGTTCGCATTCTTGGTTACGAGGCTGACGCAAACGTTGGTCGGGATCTCTGGGAGTTGGTTTCCGAAGACTCGCAAGCTCAATGGCTGGTGCCGCCTGAATCAATCGAAGGCGTGCATATCAGTTTGGTAAATGTCGCGAACAATATGGCCAAAGGCCAGTGCTACATTGAATTTACGTGATGGGAATCCGGGAGCTGAGCATGACAGGTGAAAAGAAAGTGATGGATGACGAAAACCAAGGCCAGAAACTGAACCCTGCGTTCCAGAAACACAACCTGCCTACGACAGATGAAGTGAAGGCATTGGACGGCAAGATATTCGCAATGCTCACCGAACGCGAAGCTCATGTGCTCGATTTCTTTCGAATGTATGGCCGAAAGCATGGCGTTGCCGTCCAAGTAAAAAATGAGGCAGATCCGGATGCACTGGCCCGAGCAACGAGCAAGTCTCAAGCCGATGAAATTCTGAAGAGCGCCAACAATCGCGTTCATGTGACCGTTCAGTAGATGGGAAATCGGCATGAGCACACTGACTAAGGTTTTTGTTATTGGCAGCATGTCGTCAGTCGGCCTGATTGTTGGAGGCATAATCGGCCTCGTGCAAGGTATCAATCCTGAATTGAATGCATGGCTACAAATATTAATTGGCGCATTTGCGTTAACCGGTATTTTGGCAATTATCGGCGGATCTGCTCTGCACAAGAAACGCATGACCGTCAAAAGTCGCGATGACACATAACATGGGAATTCGGAGTGAGACGCAATGCTTGAGCCGATAAGCGAGGACACTAGCACTAGCAGTGTAGAACACGACTGGGCTGATTCCGTGATTTTTTGCCAGTATGAGAGATACGGCGGAAAGGCATTCGCTCACGCCCCTGCTGGGCTTGGTTTCATGGCGTTTTCGAATGGTTTCTGGGTTGATGAGCGGGGGTTTTTCTCAAGCGAAGAATCGGTCGAATGGGTTGTACCGGAGAGAATCTTGGCGCTCTTCCGGGAGCGCGGCACTCGCCCAAGTCTGTCCAGCAACGTTTTGATGATCGATCACAGATAATGGGAATGCGGAGAAGTGCCATGAGAACTCAACAGGAACGTGACGATGCTCTGATCAACGGTGTTCACGAAGCCATCTCTTACAAGAGCCACTCTTTCCTACGAACCGCGCTGCTAACTGCTCTAACGGCGTTTCTCGGCGTTTGGCAGCTATCTCTGGCAGAAAGCTGGTTCTCCAGTTTGATGGGTTTATTGTTGATATTTTCAGCCCTCCTGCTTATCAGTGAAGGGGCCCGATTTGGACTGACCATTGCCCGTCTATACGGAGGCTGGGCCAGCACCGCCGGAGTAATCCTGACATTTGCCGCTATTTTCATTATGGCGCGAATATTTGAGCACTGGGGGTTCGAGCCCCTTCACCGGACCATCGGATGGGGAATGATGCTCTGGCTGGGATTGCTCATTGGGTCCCTGCTCCATTTTGCGGCCGAAAGAGACGATGAAGACTGAGCGTGAGTAGAAGCCAGATTGGAAACCGGGAGAAGCTGGAATGACTGACGAAAATAGATATGGGTACCAGGGAGCTCTGGATTCAGAGCTTACTGAAAAAATACGCACAGGCCTTGCCCACGCAAAACCGGAACAGCAACCCATGTTGGCGTCGGATATTTTTGATCTCATTGCGCTCGCAATGCACAACTCAGACAAGCCAAAGGAAGAAGTCTGGGAATTGATCAACTCAAGGGCCGGTCAGTATCTGAACGCTTACGTTCAGGAGGGTAAGGTTTTCCCTGACCACATTATGAAAGAGCTTGAGCTGATCAGGGCGCCTACCGCGCACCAGAGGCAAGGCTAAATCACAGCATGGGAATTCAGGCATGAATGAACACAACGAAACATCAGTAACCTTACTGGTAGCTTTTACCTTACAGGATGACCGCAATAGCAAAATTCATGAAACAACAGTTAGCATTCCTGTTTCACTGCATGCTGACGAAGTTGTGGGGGCAGTCAAACAACGCATTCGCCCCTTTAAAGCACCAGACCCTTCTGATAACTACCGGGGCCAACAGCCCGGCGAAGTTTTGATCATTAACTTGGTTAATCTGAGTAAATTACTATGAGCATAGGACTGGAATTTCTTGGGTGTGGCGGTGCCCACAGCGAAGACCTTGGTAATGCAAGCGCCTTAATTCATCTGCCAGGCAACGAGCATCTACTTATCGATTTTGGTTCTGAAACTTTTTTTAAGGTCCGTAGTTTAGATCTGCCCCTTGAAGCGATATTTATCACACACGCCCACCTTGATCATATTGGCGGACTTGAGCGCCTGTTTTTTCACATTGCTTTCTCAAGTCACGCGCTGATCAAATTGTTCGTGCCAGCCAACCTCGTGCTCCGATTGCACCAAGTCCTCGCAATGGCCGGTACTCAGGTCGCCGAAGGTGGCAAAAACTTTTGGGACTGCTTTCAACTTATTCCTGTTGGTGAGTATTTCTATCACGCGGGTTATCGCTTTAATGTGTTTCCAGTACGTCATCACTTTCCGGGTGAGGCGTTCGGCCTCTGTCTGCCGGGGCACTTTGTTTACACTGGAGATACTCGGCCCATCCCAGAACAGCTAGTTGCACATGCTGGGCGGGACGAAATAATTTTCCACGATGCAACTATGAGTTCAAACCCATCGCATTCTGGTGTTGAAGATATCGAGCGCGAATACGCTTTCCACAATTTCTTAAGCCGAGTCGTACTGTATCACTTCTCCAATGATCAGGAGCGCCTGCTTGCAGAGAAGGATGGCTGGAGAACCGCGTCACCCGGTTCGCGATACTCTTTTAAAGCGTAGAGGCGTTATAAAATAAATTTCTAAATCTTCGATATGGGAATTCGCCAAAACGGCCTTGGAAATTAAAAAACATGCGCAATATTTATAATTTAGCAGGCCCTTTCGGATGCCACTTCGAGACTGCAGTCTTCTTCAGCGATTAGTAGAATGAAGTTTCTGTACTAAAAACACCTTAAAAATCCCCCAAAGTTCCTAATCCGCACTTTCTTCTTCACTTTAATCCCACTATAGTACTATTAAAAACATACTACAGATACGAGAAAAAATGTGCTTAATAGTGTTTGTCTGGAAGCGAACATCAGAGTAGATAACACCGGACTCCAGGTCAGTCTTCCGGTAATCGTGACGCACGATGGCCTGTTGAGAAGCTATCTGGACTATTTGATCGTCCATCGGAACAAGTCACGGAGCTGGAAAGACAGAAGCGCCTTCGCAGTCCGGCTTTTGATCGATTACACAAAGCAAAACGAGGGCTGTTTTGATAAGCACTATCAGCTTTTCCGAGAGTTTTCCAACAGCCTGTACACGGGAACGATTGGTGAAAACGGTAATGACCCCAGTTGGTTGCGTTGGAAGCCACGCTCAGACAACGATGCAGCTTTTCTTATCAAGCTCATTACACACTACACAGACTGGTTGGCTAAGCAACACGAAGAGAAAAAATACCAGATAAACCCGAAGGTTAAACCAACCCGTTATGAGGAATGGATGGGCTTGGCAGCCCATTATCAGAAAAAGCGCCGTGCCTTTTTCTCCCATCTTTGGGCAAGCAAGCCGGACCCCTCTTATTTTCGATATGTCATGCCCAGGAAGGTTTCTCGCTCAAAAGGTACCGAAAGCACGAAAAGTTTTCCGGAAGGACGGATTGATGATTTGCTTTGGGACGGATTCGTTCGATACGGCTTCGAGACCAGCGATAGGATTCATGAGCGGCTCGACCTGAAAAATGTACTGATCACCATGTTGATGCATTATGGAGGGCTTCGGCTCAGCGAGTGCTTCCACCTTTGGGTAGAAGACATTATCCCTTGGGAGGATGGAACGGCGCTCGTCAAAGTTTTTCACCCCGAAAAAGGGAAGCTAAGTCCGAACAGCCCAAGTAGACGTGAAGAGCTGCTTCAGCGGTTCGGACTAAAGCCCCGATTCGAGTATCCGAAGTCTCACACCCTGCATGCAGGATGGAAAAATCCGAAGGAGGATAACGAAGACCTCCACTTCATGACGGTTTGGTGGTTTCCGCAATCTGCCGGCGAAACTTTCAATGAGCTATGGCGGTTGTACTTGATGTATCAGCGGTATTCGGATGATGGAATGCATCCGTTTGCGTTTACAACTCGCACTGGCGCTCCTCACTCGATTAAAGGCTACAACCAGTCGCTCAAAAGAGCAGTAGAGCGGGTCGGCCTACCATTTTCAAAAGAAGCTGGAACAACGGCCCATGCCCATCGTCACTCATACGGGCGGGCTTTGTCTGACGCCAAATCCAGTTCCCTGATCATTAAAAACGCGCTGCATCATAAATCAATAGAAAGTCAGCAGGTATACACCGAACTCACTGAGAAACAGATGCGGGCGCATTTGAAGAGACTCTCACCCGAACAGCATCCGATATCTGCAATTTCGAGAGGACTCTCGCATGACGACTAAATACGCCACCTACGCCGAAGCGTCTGAGGCCGCGCAGAGACTGGGCTTTACATCACAACCTGAATACAACAAGGGCTACCGGCAAGACCCCAGCCTGTCGAGCGCTCCTCATAAAGCCTACGCTGAGGACTGGGTAGACTGGTACGATTTTCTCGGTACAGAGCGTCCCGGCGAGAAATACGCCACCTACGCCGAAGCGTCCGAGGCCGCGCAGAGACTGGGCTTTATATCACAATCTGAATACGCAAAAGGCTATCGGCAAGATCCCAGGCTGCGGAGCGCCCCTGATAAAGCCTACGCTGAGGACTGGGTGGACTGGTACGACTTTCTCGGTACAGAGCGTCCCGGCGAGAAATTCTACGCCACCTACGCCGAAGCGTCCGAGGCCGCGCAGGGACTGGGCTTAACATCACAATCTGAATACCTAAAAAGCTACCGGCAAGACCCCAGGCTTCCGAGCGCTCCTGATAGAGCCTACGCTGAGGACTGGGTGGACTGGTACGACTTTCTCGGTACAGAGCGCCCGGGCGAGAAATACGCCACCTACGCCGAAGCGTCCGAGGCCGCGCAGGGACTGGGCTTAACATCACTACCTGAATACAAAAAGGGCTACCGGCAAGACCCCAGTCTGCCGAGCGTTCCTGATAAAACCTACGCTGAGAACTGGGTGGACTGGTACGATTTTCTGGGTACAGAGCGTCCCGGCGAGAAATTCTACGCCACCTACGCCGAAGCGTCCGAGGCCGCGCAGAAACTGGGCTTAACATCACGACCTGAATACAACAAGGGCTACCGGCAAGACCCCAGTCTGCCGAGCGTTCCTGATAAAATCTACGCTGAGAACTGGGTAAGCTGGCCCATGTTTCTAGGAAACGAAAGCGCCTTTGACCCTGAATTGCTGACCATTTATCCGAGGTTTTGGGAAGCCATCCAGCGTTATGTGGAGGCAGGCACAAACCAAGCCGCCAAATACTCACATTTGAGGGCTTTTCTCAGGGTCTACGTGGCGGGGCAGAAGCTGATCGACGATCCTGGGGCCATGCTGTCGAGGGACATCCCTTTTAATGAGAGTGCTTATGAGGCTTTTGTTCACGCAACGGGCGATACCGTAAAAAAACCTAGGCATAACATCTGTGCGGATTTTCTCGAATGGGTTTTGAAGAATTATTGCGCGGATGTGGATGATGAGGGCGAGCTGATTTTCCTGCCAGGATTCCGCAACCCCTTACGAACGGTGCTCAAGGGCCTGCTGGATCAGTTTCCCAGCTACCGACGGAGCGAGTCCAACAAACCGCCACTGCCCTTGGACGCGATTTTGCGAGCCAAAACGCACCTGATTCCGCCTGAGGCAACATCGTTGCGGGACCTCTACCTGTTGCACCCGTTTTTAGAGGATTGTTGGTTTGAGGTCGATCCAAGACTGATCGATGAGAATGACCCAAACTGCATCTATCGAACCGTGACCAAGGACCGAAAAAAGCAGAATGGTGAGCGCTATTTTGAGGAGGCTTACGAACTTTGGTCGCCGGTCAAAATTGTGGCGAATTACACGCTGTTATCCATGCCCTTGCGAGGCCAACAGATCTGTTGGCTGGACAGCGGTGAGGGAGATGAGTTTATTCCGGTTTTGCGCGGCGGGAAGGTTTTCTGGGTCAAGAATATCAGCCATCTTGCCACTCCGAAGCGCAATCAGGGCTTCCTGAGAAGAGGCGAAGACGGCGAACTGAGTTCCTACATCACGACGAACAAAACCGGAAAGAAACTCGGGGGCTACAGCGTACCCCATATGCCCGACGACCTCGCCTACTGGGTGATCCGATTACGGGATTGGCAAGCCAAGTACAACCCAATCGAAACGTTAACCCCTTGGACTGCAATCAAGCTTCGACAAAGAACCAACAAGGACATCCTCAAGAGAAGGGGGAAGCAGGCGTTTTTGTTTCGCAATCCGGCTTCGTTGGCTTGCGAAGACAAAGTGTCGCCCATGTTCACGACAACCGCCTTCGCACGTACCTTGCCCGCTTTGCTTTTCCATAGCCAGAGCCCCGGTGAGGATCTGGCTGAGCGAATTCAAAAAAAGAACAGCGTGGACTACAAAAGCCAGTTCACCCCCCACGCCTTACGGGTCAGTCTGATTACGGCGTATATTGTCGATGGGCGAATGTCCATCGCCGTGATCTCGAAGTTGGTTGGCCATGCGTCACTCGTAATGACGATTTACTACACGAAAGTTGGCCATAGCATGATGCGAAAGGAATTGGCTGCTGCCGAGAAACGGGCGCTCGAACAAAGTCTGGACCGCTACCAGGACCTCATCATTCAGAAGAAGATCGATGAGGCTAGATCAGAACTCATCGCCACAGATCGAACCACTCTGGATCAGTGTTTGAATTCAAACTGGCCAGCCGCCGCCTTTCAATTGATGAGTATCGGAATTTGTCCCGTGGGCGGGGCCAAGTGTGACCAAGGTGGTGAGCCGTTGGTCGAGCGGAAACAAGAGGCCTTTTACGCGCCGGTTCCCAGCGGCTATCTGGGAACAAGAAATTGCCCACGATGCCGGTTCTTCATCACGGGCCCAGCTTTCCTTGGTGGCTTATCGGCCATCGTCAACGAAATTATTCTCGAAATTAACGTCATCCGTAAGGAATACCACGAGCTTGAGGAACAAAGGCAAGCGTTCGATGATGAACGCTACGATGCTGAGAGTGCAGGTAAGATGTTTGGGAACGAAAGAAAACTCAAAAAAGTCACTGCTGCTTATGAAGAAAAAGCCAGAAAACTCGACATGCTGGCGTGCGACCTTCAGCACTTATATCGGCTCATCACTCAATCTACGGAACTCTTAAACAAAACTGAGACGGATAAACAGCAATTGATTGTCAGTGAAAACTACGTGGAAATGGATATGCATCTGGACGAGCAGCAAAGCGATTTCAGGCTATTGGCTGAAGTGTGTGCGAACGCCGAAATCTACGAAAGCGCAAGTGCGTCCAGGGCACAGCCTTTGCTCACTCAGATGTTAGATAAACTTGCTGACACCAATGGGATCGCTCCGGCGATGTTCAGGCTAACCGATGACCAACAGCTACGCGCTGCCAACCAGGTTGTTCAATTGCTCATGAAGCAAACAGGGAATGACTGGCACCTTGCTGACAGCTTGGTGAACGGTCAAATCTCGCTAGAAGACCTTGCTGAACCGTTGAAATTCGGCGACATACGCAAAGAGATCGAATCGGTCATGAACGGGTCTCTGAAATTCCCGCTAGGAATCGAGATCTGCGATGAGTGATCCAAACGAAGTCTACGAGGCGGTTCTGAGCCAACTAAAAAGCGCTCGCTCGAGAAAATCTCTGGAAGCGCTGCATGAAGTCTGTCAGGAGCATCATGGTTCGGGTGCCGTTGATTTTAGAATCGCAACGATTGCCAAGCTTGGCGCGAATCGTGGGGTTCCAAGTACTCAAACGATTCGGAATAAGCCGGGCGAACCGTATCGAGCTGTGATTGATGCATGGCAGGCGCTTGGCGATCAGAAGAAAAAAGAAATCAAAGGTCGAATCACTCCGTCTGGGAAATACGACTGGGTGGATGAGCTGGGAAACCCAACTCATCGTTACCTTGCCCTCGATTTGATTGCGCAAGTGCGGCACCTAAGAGCCGAAAATAAAGGGTTTGCGTCGATCAAAAAGTTAGAAATTGACTGCCGTTCCGGTTCGGAAGTTGCGGTTGAATCACAACTTCCAAATTTCCTGAGTCATGAGTTGGACGCACTGAAGGAAGCGATTTCTGATGAGTTCCTGATGCGACAGGGTTGGGTTCGAGGGGAACGTGGAAGTATCAAGGACCAAAACGGCAAGGTGATCTTCCGTAATGGCTTCGTTGACGTCATTGAAAAAGTGCTGAGTTTAAAGCATGTCTAATGGACAAGAGAAAGCTCGCCAGAACCTCGTTGGCTTCCAACGCTGGGCGGCCACGCAAACGGACGAGGATTTTGAGCAAATCGTTCACCGGGGCCAGTTAAACCGTGGCGAGGTAGCGAAAGCCATTGGCATCGGCAAAAGCGCTCTGCGTCAGAATCCAGCCATCAAGGAGGCCCTGGAAACGTTAGAGCAAGGTCTACGTGAGCGGGGTGTGCTGCCACCACTCACTCAGGAGGCTTCGGTTCAGAGGTCTCAACCCAAACGCTATGATCCCACGGTCAACCAGAAAGCTTTGGAGTCCCGGCGTCTCTCGGCACTGGAGCAGGAAAACATCGAGCTGAAAGCTCGTGTGGCAACCCTCGAAGCCAAGCTCAAGCGTTATGGCGAGCTATCGGAGGTCCTAACCGAGTTCGGGGTAGCGCCCGATGCATGAAGACTATTTCCGTGTTACCAGCTGCCAACACAGTGGCTCAAAGTATACGATCTTCACAGGCGTACCTCTCAAAGCCGACAGTTACAAAATCAATTCGGGCAAGTACATTGTCAGCATCCGATGCGAAAACCAGTCTCTACCGATCCAGCCGTCGGTGGGGCAGCAGTGGCGGGTTCGCGGCCAGCGGGCCCTTGAGGCCGTCCAGGCGGGCGGTTATGAGCTTCAGCAGCATCTGTATAACGATCCGGCTGAGATGGAATGCACGCTGCCGGAAACGGGTGAAGCGCTCATTCGCTTCATCGCTACCGAGAAAGACTTCACTGGAATTGGTGAGTCGAAAGCTCGCGCCCTCTGGGAAGCCTTCGGGAGCGACCTGCACCCGTTGCTCCAATCGGACACGGAAGAGCACAGAGAGCGTCTGAGAGACGTTCTGAGCGACGCCTCAATTGAAGCCCTGCATAACGGCTACGCCAAGTATCGGAATCTCGCACACGCGAACTTGCTCGCTTCACTGGGCATTCCGCTGCGTATTCAGCAGCGTATTCTCAAATATCACGATGAGCGCACTGTCGATATCCTAAAAGCCAATCCCTGGGCTCTGCTGGGCTTTGGGATGCCGTTCGCCGACATCGATGCGATGTCCGAGCAATTGGGCTTTGAGAAATCAGCTCCAGTGAGGCTCGCAGCTGCCCTGGAAAGCGCAATCCGCAGGCAGGTCGAAAAAGGTCACACCTACGCAACGCATCAAGTTTTAAGGCCCGAGATCATAAAGCTTCTGGGCGATAAAGACCTGGTTGCCGAGGTCTTTGCCAATGGCTATCTCAATGGCCAGTTCATTCTCAGGCCGCAGACCGGCACCTATCACCCGACCGCCCAGATAATGATGGAGTCGGTCGTCGCCAAGCGGCTCAAAACACTGGCAATCATCACGGATCAAGATGAATCCGTCTTCAAAGCGATGACCGAATCGGCCCTGGAGCTGCCCTACAGTCTTACTGGTCAGCAACTGAAGGCGGTCGAATCCAGTCTTACCAACGGTGTGTCCTGCATTACCGGCGGAGCCGGTACTGGAAAAACCACAGTACTTCGGACTGTGCTAAAGGCTTATGCTTCATTGGGCTATGAAATACACGCCGTGGCTTTGTCCGGGCGGGCGGCTATGCGACTGCACGAAAGCATCGGTTTTTTTACAATGACGATTGCTCGCCTTTTGCGGGAAGAGCCTATCTCACCCTCATTGGTTCAGCCCAAGCACCTTTTGGTTATCGACGAAAGCAGTATGATCGACCTGCCGACCATGTATCGGATCATCACGCACCTTGATCCGTCGGTACGTATCATCTTGACGGGGGACCCAAACCAACTGCCGCCCATAGGCTGTGGCAAAGTCCTCTCAGACATAATCGAATCTGGCGCAGTTGCCAATGTTGAGCTGAATATCGTGAAGCGTCAGGAAGGCTCAACGGGTATCCCTGAATACTCTGCCACCATCAACCGGGGCGATGTTCCTCCATCGTTATCATTTGGTGCAATCACCTTCCACGAGACGCCTCCGGAGCTGGTTGTCGATAAGTGCAAGAGTCTATATGCAGAATCGGCTCACAATACACAGATGATCGGTGCAACGAAGGCCCTGGTTGGCGAGTTAAACCTGGAATGTCAACGGCTAATCAATCCAGGCGGCCAGAGGCTGGAGTTCAAGCTGCATGGGGATGATTTCTTTATTGATCTGAGGGTAGGCGACCCGATCCTATTCACTAGGAACAACTATACTGTCGGCATCCAGAACGGATCTCTTGGTGTCCTATCCTCAGCAGACCGCGCTTTTCAAGGCGACCAGGAGACATTTGGTGTCGTAACTCTGGATACCGGAGAGGAGATAGACATCACCGAGGATGTGTTCGACTGCATGGAACTTGGCTATGCGATCACGCTCCACAAGGCTCAGGGTAGCCAGTTCCCAAGAATTATCGTGGTAGTACAGAAGGGCCGCATTTCCGACCGAGCATGGCTTTACACCGCGATTACCCGCGCCGAGGCAGAAATCCATATTGTTGGGCAAGTTAGCGATTTCGAGGTAATAACAAAAGCGGAAAGCCATGCGAATCGGCGAGCGAGTTTTTTGAGAGAACTACTGACAGAGAGGAAAAGGGATTCGGGGGTTGTCTGACAGAGCACTACCCCCTCATCGCCGGTCGCGGCCAATGGGGCCTCAGGCTGTGCCGCATTTCCAGCTTAGCGGATCATCCCTGGTCCTTAAATACCTCTGGTGAATCGCCGCTTGCGGCGAGAAGGCAGAGCCCTGTTCCTGTTCATCAAATTGTGTTCATGAAAGCACTTGAAGCGATCCAAAACGTTTGTTTCTAAACAAAAGCGGACATTCAGAAACGACCGAATTGAACAATAAAGCGGACCTTTTCTTCGGCCGCGTGACCTGGTTGCCTTCCCCCCCACGAGTCACCGAAAGACCCTCCGACATTGGAATGTTTGGCAAAACACAACCGTGCGGAGAACCCTAATCCGCGGTGCAACTAAAACAGGGATGTTTACATAAGCTCCGAATGTTCCTGACATTCGTTCCGAAAACTGTCAGTTGGAACTCTCTCAGCACCCACCGGCTGATTTGATTTTTCAGTCAGTTTTCGACTCCGGCCCCGTTTTAGGTTTGCCCTGAAGCGAAACACCCGGCTATTTGCGCATTCGGGAAACTAGGTCGAGACAACTCGCTGCAAGGATCGCCTGCGCGCGGTTCTGAACATTTAGCTTACGTAAAACAGCCGAAACATGAGCCTTCACGGTCGTTTCGGCCAGGTGTAAGTTGTACGCAATCTGTTTGTTGGACTCTCCAAGTGTTATTCTCTCTAAAACTATCAACTGGCGCTTTGTTAAAGATTGAAACTGGCTGCGATCTATCTCTGCTTCTGATCCGGCCCGGCCAGCAGCAAGACCATTACCACTTTCGAATTCGTCAGAGCCTGCACAAATGCAAATCTTGCCATCCAAAACCTGTCGAATAGCGTCGACAATTTCATTTTTTGATGCATTTTTCGCTACGACTCCCATGGCCCCCCGGCCAATCGCCTGAGAAGTGATATACCTATTTACTCTAACCGACATAACTATGATGGGTAGCGAAGGTGCGATCTCATTTAAGCTAGCGAGACCGCCAAGCCCCTGCATTTCCGGCATGTCGAGATCGAAGAAGATGAGACCAAGGCTGCCATGCTCACTCACGATTTCCATGGCATCTTTCAAGCTGGATACCTCGAAGACATGTTCACAAAGATGATTTACTAAAATAATGTCGCGTATGGCGTCGCGAAAAAGCGGCTGATGATCAGCAATCATGACCTTGGGCAATCGCGCCATTTCAACTTCGTCCTGCCCAATGTCAGGAACTGGAAGCGAGTGCAGCGTAGCTTGGCTCTTTGCCAAGCTTCTGAAGTTATTGGCTTCTTTTAGCATTTGTTATTCCTCGCCAAACTGTACATACATTGACCGGTGCTCCGCCCGCACTCCTCGCCGCATGGATTGACTATTTCGAGCGGCATCGCGCAAGGAGCCTTAAAGCAGACCTGCGTCATTCTCTTCATCCCCATATCGGTGAAGCTTTGTGGCTCACCTGTGAGGAAGGTGTTATTCGACTCTCGGAAATTGAATGGTTGACCTATCTAGGCTAAACCCCTGCTTCTCAGAGCTGGGGTTTAGCATTCGTCCTAGAGGGCAATGACAACCGACTTTGTTTCAAGATATGAATCGAGTGACTGTTTACCCATATCACGTCCAACCCCGGAGAGTTTATAGCCCCCGAATGGGATGTTTGCATCAAGCATGTTGTGCCCGTTTACCCACACAGTGCCTGCCTTTAATTTCGGGATTAAGCGTTGCACTTGAGAAAGATTGTTTGACCAGATACTCGCTGCCAGGCCATAGCGACTATCATTGGCCCGGTCTACGACATCCTCGATATCATCAAACGGGATGACCACCAGAACGGGACCAAAGATCTCGTCTTTGGCTATGACCATAGAGTCGTCTTCGGTCGCAAATATGGTGGGCTTGACGTAATAACCTTTGCGGTCAGCACGTTCGCCACCGGTAACCAGGCGGGCACCTTCCTGGCGGCCCGTCTCAATGTAGCGACAGACCCGGTCTAGCTGAACCCTGGACACGAGTGGTCCCATTTGCGCAGCTGGATCCAGGCCAGGCCCCAGGGGGATTGCCTCTGCTAACTCGGCGAGCCGATCCAGGACCTTGTCAGAAATGCTTCGGTGAACGTAAAGTCGCGAGCCGGCACTGCAGGTTTGTCCATGGTTGAAAAAGATTGCTGCCGCTGCCCCTTGCGCAGCCTTCTCCGGATCACAGTCAGCCAGGACAATCATTGGAGACTTGCCCCCCAGCTCTAAGGTAACTCGCGCCATATTATCCATCGCAGCACGGCCTATGATCTGACCCACCTCAGTGGATCCCGTAAAACTAATCTTGTTGATGTCAGGATGAGTTATCAGTGCCGACCCAGTGCTCTGGCCCTCGCCAGTAATGATATTGACAACCCCGTCAGGAAAATTTGCCTCTCCGATCAGCTCGCCCAGATAGAGGGCAGAAAGGGAAGTTTGTTCCGCAGGCTTCAACACAACCGTGCAACCCGCTGCAAGTGCCGGAGCCAGCTTCCAGCAGGCCATCAGAAAAGGAAAGTTCCACGGTATGATTGCGGCAACAACACCGACGGGTTCGCGTCGGGTATATGCAGAAAAGTCAGAGTCAGCCGGGGCAAAGGGCATGGACACATCAAGAGTCGAGCCCTCAATTTTTGTTGCCCACCCGGCCATGTAGCGAAAGAATTCCAGACCCAGGCTTATGTCAACAGCTTCGGCAATAGCAGCAGACTTGCCGTTGTCGATAGCTTCCAGCTCAGCAATGATTCTGGCATCTCGCTCAATCAGATCTGCAAGTTTGAGAAGCATGTTCTGACGGGCGGAGGGTCTCATTCGGCCCCAGTCATCACCATTGAACGCACTTTTTGCACAGCTAACGGCCTTGTTAACGTCATCAGGATGTGCAAGGGGTATGCTTCCTATAACCGTTTCTTCAGCTGGGTTTTCTACCTCTATACGTTTGTTTTCCAGAGCATCAACCCATTGTCCGCCTATCAGCATACGGTGATTTTGACGAGCCAGGAACGCCCGGGTTTTATTCTCTAAATCATGTGGATGTTTTGTGAACGTATTCATTGGTTTCCCTCAAATCACTGACTTTTCGGACGGATAGCATCTGCAGTACCCTGAATAAACGCTTTTATTTTCTCGACATCTATCTCATTCAGCGTTTCGGTAAAATCAGGCATGCCACGGGAAACGAATGGACCGTGAAACAGGAAGGCGTCCAGGTTTTCAATAACTGATTTCTTTGAGTAGCCCAGGTTTGGAATATTACCGCCCTTGTCTACACCAGGAACACCATGACAGAACACGCAATTACTGACGTAGAGAGCCGTGCCTTCTCCAATAAAGTCGGGATTATAGTCAACGCCGGAAACCAGTGAGTTCAGCTGATACTTGGTGAACTCAGGCATCTCGGCATCACCGTTCAGGACAAACGTATAAACAGTACCGGCGGTCTTGAGGTCGGAGGCTCTCTGGGATTGTCCAAAAACACCGCCCCAGCCTGCTGCAATAGAGACATACTGAGTGCCGTCTACTTCATAGGTTATGGGCGCTGCAATGACGCCGGTACCCATTGGGGATTCCCATAGGTGGTCACCCGTTTGCGCGTTGAACGCCATAAAGCGAGCGTCTGCGGTTCCCTGAAATACCAGATCGCCGGCCGTTGTCAGGGTTCCGCCGTTCCAGGGAGAGACGTGCTCGTAACGCCAGGCTTCCTGCTGCGTAACGGGATCCCAGGCTGTAAGTCGCCCGAATGGCTTGCTTGATGGTGGCGCTACGTTGAGTTGGAAAGCGGTGTTCCAACCTATGCCACTCATGGGTTGTCCCGGCTCATTGCTTTCTATGCTTTCCCAGGAGGGGTCCTCGACCATTGTGATAGGGATGTGCTGAGACGGGAAGTAGGCCAGGCCGGTTTGGTGATTAAAAGACATTGAGTGCCAATTATGGCCACCAAAAGGCCCAGGGACGATATCGAAGGGTTCGTCCATGGATCGTGCTTCAGGAACTTCTATTGGACGACCATTGCTGTCGTATCCCGTGGCCCAATTAACATCGACATAATTGTCGGCCGATATGAATTCACCGTTTGTCCGGTCGAGAACAAAAAAGAAGCCGTTTTTGGGAGCTTGCATGATAACTTTGCGACGCTCTCCATCAATCGTGAGCTCGCTGAGAATCATGTCCTGCGTTGAAGTATAGTCCCAGTTGTCCCCGGGCGTTGCTTGGTAATGCCATACGTACTCACCAGTGTCGGCATTGAGAGCAACAATCGAGGAGAGATAGAGGTTATCCCCACCTTCCGGACTACGCTTCTTGTGTGACCATGGAGATCCGTTACCCGTGCCGATATATAAGAGATTCAGGTCCGGATCAAAAACGATAGAGTCCCATACAGTGCCACCGCCACCGGCCTCCCAGTATTTTCCACTCGGGTCCCAGGTTTTTGCGGCGCGAGCCATGGCCTCGTTTTCAAACGGTTCGTCCGGATTTCCCGGCACAGTATACCAACGCCATTTCTGTGCCCCGGTTTTGGCGTCGTAAGCTGTGATGTAGCCCCTGACTCCAAATTCGGCCCCACCATTGCCTATGATCACGTTGCCATTAACAATCCGAGGTGCGCCGGTAATCGTGTAGCTCATGCCGTTGTCGGGCAGAGTATTCGTTTCCCAAACTTTTTCGCCGGTTTTTGCATCAATGGCGATCAGTCGACCATCGTAGGATGCAACATAGACATTTCCGTAGTGCACTGCCACGCCACGGTTTACAACATCACAGCAACCCCTGGAGCCCGCCTCCCCAGGTACTTCAGGGTCGTAGGTCCAGAGTTTTTTGCCGGTCTTTGCATCAAGTGCATGTACAATGCTCCAGGAGGCAGAGACATACATCACGCCATCCACAACAAGTGGAGTGGCCTCGACACCTCGCTCAGACCCAAGGTTGTAGGACCATGCAAGCCCGAGGTTTTCGACATTGTCCGCCGAAATTTGGGAAAGAGGGCTAAAGCGCGTCTCCGCATAATCAAAACCATGGGTGGGCCAGTCCTTGCCGGTTTTGGCATTTTCAATGATATAGCTTTGATTTACCTGATCAGCCGCAATAACAGTGCTGGCTCCGATTACGAAAAATGGAACTAATGCACTACTTGTTAGTTTTTTTGATAGACGTTTTCTGTAGTGATTATTAGTCAGTTTCATTTTTATATCCTTTCGTTGTTATTACTGTTTTATGGGATTTTAAAACGCTTTTAGAATACGAAAGTTGAGTCGGTGCTGTTCTTTAAATCCATTTTCTACGGACAAATCTCTTCCATAATTTGCGATTAGTTGCAGTCCCGGATTCGCAAACCATGCCGTACCGATAGTCATCTTGGTAGTTGCAAGGTCATTGTCCTGGTTTATATCGTTTACTTGTGTCTCACCGCCGAGGGTATGAGAAATGCCGGTGCGAAGATCCCATTGAGGTGTTACGTTATAACGTAGGAAGCCTTGGAACTGGTACAAGGGATCCTGTTCCAGAGTGGCTTTGGAGGCACCAAGTTCGTCATTCTTGCCGAAAAAAGTGACATCACCAATCAGGTCTAACGAGATTTTAGAGGTAAGACCGGTGATGTAACCCGCCTGCAATGCATATTTCCACCGGTTTTCGCCAAGATTTAATGTGTCATTTCGATCGTAACTCCCTACCGGAACATACAGGAACGGAGTAATGCCGAAATAGGTGTTACTTTCGGGCTCGTTTACAAGCCAAACTGTCGCCGCAAGTATCAGGTCGCCGATGCCACTGGTGTCACCAAGGGAAGAGGTATCGTCTTTTCCTTCCACCTTGCCAAATGGGAGGAGAAATTGAGGGTCTACTGTGTAACCGCCAATTTCAGTGAAATGCACCCCACGCAGGATTCCTACCTGTGAGTCCAATCCAGCGTTAATGGGGGCCTTGTCTCCATCCGAGTAGAGGGAATCGGCAGTGGCGTATTGATAGTAGACCATTCCAAGATTGGTGCCGGCGGGCAATGCTGTGTAATCCCCGGCATCAACCTCAATAGCTACTGCATTACCAGAAGCCAGCAACATAGTGGCCAGGCCAGCAGAAGCGACGCAGAAATTCCCAATTCTGGAACGGAGTAAACTTTTGTGCTTATAGTTTGATACAGATGACATGATGCAGCCTCTTATTAGTTTTGTTGGTATTGCACTCGAAGTTAAGCAATCAATATGCCAGATCGATTGACCCTTAGGAAATTATTATGAAACAATTACTTATGCGGCTTTATAGCATCTATGTTTTAGTTTTTGGAAAAAAGTGGATCGTTTCAATACACTAAAATTGGATGGTTGAATAAAAAAAATACAGAGTGGTGGGTGTCCTTATGCATAAAAAGATCGTTGATCTGAACACTCAGGTCCAGCAAGCCCGTGAGTTGTTTGACGAAGGGCGTGTTGTACCATCCCAGTGGGTGCGGGATGAGGTTTTGCGCTCTTGGCTAAGATGCAGAAAACATGGCGTGTCCCCCTCTGATCAGCTCTTACTTGAGGCCGCGCAATTCGACCAGATTTCTCATATCCGCAATCAACATCAGCGTCTCATGACATTTGCGGAGCCTGAAATGCATCGGTTGTTTCGTGCAATCAGTTCTGCAGGTTGGGTTTTGGCGTGTGTGGAAAGAGAAGGCCACAGCATTAAATATTTCGGCAATGACAGTCCCTGCTACGAATTGCTGGGAGCCGCTTTGAATCCTGGTATGGACCTTTCAGAGGATATAGCTGGAACCAATGCCCCCGGTTGCGCTTTGATAGAAGGCAGGCCGTCGCTTGTGTGTGGAAGTGAGCATTTCTTGCATTCTCTCCGCGATCTATCCTGCGTGGCAGTGCCCATTTTTGACCCTGCAGGGACGCTGGTCGGGGCTTTGAATGCTTCGAAACCTTATGATGGCCGACCGGTCGGGATTCTTGAGGCAGTTGCGCTCGCAACTCGGTCTGTTGAGAATCGAATGGTCGACGATTTGCGTGGCGCCTTAGTCCTCGCGCTTCACTATCGCCCGGAGCTTACGCAGTCACCTATGCGTGGTTTGATACATTTCGGCGAGGATGGTGAAGTTTTAGGTGCAAACCCCTCGGCCAGGCAGATGCTGGATATCGATTCTCTCGAGAAGATGCAGAGTCATGTCTGTTTCAAAGACTTATTCTCATGCCGCGCTGCCGAGATTGAGGGATCACAACAAAGCCCTCTTGAGGTTGAATGTCACAATGGGGCAAGGCTTTTTCTTAAAGTTGAAAGTCTTCGCAAAGGGCCTTTGAGCGTCAACTCGATGCCACAGCAAAGACGGCCGGACATCGTTCAGTCTTTTTACGTGGGCGAGCCTACAAAACCACTTTTCGACAAGGCGCATCGGGCCTTTCAGTTTGGAGTTCCGGTTCTGGTGACTGGGGAAACCGGAACAGGCAAAGAGGTTTTAGCGCGCTCGCTACATGCCAATGGGCCTTCTTCAAAAGGCGCGTTTGTTGCCGTGAACTGCTCGGCTATTCCTGCCGGCCTGATAGAATCAGAGTTGTTTGGCTATGCAGACGGCGCTTTTACTGGTGCCCGACGTGGGGGTGCCAAGGGGAAATTTGAGGAAGCGAACGGCGGTACGCTCTTCCTGGATGAAATAGGCGATATGCCGGTAGAATTTCAAGCACGGTTGTTACGTGTTTTGCAAGAACGCATTGTCACCAAGCTTGGAGAAGAGAAGTCTCGGCCCGTCTCGTTTTCTCTGGTCTGTGCGACACATCGGAACCTTGATGAGCTTATGGAGAGTGGGGACTTTCGGAGCGATCTTTACTACCGAATCAATGGCCTCAGGGTGCAGCTCCCTGCTCTGCGGGAGCGTGAAGACCTCGATGCTTTAATTGATCACTTGCTGGCATCAATGTCACAGGAAGATTCCCCGCCAATTCTGACAGCTGAGGCTCGCAATCTCTTAAGGCACCATTCGTGGAGAGGCAATATTAGAGAGCTCCAGCAGGCACTGAATCTTGGCCAGGCGCTTTCTACTCAGGGAATTATCGATGTTGAGCACTTGCCCGAGGACATCAAGGCCAAAAATGATACTGCGGATGTGGACGTAGGCGAGGGCGGCACACTCGCCGCTGCGGAGCGCCAAGCGGTGCGATGTGTGCTCGAGAAACACAATCACAACGTCAGTGCCGCGGCTCGAGAATTAGGAATAACACGAGCCACTCTCTATCGGAAAATTAAACATTTTGTCCTCTGAGGTAATTCGTGGACTAGCCCGAATTTCTCATGAGGGGATAAAACGCGCCGCTCTTTTCAGCGAGTAAGCGCCTGGGCATTACAGTTTGTCAGGTGTATCCGGCTTTTAGTTGTGGGGCATTAGCTTGGCTGTGCCGGTCGTTGTCCGCCCATTCTAAATGTCCGCTTTGCGACCAGGCTGGCCAGCAGGGAACAATTTTCTGAACCATACTTAAAGGCCCTTACCCTCCGAAGAGGGCCACGTCATGACGGTTCCTACCAGCAAAGCTCCCTGGAACAAAGGGAAGCTCGTCGGCCAGAAGCTACCGCTCAAACTCGAACAAATATGGGCTGTCCGTATTCGTCTAGAGATAGCGAAGAACATCCGCGAGCTGGCGATGTTTAACATGGCTATTGACTGCAAACTTCGATCCTGCGATCTGGTAAAGCTTTTGGTTCGAGATATTTCCAGAAACGGTGAGGTTCTGGATCGGGCGCAAGTCATCCAGCAGAAGACTAGTCAGCCTGTTCAGTTTGAGATAACCAAAAAGACTCGCGAATCGGTCGAAGCATGGATCGAGTTGCGCGGACTGTCGGGTATGGATTATTTGTGGCCGAGCCGGATGCGAAAGTATGACCATATCACCACTCATCAATACGCCCGTCTTGTCAAAAAGTGGATTACCAGCATTGGACTTGATCCTTCAGTCTACGCAACCCATTCAATGAGACGTAGCAAAGCGACATTGATCTACAAGAAGACCAAGAATCTTCGAGCCGTCCAGTTGCTGTTGGGACGCACAAATATGTCGAGCACCGTGCGGTACCTTGGTGTCGAGGTCGAGGATGCTCTGGAGATAGCTGAGAGTATTGAGATCTAGCTGCGTAACTTGTTTCCTTGGTCACTGTGGATGCCGCAGACGCTGCCAGCCCCGGTCGATGATCACCCTCGGGTTTCGATCAGGCTTCTCCAGTCGTTAAACAAAAGCGAACATTTGCCTTTAGAAAGATATCCTGAAAAGCTCCTTCTCAACGTGGCCACGAAAAGGGGTGCAGAATCAGCCAGAGTTCGAGAGGGTTAACTGATGGTGCGTATCCAGGTTGTTGCGGTAAGTCCAAAGTTATCTCCCGTCCGACCGGATTTGAGCTGCCTGTCAAAACTTGGGCTAGAAAGACCGGTTATGTAGACTAGAATTCTTCTCACACCATCTTTTGGGTACGAGATTCTGCTAAAGACATCGAACCAGTCTGCGGGAAAGGGTCGATCCAATACCGATGCTAAAATCTGTCCGCCCAATAACCTGTCAATATGAACGAAACCCGTGCCATATAAATCAAGACACCACGAACTGGAGTACAAAGTAAAATGTTGGATTTAATGTCAGCAGCAGTGTTATCCGGCGTAATCTATGATGTTCTTAAATACCAGGCGAAGGTCACAGGGCAAGCACTTAAAAGCCGCCTCAAAGAGTGGGTTCTCGATGATGACTCGGCTGACGAAATTGCCAATGAGATCAATGGAATAGGTATAAATCAGGACATGAGTGAAGCTGCTATCAAGAGGAAAATTCAGAATTCAGATCGTTTGACCCAATTAATGAAAGAAATACAGCCTTCAAATCAAACAAATATTAACCAAATACACAATGGAACTGGTGACAACGTGGGTCGAGATAAAGTGGTGAAGGATGATTGAGCGTGAACCCCATACTTCTTCCGGTTGCCAAGCACAAGTAACTCAAGAGCATAAAGGGCAAGGGGACAATGTAGCTGGGGATAAAATATATTCCCCCGGTATTTCGGTAGATGATATCGAAGGCTCAGTGGTACAGATCTTAGTTTTTATCCGGCATCGGATCACCGATTCTGCCGAAGCGGCAGTAGAAGCTCTAGAGGGTTCGTCGCGTTTAGAGGGCGAGGCCAGGAAATTGCTGGAGTTAATAAAGATCCTGACGGACTTTGCCGTAGGTAAAGATACCAAGGCATCTTTCAAGAAACTAAATGAGCTAAGGACGGGGTGTAAGAGTACGTTCGCAAAGGATTTAGCGAACGCTACTTTGATCAGAGCGATTGCTACAAGGGATTCCCCGGACTTTTCAGGTATCAGAATCCCCCTTGAAGAAGAATTTCTAAGCAAGGAAGCCTATCTTGAATATGTCGCAGACATCGACCGCCTCAGTGAAGAAGCAGAGAGGACGCGGTTTGAATTTTCTGAGCCTGTGCTTTGCGGGCTCATTAGGGGGTTGCTACGAGTTGGTGAGCCAGAAGTTGCTGAGGAGTTATCTGACCACCTGGTAGATCAATATGATAGTGTCAATAGTAAAACGATTAATATTGCATGTAGAATACAATCCTTTTTTAAAACTGAGGGCGTTCAAAATTTTTGGACATTAAATCATGACAACTACCAAATCCTTCTTGGGATTTGCAATGAGATCATTGATTTAATAAATTTTACTGAAGGGAAGGAGCATCGCCTATTTATTTGGTCGGCCAACCTCCTAGAATTTTCTGCCGGTGAAATTTCTGATTTATTAGATATTTGTACTGATTTCATTGCCACCATTGAGAAAACAACTCCAAATATAGCTAAGGCAATTCGTGGCTTTAACTCGGGAAACTTTGATTACTCAGATGGCCTACCATTTTTGATTGGGAAGTGCGAAAGAGATGAGATTTTTCGAAGAAACAAAGTTTCAGAGATACTGAAAAGCAATTATATTAGCATTGATGAATCTGCGATTCTTCTTAATGTTGGCGATAAGGAGAAAATAAAGGAGTGGATTAACAGTGGCGGGGGCGTTACTGAAGATAGCGCTTTACTTAAAGACTTTGTCGAGCTTGAGTTGCATGCATTTGTGCTGGAAAGCAACCCAAAAGAGAGATTGCAGTTACGAGAGAAAAGTGATCGATTCTTGGACGATCACAAAGATTCCCTAAAAGATATTAATCCTTTCAGAATTCACGCACTTTGTCACCATCTCCTGAAAGCGAACTTAAGTACGCCTGCATGCAAGATACTGAGTCATTTTATACCAACGGGTAACCTCTGGCTCTCACCACTCGTCGAATTGTATTTGCACGCGCTCTTACACAGTACTCAACTGGATACTTTAAGTGTGACACTGGATCGAATTCCAAAAAAATATTGGAATTATAATGTATGGAGAATTGAGGCGAAAAAGCAGGAGACTCTTAACCATTTACCAGATGCAGTGGGTGCTATAAAAAATGCCTTACACTTTAAACCAACGTCGATCGAATCATGGTTTAATTTGATTTATTTAAATAGACGACAAGGTGCTGATGATTCACAGATTGCCGGTATACTTGATTTAATATCTACCGATATTTTGGACAAGCCTTCAGAAAATGCGGCTAGGCTTTTATCTGAATTCCTTGCCCAAGGGCACGTTGAACTGATGGAAACCAAGTTGATCAAATGGTTTCTTGAAGACCCAGAAGGGTCGGCAAGGCTTATCACTGACTTCCATCTTTCTGTAATAGAAATGAAGGGGCAGAATCTTGATCTTCGTGATACTGTTGACGATTGCGTGTTGGCCGTCAGTTATACAGTCGATGGTGAACAACAGCTGAAACTCATAGTTAAAAATCCAGAATACAAACACTCAGCGTTCATAGACTCTCGTACTCCTTTAGGTGATGCCCTGCTCAACTCAAGCAAAGGCAGCAAATTTAATATTGGTATGAGTGAGTATGAGGTAAACGAATTCCTTCCTCCATATGTTGGTGTTTTTCGTATTTCTACGAAGATTAGGAGTTCAATCAATGATGGTACCGATTCATTTCAAAGTTTCACGATGCCAGCGGACCCTGAGGAGTTTATAAGCAGTATAAAGAAGAAGATGCAGTTTCTTAAGAAAGATGCTGATCCTATCTTAGAAAATTCAGACATTCCAATATACATGAGAGGTAAGCGGTTCGACCTCTCTAATCCTATTAAGGGTATGATCGCAATACTTTTCGATCGTAAATACAAAAACTCGGGCATCCCAAGTTTTGGTTCTGAAAATCCTACAGAAATAATTCTAGATATATGGTCAATAACTTATATTTTTTATTCTGGACTCTCTGAGACGTTTAGGTCAAGCGGAATATCGACGATTATTACACGAGAAACTAAGGCTATCATAGAGAATTGGATTGATGATGTTAATCGCGACGATTACTTGACGATTGATTTGACCGACGACGGGGAATTGATCCGGTCAGGTAGTACAGAAATCTATAACGGTACCGTTGATCTTCAGGAGTGGATGAAATTTATTATCGAATCATCCGAAATCCAATCGCCTAATTCAGTTGACCTTCCAGAGGAAATTAATGAGTGTCGAGATTTAATCGATGAGTCCGTTGAATCGAGTATTATTCTCGCGTTTTCAAACGATTTAGATTGGATGTCGATCGATCCTTTTTTTGCAAGATTGCTGGGTGGGAAAGGCGGGCGTTCAGTCAATGTCTCTCGTTTTTCGGTGCAGCTTGGTGCAAATCGCGAAATTGAAGCTATGGCCACTGCAATTCAACTTCATTTGTTCCATGACTTTCCCTGTTCGATAACTATTGAGCACTTAATCCAACTTGCTTTCAGCGTGAATTCAGATAATAACTGCAGCACTTTGGTGTAACCAGGTAGAGATGGGAGGGCCGTTGCCGGTACCCTCACGGACTTTACCGACCAAAGTGAAGCAGTGATGAAGTACCGACAACTGACCCAGACACAACGATATCAGATTTCGGCCTTGCGTGTGGCCGGCAAAAGCCAACGACAGATCGCCGGAATAATCGGTTGCCACAGCAGCACCGTTAGCCGTGAGTTAAGGCGAAACAGCACCTCGGGCTATGACCCCGAGCACGCGCAGCAACAGTCGAACGCCAGGCGCAGCCGAGCCTTTAAATGGCACAAAAGATTGCAGTGGCTGACAGAGTGGGTCAGCACACGATTAAAGCAACACTGGAGCCCTGAACAGATCGCCGGCTTCATGAATCGCATGAAGACGCCGGTTCGTGTCAGTCACCAGTGGATCTATGATCTGATCCATCGTGACCGGCTCAGCGGCGGCAATCTCTGGCGCTATTGCCGGCACAGAAACAGCCGCGGTCGTAGGCGCAATGCCAAGGATGCAGGCTTAGGCAAAATACCCAATCGCACGGGCATTGAACATCGCCCGGAAGAAGTTGAAAGCCGCGGCGCGCTGGGGCACTGGGAAGGCGACACAGTTCTTCAGGGCCACAAGCAATCTGGTGTAGTAACTCTGGTTGAGCGTCGGAGTGGCTACTTGCTTGCAGGTCGTCTACCCGAGATCACGGCCAAACAGACAGCGCGAACCGTGATTCGTCTTCTGCAGCCGATTCGGGGCGCGGCTCAAACTTTGACCTTGGATAACGGCAGTGAGTTTTCAGAGCATGAACACATGGCCAAAGCGCTGAACTTGGACGCCTATTTTTGTGATCCGTATTGCTCGGGTCAGCGAGGCACCAATGAGAACACGAATGGTTTGCTACGCCAGTACTACCCGAAAGGGACGAACTTCGCCAAGCTGTCCCAAACTCAAATCAATCGAGTGGTTGAGCAGCTGAATAACCGACCCAGGAAACGGCTGGGTTACCGGACACCGGCAGAGGTGTTCTGGGGTGAATATTCCGGGGCACTATAAATGAGCGGTGCTGCGGTTATTGGTTGAATCCACGAGTCAAGAAGTCGCTCATGACGAGATTTTGAAAGATGCCTTAATAAGGTATCAGGACGAACTTAGTTGCATTCCAAACGCGCTTTCAATAATCAAGAAAATTTGTATCGCAAACTTAATAGGTGCGATGCGCGCCGGGGAGGTCATCGATTCTGAAGGCCGGCTAAAACTCCGGCACGGTAGTGGTACCCTGTCCGTTTTTTATACATGCTGTCTTATCGCGTCTACTATCCAACTAAATGATGAAAAACTTTCCCGTGAAGAGCGTCTTGCACGATTTTTCCTTGAGTTGTTCGACACAATTCACGAAATGCCGTCTTTAATCAACCTAGTAAGAAGAGCTGGAAGTGTGTATGCCAAAGGACATTTCTTATCAATTACTGAGATCAATAGTTGTCTAGGCGATCTTCAATCTGGTGCTAAAGGCGAGTAATAGTAATCCCCCGTTCTTAGAGGGATTCAAAAGCAGATCTAAGGCCATCATCAGGTTGGCCTTGGGGCCAGACGCTATCGGTCTGCTCTGTGGTTTGACCAGGAATTTCTCTCCGATGGCCGTTAGGGCGGTTCAGGGGTTTGGCATCGGCAGTAACACACCCCTTGTCGGTTATCGCCTTCGGCCGGTTATTCAGTCCAAAGGTTGCGTGGCTATCCCGTTTAGCCTAAGGGAAAGCCTGCTTGTTCGGTACTCTGGTTCCTGGTGCTTTGGGTCAAGCTGGTACAAAGTATTGGGAGTTGGCGTTCGATAATGAGTACCAAAAGCAAAACAACGGGTAAACGGTTCCTAACCGGGCGGTCAACCGGACACCATATCGCTTTCGGGCTATGGTTCCCTGTGCTGCGGTGCCGGATACCGCTGGCGTTATCGGACCATCTGAATGTTCGCTTTGCGACCCAAGCGCAGCCAATTTATGTTGATGTGGAGACTCTTAGCTTACTATTCTCTCGCTAGTGCCCACAGGCCGCGATATGAGCAACGTAAGACGCCTTCCTTTTGTGGATTGTTCGGTGGAGAATGGACTTTTGATGCCAAGTCGGAGGGATCTGGATGACGGAAAGAAAATCCTACAACTTGGGTGATCTCGTGTCCCAGTGTGACCCAGACGCCCCGATTCCAGACACGCTTCGAGAGTGGGAACGGATGGTGCCGATTGGATTGGAACTGGTCATCACGCGGCACTCAGTCGACGTTGTTCATCAGTCGATACGAATCTTGGAATCTCGGGAACAAGCACTGGAGTGGATCCAGCGCCCGATTCCAGGGCTTGAAGATGAAAGACCTTGCGACCTGCTGGGTACCCCTGACGGTTGTTGCCGGATAGCGTCGGTGCTTCAAAAAATTGAGCATGGTGATTTCAGTTGAGCCTACCCTAGGATTTATGTCTACTCAAAACACGAATATGCGAAATGATAGAGCTCTGTGCAGGAAATCTTGTCAAATATCCCGTCGTAATGTTCGATTTGCGACCACTGGGTGAGCATAAGATCCTTTTTTATCGCCTCTTGCGGCGAGCGGGCTTTGTCCTCAATCTTGGTAGGTAGTCCCAACGAGAGTTTTAGTATTCATGTTTAGTACAGGTACTAATATAGAAAATGAGCATTTACGCACTCACTCACTCGATTGGGATAGTTTTTATAGTTATAGTTGCGACATGGAAAAAATACTGCCTGGTCTTCAGCATATCGAAATCCAAATGGCTAAACCGTGCGCAGGCGACATTATCGACGTAGCGCATCAAAGAGCCGAGACGGCAGCGGTCTTCTTTGAGAATGGAGACTCTTTAGAGCTTGCCGGGCCATATTTGTGGAAATTCCTAGACAGCGTACCCCATAACCTACTCAATGATTCAGGTTCTGATTATGCGGATAGCCGATGCGGTGGCATTCCTGTGCGTGATCTGGTCAACGTATTACGGAGACTCTATGGGCTTATAACTAGGCCCAACAATACGATTGAGGAGAGCAACGAGGCAGATTTGATCGCGAGTATCACAATCGATGGCCAGGGCCGTGTATCCACAAAGCTTGCACCGAAAATATCCGAGGACGACGCTAAACAAATTGCGGAACTGATCAAGGACTATTTTGTTTCAAACAGAAGCACCCTTCTGGCTGAAATCTCGGACTGGATCAGCGAAATAATCTCTGAGCCCTACCTTGAACAAAGGTTCGAGTCCGAAGGCAAATACCTCCGCCCAGTATTTGAGCCAGTTGAGTGGGGAGATGAGTTGAGGTCCATAACCTGGGACGAATTCACAACTAAGCTGACGAACCGCACCGGCGAGGGCTCCCCCGCCTACCTCCATGTGTTCGATTGTTGGCTGGCTAAAAACGAGAGCATGGTTGAGAAAGCTATCCAATCGATCATGAAAAATCACAGCGATAACCCATCTGTTCAAGCTCTAAGTGAGCTGATCATTGAAAGTGGTCATCACGTAACGCAAGTACACGGGACCTATATCTTCTTTAACGTTTTCTCGGAGGCTGCTGCATGTCTTGGAGAGATAGCCATACGTAGCCATGGGTCATCAATCAATTAATGAGAATTCGACAAACATGAACAAACAAGGCACTACATACACGCTGTTTTTTTCATTATCGATACTGACCGATGACCGCCGCTTCGGCGAAAAGGTGGCTCAAACGGGGTCGCTGCCCTTCCACAATCTCAAGCAGACCGACTGGAAAGGATTGGGCATCAGGGTCCGAGACACGTTGATTGGCGATTATCCCGAGATCCGTGACCGTGTGATGGTCAAGCTCTTTGATGACTCCCTAGAGAGCGCCACCAAAGGAGCTCTGACCGAGAGCCAGATTTTCAGTTATCTCAAAACCCTGGTGGCACGAGCGCAAGAGGGAAATTATCAAGCCCATGATCTGAGGACGAATGCGTGGCTGACCACCTACACGCGGTCAGCACCACCTAATGATTTCAATGGTGTCATCATCATTGACGACGACGGAACAGAAGACATTCTGGAGAGCGCGGTGAACGGGATACTCAAGCACTTCTACGCCGAAGGAGAAAACCGCTTCGGAGGCCTTGGATCACTACCTATGATCTTTTCTGGACAGATTAATGACTCCAGTGGTTTCTCAGCAAAAATGCTAAAGGTCTTTGCACAGACTTTCGATCATCCATTTGCCAATGATGTCAGCCCAATGTTTTTGAATGAGGCCCAGCAAAAGAAGATTGCGACCGCCCGCTCCATGCGTGAGCTTTAACGCATCAACAAGATTTTCAGAACATGGGAATCCGGGAGAATCGATGCATGAGGACTACTTTTTGACGAAACGCCAAGTAGAGAGCCTATTGGTTGATGGACCGCTGAATACCTTTTCCGCCCGCGTGGCTTTTCTGATTCCGATGATTCTGTTCGCAGTTGGTGCAACTTCTGTCATGTTCTTCGGTGCCAAATACACCTTCAGTCAATTACTGGCAGGCATTGGTGTTCTCTTGTTTGCAGCGAGTTGGTTGCCGTTCGCTTTTCAGAAGCCAAAGGTCAGACATAAATAGATGGGAAATCGGTTCTGGGGAGATAGGATCAGAAATGACTAAGAAAAAGCACCTCGAAGTATATAGCGATGAACTTGTCAGAAGCTCGAATAATTATCATCAGCTTCATGTAGCCATAGCCTTTCTGATCGAGGTGTTCACGGATGCAGAGAACGACATGAACACCGCATTAGAGGAGCTATCAAAAACTGCCGGACATAAACGTGAACCTTACAAGGTAGTTTCCGATGAGCTGGTTAGAGAGCAGATAGACCTGCTGAAAACAATGCAAGAATCTGAGGGTAGTAATCTCAGAAGGCTACTTCAGAAAGAGAGCGCTTTCGACCTTGTTTTTGAGGACCAATACCCAATGGTAACCGGGTATCCAGATTGGATTAACGATCTCTTTCCTTATTTCCAACCACAAGATGTGATGCGCAACATCTCGGCTGAAGGTGGAACCGTTATTAGAATTTTTGGGGATGATTTTTTGGCAGTCCCTACTTCTGTCCATGAAAGCTTTATTCAGGTTTGGTGGCCAGTTGCCGGGCAGGTGGAAGAGCCCGGCTATCTGAAAAAAGTTGCCGATCGTGTCTGGGAAAGCTTCGGTCTGGAAAGATAGTTTAGAAATCCGTCGCCCGAAAAACTGGGTGATTATCATGGGAAAACGGAGCACTTAAAATGGAACGACCTGTTAATAACGCGAAGACCAACAATAGCAGAGGCCATTCATCCAGATTTATGTGGGCCGGCTCAATTTTGGTCATTTTAGCCGCTCTCCTTACTGTTTTTGGTTACGAAGGGATTATTGAAGGCGGATTAACTATAAAAGTTGTTACCGGAGTGTTTGCATTACTAGGGGCGGTGTTGCTTGCAATTTCTCTTGACCAGTTACACTGGTCCCGAGATTAGATCTACGTCAGAAAAAAATAGATCCACCAATGGGAATCCGGTTATGGATCATTTAACCCACATGGTTTCGAGCGCATTGGCTGCGGCTCGAAACGGTTATGGAACACTCTCTACCGGGGAAGCGCTCGTTGCGGCGTTGATACTCAATGACCATGCCGCTCTGGCTGATCGCGGAATGACAATCGCCGAGGCGTTGGACCGGGTAGGTCCGGACTGGTCTGCGCTGATACCTACGGCATCTAAGCGTGTTGTTGCCCAGTTGGACGATGTGGAGCAGACCCGACGCCAGGTTAAGAAACAAGAGGCTGACCAGAGATTTGTTGATTTGGCAGCAGACGGCGAGCCAGTAGATCTTGAGGCAAAGTTCGTAACGTATGGGGATGCTCCTGGTTACCGGGACGCATACATAACCCTCAAGCTCGTTCCCCTTGGATCGAAGATGGATGGGCCAAGCACAGTAACAGCGACCGTAAGGCTCGATGCGGTGGATAGCGCGAAAGTGGCGCAATCTATCCTCGACATTCATCGGTTGGCATGGAGATCCGGCCATAGGCCGATCGACGCTAAAGAAACGGAACCTCGCCCTAGCTGGTTGGGCTGAAGAATTAGGATGGGAATTGGTGAGGCCTGATGCGGAAAAGACTCACTATCGTCATGCGAGAGTTTTGGGGGTGGTTCGGCACGGAACGTTTTACCCGTCAAGACTTGTGGCGTCGATTCAAAGGACAGTACCGCCATGCGGGTGGACAAGAGCTCTGGCCCAAGGACGATTTTCTGGGGTGGCTAAAGCTTTCGGAGCATAAGTGGATAATCCCTGCGCCAGGCCCAAGAGGCGGAGAGGGCTGGCGACTGAGCGATGACCTTGTTGAAGCGTTTCAAGCCGAGAGTAAGCGGAGCTGTGAACTTCGCGGGCAGGCCAAGAATACCATCGAACACATACAGGTCAGGATAGGGACGCTTGAGCTTGCAAAAGATCTATACAAGCCGGCTGCCTGGAATATTGTTTGGTCATTTAAGCCACCGTTACCGGTGCCTGGCCCTGATGTGGACGGAAAATCGCGCCACGATCCGAACTGGGCGTTTGTGTTTAGCGTAACAGCGGACATTGAGCCTTCAAACCTGCAATCCCAGGTTGATGACGCAGCACGTCATTTGAAACTTTTGCTAGAGAGGGAGCGATGCCGGGTAGTCGCCATTCTGGAAGAGATAGACACCTTGGCCGCTCAAATTAACTGATGGGAAAACGTATGAGCGGCGAACCACAGGCAGAGTACAACGCACCACGGTGTGCTATTTGCAGGGTTGTCCTCGACTCTGCGCCCGAGCATCGCAATCTCGGAGGTGATTGCCTGATGTGCATGGCTGCGTGTGATGATCCTGACGCCGTTGCGGAGCTTGAACGATTGCGTAGCGAAGCCAATACCCCAAACCCACACTGAAATTGGAATTCGAGGTTGAGCATGATTGCAGACGAATTTGAATTCGAAGGTGGAACAGTAGAAATACATCTCGAAGAACGAGTGGATGAACGTCAGAACGAAGCGTTTGTTGTTCTACCCCGCTGGAAAGGCGGCGGGCTGGTGAATGGGTTTGAATATCGGGTAGACAAGATCACCCAAATTGACGCGAATATGGCTTCAACAATCGACCCTATTAAGGCGTTGGTCAAAACCTGCCGCGAAGATGTCTTAGATCGTAAGTGGGAGCAATACGAGAAAGCCCTCGCAGTGCTCAAGAACCAGTAATAACAGGATGGGAAACCGGAGCGTGGATATGTTCGACAAGGTATTGCGAGCGCTGGGGGTGTTAGTAGGACTGGCCGGCATATCCGGAGGATTGTTCTTCCTGAGCGAGTCATTTGATTCTTTGCTGCCGGAAGCGATGATCTTTTGGTCCGTAGCATGCCTCCTCACTGGTGGTTCCAGCTTGTTTTGGGCGTTGCATGGATCGACGCTTTTGACGCGACTGATCGGCGGCGCATACAGCTAAATTTCTGATGGGAATTCGGGCCGGAGGCAATGATGGCGCTGAAAAGCATTGAAGAAGCAGAGTCCCTTGTTGGAAAGACGTTTGAACGAGACGGCAAGCGACGGGAAGTTACTAGAGTATCAGGGCTTGAGATCAGCCAGTTTGATCACCGTACCGTGCTAGGAGAGGTCTTCTGGCGTGTACCGGGCGGCAAAGAACGTATGGCCCCGACCCCGGTACCCACGTTTGGCGCTTGGTTGAGCAAGGCCAGCGTCGTACCTAATCAGTAACAGCATGGGAATACGGGAGGACGCCATGAAATTTCCTGAGAATTTGCCGGGCGGCTGGGAGTTCACTGAACCATTCGCACCGAGCCCGCTCGCCAAAGGTCAGGTCTGGCGAAAGTGCGGCCCGTCCGACGCGATCGAGATCATTCGGGTGATGCAGCCTGGACACTCCGAGTTCGACGGTGGCCTTCCGGGAATCAGTGTCCGCTCAAGCCAAATCGGCAACCGTTCGGTGACTTGGAGCAAAGACACTTGGTTCATGCCTGGCACCGAACAGCAACTGATGAAACGCCTTGAGGCCGACGGCTACGCTCGGGCGAAATGACATAGGAAACCGACGGCTGGGAACCTTCATTAACCAAATAGGTTTGCGATGAAAACTACGGCTGATTTTGTGTTCTTCTGGGGTAACAAAGATCCTTTTTCAAACTGGCACCCATCCCCGTTCCGCTACAAAGGGAATTCATTTTCCCATGTCGAGCAGTTCATGATGTTCGGGAAAGCCCAGCTCTTTGGGGACCGATCTGTGGCTGAGGAAATCCTGAACACGCGGGACCCCAGAAAATGTAAAGCGCTTGGTCGAGAGGTTCGTGGGTTTGTGGAGAAAACCTGGGACCAGGAGTGCGAAAAAATTGTTGGGATCGGATGTCGTGAGAAATTTCTGCAAAACCCGGATCTGCTGAGGGAACTTTTGGCGACGGGTGACCGGATGATTGTAGAGGCAAGCCCTTACGACAGAATCTGGGGAATTGGTTTAAAGGCAGATCATCCCGATGCGATTTATCCTGAACGCTGGCGCGGCGATAACCGACTCGGAAAGGTCATCTCTGAGGTGCGCTCATTCTTGATCAACAACTACATACACCAGTCCTTGCCTGAGCGGGCGCATGAGGCGATGAAGCAAGCCTTATCTGAAATTTCTTTAGATTCAGCCTCTTCTGTTCTTGCGCTTGACAATGAAGAAATTCATGAGCCGGGGCCGTCGCCAGGATAAACATAGGAAATACTGACATTGGAAATCGAATGGCTGATAGCACGAGCAAATCCGAAATCATTGAACGGTTGATAGAGAGCAATGCTCGACTAAGCAGATTGCTTGAGTTGGCACACGCTGAAAATCACCTGCTTGAAAAGGAAATTCAGTCATCGAAAACCCAGATTGCTGGATTGCTAGCCGGAATCAACTTTTCTACCAGAAATCAAAAGACCTCAAGCATTGAGGTGGTGAATGTCATGCTTCAGGCGATGATGAACAAGCCTGGTTCTGATAACGGTTGAAGGCGCCATACTGACAACGGGCGGGATACGACTATGCCTCGCACACTTGAACAACTCTCAGAAGCCTGGCGCAAAGAAGTGAGCCAGAAGATTCGAAGTAGGCTACTGAACCAGAGCCCGCGAAAGAATCGCAAATACCGTGAGGCGGCGGGTAACGAACTGTGAGATCGTAATAAAGTCGGTAACAACACAATAAAGTTGGTAACTTACTAATAGAGTTGGTAACTTTCTCTTGACCAGTTACACTGGTCCCGAGATTAGATCTACGTCAGAAAAAATAGATCCACCAATGGGAAACCGCCCTGCTTGCAGTTTGCCGGGCCGCTAGCCCCACACTCTTTACTTTGCGTCCTTTGTAAATCGGTGATAAGCTTTACTTGTACTCCATAGTAAAGAGGTCTCGTATGCCAGTTGTCAGCCAAAAAAGACAGGTGACTCTTCCTGCTGAACAGTGCTCCATTGCAGGCATTCAGCCTGGCGATGAGTATGAGAGCTTTGTCAGTCGAAAGGGTGTTATTTCCATAGTTATTAAGCACAAAGGAGCTGCCAGTGGTCTGCTTAAAGGGATTTCAGTCAATGACCAGGTAAGCGATGAAGAATCTCTTGAGAGTGCTGTTAGCTGATGATTGCCGTTGATACAAATGTGGTACTCCGCTATCTGCTGCAAGATGAGGCGAAGCAGTCGGCACAGGCAAGCAGCCTGTTCCTGGGGTCAGAGAAAATCCTAATCACCGATGTGGTCTTAGTTGAGACTATCTGGACGCTTCGAGGCAAGCGGTATGCGCTCTCCAGAGAGGCGCTGGCGGAAGTGGTGCACAGCCTAACCGAAGAGCCGAATGTCGTGTGGGAAGATGGCCATGCAGTCTGGTGCGCCCTAGATGATTTTGTTAATGCCAAGCCCATAAAGGTGAATGGGAAAACCAAACGAGCCGATTTTTCCGATGCACTGATTCTGAACAAATCCCAGAGATACGGGATCAATAAAACGCTGTCAGTGTACCCACTGTATACCTTTGATAAAGCGGCACTGAAGATTGATGGGACTAAAGAGCCTAAATAGTAGCTATATAGGAATTCGATTTTCTGCAATGACGACTGACTTATCGGCTTCCAGTTTTCATCTAAAAGCGGTGGATGAGGCGGGTTACCCAAACATGGACTTCGAAGAGTGGTATCGAAAAGGCATGGCATGTTTCCGGGTAAGGTTACCGCGAGAATTGGTACTTCAAGCCTTTCGCCATCTCGCCAAGGAATGGGAACGGCGAAACAAAATTGTAGCGATGTGGCACATCCGAGCTTTCGTGTATGGCCTCAGCGGCAGAGACGATCGCGGGCAACGCGGACGGCTGGTTCCTGAAGATTTCTCGTGGCCAATACGCCCTGATAGCTCCTGGCAGTGGATCGTCTGCGCTTATCCTGACGGCATGTGTGACGTCGACATGGTTCACTCAGTTAGTCGCCGTTTCTGGTCGGAGGACAATGGTTTTATCGATCTTCCAAGATTTGACTGTTCGTGGTTCAAAAACATGGGCTTCACGATCATGAGAATGAGTCCAACGATCAAGGTGTGCGAAGGCAAGACCGCCAGTCATCTATCATTGGTGAAGTAACGAAGGCAAGGAAAGCCGATCAAAAGCTACGCTCCCCCACTTTTCCTATCCACCATCCGTGGTAACCGTTGAGCCATGCTTTGTGGACACTCTGACGGGCGAATAAGCGACGAAACCAGCGTGGGAGTACGAACTGCTGGTATCCAAGTGGAAGACAAAATCCAAAGGGCTCTGAGCTGTTTTGACGGCAAGTTTCAGGTGATCAGCTGTTGTCATCTTATTAAACCCTCTTCGGGCAGGGCTCTTACCAACAAGCGCTTCAATCCCCATTTCCTCAGCTCCCTTCAGATGCTGAATCATCTGCTGAAACCACCTGCTCTTCGAGAGAAGCGCCGGCAGCTTTGAGACCGTTAACCAATTTCTGGTCACCAAGGCGTTTCGCCATGGAGAGTACCGTGTACCCACCATCATCTGGCTTATTTAGCTCAGAGTGAGTGCTGGCTGAAGCTACGGCCAAGACAAGATCTACATTGCTGTGCTGGCCGTCAACAAGGCCGCTGATGGCTGTGTGTAAGGCTGTGCCGTCACTGAACTCCGGATGCGAGCCCGTTGGCGCGTTGGCCTGGAGGAGCAGCTCAGTGGCGTACTCCTTTCCATAGTAGCCGGCCACATGGAGGGCCCGACTTAGGTCCGCGCCAGCGTCGATCAACATCTGAGCGGCAACAAGATTGTTATTGAGGATTGCATGCTCAATGGGCGTCAAATCCTTGATTCGGGCATCCACATCCATGCCTGCAGCAATGATCATCTGTAGCAACGCTTTGTCATTGACGCGGTTGCCAAATTGGGAATTCCCGACCAGGTACTCAAGAACGTTGGATTCTTCATCAATGGTCAGTTTCGGATCCGCACCGCGGTCCAATAGCATTTCCGTGACGTTGACCAGGCCATAGAAAACCGCAACGTCCAACGCTCTTCTATCGTCCTTGCCAATTGCATTCGGGTCACCCCCATTCTCAAGCAGCACATCGAGGTATTCGGTGCGGTTGCCGACCACAAGGCAGTGGGCTAACGGTACGTAGTTGTCCATCGTCATGTAGCTGCCACGGACGTCGAGAACCACGCCTTCCCATGGGTTGTTCAGCTTGTCTTCAAACTCTTCAACGGTGATTGATCGATTTCGTACCTTGCCACACAAGTCACTGGCCCAGCGTTCACTCTTGCGCACGATTTCCCGAGCAAATGCCGGAAGGCTGGCCTCGGCAGCCCGGTCGGTCCTGGTACTCTCAAAGGCATGGTCATAGACAATCGAAAACGCGGTCTGCCCATTCTCGTTGGGCTCAAGCGGATCCATGCCGGCCTCAACCATTTTGACGACCGCATCGATATCGTTTCTGCTGGCGGCATCCGTGAGACTCTGCTGACTGGCGCAGCCAGAGATTAAAACGGCGGCCAGAAAGGCCGCCGTGGAAGAAAAAGCTTTATTCATGAATTACATCCTGGGTTTCGGACTGCTCGACAAATCAGGGGTGCTCTGGCGTACGGCCGGCGCCTGCTCCATGGCCGGATCGCCTTTGGCATAGCCTGCATCAAGGGCAACGCTCTGATGGCGGCTCAATGCCTGCCCGGCCAGATCTTCCAGACTAGGCCCGAACGCCGGCTCAAAATCCACAGTGGTATCGTACTCGATCGAGTCGCGCCACAGAGGCTCACTGTGAATAATGGAGCTGAACTTGGCCAGGAAGTCATCCGGCGTCATTGATGACTGGTAGTGCGGCTTATCAATACATGCCAGTTCGCCAGATTCGTAAGCTTCCAGCAGTGCACGCTCATTCATGGGCTCAATTTCAGGAAGCAGGGTTTGAATAGGCTTCCCCTGCTTCATCTGCTGCGCATTACCCATGGCCCGGGAGAACGAAAGCTCCTGGGGAGCACTGACAAAGACAGTAAACGTATTGATACCTTCGCGCTCTGCCCAGTCCTGAAGATTTGCTGTAGAAGACGGGTCATAAGTAGCCAGAACCGCAGCCTGGCCACGGGACATCGCATTCTCGATATCGAACCCCGAGTACCCGATTGCTTTCTCACTACCAACAGGGCGAATAGCCTGATAATCAGACTTTGACTGGATGTGATCAACCATCGGCTGAACCGGGGCGCCGGAGTGTCCGGTAACAATAATCAGGGATCGGGAATACTTCACAAATGCCTCCTATAGCCTCCCATTACGATAAAACTTATTTTACAAATAATCAAGATCAGGAAGGCTTCTGAGCGGTTAAATTCTCCAGTGTTTCGATGATCCTGAAACCGAACTGAAGACCCCGCTCCGGGCCAATAATGCCGTTGATCATGTCGTCGGGATCATCGCAATCAAAGGCGCTGGCGATGGTGTCCGCCTCTTTGCGCGAGTAGATGCTATCAACCGATACGCCATAGCGGTCAGCCAACTCAGCGCGGAGATCAAGCAGCGCCTGAACCAGGTCGGGCTCCGGCTCGGCCGGCGTTGCTTTTGCCTGATTGGAATCGTGGAGGGATTGATAATTATCCCGGAGCATCCGGTACCCGAGATCGGATAAGGCCAGCACTTTGTACTGAGGTTCCACGGTCATCCGCAGAAGTTTCTTGGTCAGCAGATCCTGAATCAGCGAACTGGCTTTCGTGGCACTGCCTTTACACACCCCAAACCCGGGATACAGGTGCAGCTTGGAGGCAAGTACTTTCGGATCCCTGACCCCATCAAGGGTGAGGGTTATCTTTGATCGACCAAAGCGTTGTTTCGTGGCATGGACCAAATGCAGGGCTGCCAGTTCAAGAGAGGAAATGCCATCGACCGGTTTTTGAGCTGTCAGGCAGTTATCGCAAACCCCGCATGCGGAAACATCGGTGTCTTCGTCGAAATACCGCACCAGGTTCACAGCCCGACACTCAACTGCTTCCAGATAGTCCTTCATCTTGCGAAGGCGCATGTCGGCCTTGGAATGCCGGGCCGAGACCATCCCGTAATCAAACTGGGCCTGTGGGTTGTAGTTCGCAATGCCGATCAGGCCCGGTCGAGGTCCCCGCTTCAGGCTCAGGATGTTCTGCTGCTCGAGGAAACGCAGGGATTGTTCTATCAGCGCTGCAGATGACCGGTACGGTGCCTTCTGAGAGTAATCGGCAGGATTGATAGGCATGGTCTTCTTGTCGTCTGGCCGGTTATGCAGTCGTGCCAGTACCCATGACATCAGCTCTTGGGAGGGGAAACGGCTCTCAAGCAAGATGCTCTGAACCATGGCGTCTTGCTTGGACCATAGCACAACGCAGTCGGAGTCCTTACCGTCACGCCCCGCCCTGCCCGCTTCCTGCATGTAGTCTTCGGGGGATGACGGGTAACCATAGTGAAGCACCATCCGGACATCGCGCTTGTTGATCCCCATCCCAAAGGCGTTGGTAGCGACAATGATCCGGGACTCGCCGTTCATCCAGCTTTCCTGATTGGCCTCCCGCTCACTGGCTTTCAGGCGCCCATGGTATTTGGTGACAGAGTATCCTTCGTCGACAAGCTTGCCCCAGATACGGTCTACGTCTTTCACGCTGATGCAGTAGACGATGCCGGCCCCTTCCTCCAGGCGTTTGAGGAATCGCGTGAGATGATGCCACCGGCCTGCAGGTGATGCGCAGTAGATGGCGCGGTACCGTAGGTTTGAGCGATGAAATCCTCCAAGGAATACCTGGGGGTGAAAGAGGTTCAGCCGATTGCGGATATCGGCCTGGATCTCCTCCGTAACCGAGGCAGACAATGCCATCCGCTGAATCTTGCGCTTCTTGATGCTGGCCAAGCGGTCGAGGGAGTGGCCTATCTGAGCGTAGGAGAATCGAAAATCAGACCCCCATTGGCTGATACAGTGCGCCTCATCGACAACCACCATGGCAATCTCGATCTTGCGCATCCAGAACAGGAACTTCTCCTGCGTCAGTCGCTCAGGGGCCAGGTACACCAGTTTGTACTGGCCAGCCTCAATTTCCTTCAGACGCTGGCTGTACTCACCCCCAGATAGCTGCGAATTCAGGAAGGTTGCAGAGACCGCGGTACCCTCAAGCTCATCCACCTGATCCTGCATCAGAGAGATAAGCGGGCTGACGACAAACGTAACGCCCTTTTTGAGCATGGCCGGGAGCTGGAAGCAAACGGTTTTACCCGACCCGGTAGGCCGGATAGCAAGGATATCCCGACCTTCTAGCGCGGCCTCGACGATTTCGCCCTGGCCGTCCCGAAAGTCGGGGTACCCAAAGTAATGCTGTAACGCATCCCGGGGAGTCATTCAGGGTTCCCGGGATTAAAACCCCGGGCTCCTGCGTTGTGGTTCGCTTACCTTCAGGTCCATTTCCGGCTCTTCAACCTCCGGTGCCTGGGTACTCTCGACGGTAACGCCTTTCGGGAACTCCATGCGCTGGCCACCAAGATCGATCGCACCGACCACTGAGTTTTTCTGGCTGTCGTAGACCACCACCCCGTCATGACCCATCTCGCGCATCATACCCACATCAACATCAAATTCGTTCATGAAGCTGTTTTCGACATGGACAACTGCCGGGTTGTCGAACTTGATATAGCCTGCGGTAAGATCTTTCGGGATGTCACTGCCCATGGTGATATCCGAGAGATACGCAATGGGCTTATCTGTTGGCTGCGCGTTATGAAGCCGGGCGCTAGAGAAAGCATTCCCCTCGTTCCGCTGGGCAAACAGGAAGCTGGCAGGTTGGTTCGGCCTCGGCGCCTGATTGGTGTCCCCGGCAATGGATACCTCTGCCTGCCACTTGCCATCAATGCTCATGGTAAGCGGGAACTCACTGACGGCCGGGTTCAACATCAGCGGAGAAGCAGCAGCCACATCTGCCAGATCCCTGAGGCTTCGTTCCAGGTAACGACCATGCTCCCCCATCAGAATTCCGGCATCCATCAAGTTGTCTGAATGCGTCAAGCTACCTCGAACCCAGTTGTGGATACGGTTAACCGACATCACCTGATTCTGGTACTTCGTCAGCGCCTCAGGCGACACTTGTTCCGGGCTGAGATTGGTCAGTGCAGAGCGCAGCTTATCCAGCTCAACAAGCATGTTCTGCCGGTTACTTTCAGGCACCTTCAGCAATGTCCGCGACATATTCACCATGTCCTGAACATTCACTTCAGGGTCATGCTGCGGGTTAACCTTAAGCATCGCTGCTACTCGCTCATGCCCGGATGCCTCAAGGGCCACCGCATCTGACAGCGCTCTGGTGACGCCCGGGATCATCTGGAGCGTGCCAATAGAGACTTCTGGCTTTGCCAATTGCCCATGGGGCTGACTCAAACCATCTACAGCAAGCTCCGCGAACTGATACCCGTAACGGTCCTTCAGGCCATTGATGGTTGCCAGGCGGTGAACATAGTCACGGGCTGCAGCCATTTCCGGTTGCTCCAACCGGTCACTTGGACTGAGCATGTCAGAATCCAGTTTCTTCAGCGATGCACCGCTCATAATCAGGCGCCGCATAATGACCTCGTATGCTTCGGCGTCCCGGCTGTAGTTTTCAATTGCTGAGCGGATGGGTGAGCGATCAGCCGCCGGGTGGCCATTGGGATCGGCACCTTTCATGATGGCGTCCCACAGAAGTTCCGGATCCCCATGGTCGACCGCAAACCCGACAACGGACGCATCACTGAACGTGGCAGGCGCCAGCCAACGCTTATCAATCCCAAAGCCGACCAGACGCTTCACAGTTATGTACGAAACATCCGGGCGGGCCGTATTGTTCATTGCCTCATTCAGAGGGTTCTTGGCATAACCATCTACGCCATAGTTGATATCAAGGCCTTGCTCTATCGATCGAACAATGCCATCGATCCAGCCGTGCTTGGCCATGATGCTCAACGGGGTTTGCCCGTTAGACGCCTGGCAATGGAGCTTAGAACCTCCAACCTCGTTGATGATCTCCATCATTAGCTGCTCTGCTTCAGGAGAACTGTTGTCGGCTAGCTGTAAAGCCGGAACGGTATTCTCGGGTAACGAGAAATGGCGGTCGCTCAGTGGCCGCTCCGCATCACCACCAAGAATTGCGGCAACATCGTACTCAGCCGGCGCCAGCTCTGCCTTTAGCATCCGATGAACTTCTAACGCTACTTGTGGGTCTCTCGATACGATGCGATTGAAGAAGGTCTCGCCATTGCGGCCGAGTGCCTCGAGCAGCGACTTCAGTTCCTCGCCCTGCATGTCGCTGGCGGTCATATCAAGATACTGCTTGAAGTCCCGGGCATTGAGGTCATTCCGGGAGGCAATTCCATGCAGAACTGTTTCCCCAAAACGATCTGCCCTGTCTCGATAAAGCTTGCTGGCGGTGACACCACGGTCCTCCATCCTATCCGCAAAGCTCTCAAGCGCCCTCACCATCGACATTGGAGCAGTCTTAATCGCCTGACGATAAATAGACTCTGCACCTGTCATTCGTGAAACCGGGGAATCAATAAATATCGGGGTGTCTGAATCAACCAGCTCCCGAATAGTCTCCCACTTCCCTTTGCTGGCGAGCTGCTCGCCGAACGTCTGACCATATACGTCTGTAACATTGATGTTTGCTTCGGGGTCGGCCGTGCATGCATGCAAAATCAAGTCAGCACGATCCGGGGCGACCCGGGCAAGCTCATGCAGAAACGCAAGATTCTCCCTCGAATCAGGGGAAGGCATATCAATGCGAGCGCCTGAGGTGATGGCCAACTGCAACTCCCGGGCAAAGTCCTGCAAAGACAATGCGGGGTTGTCCATCAGCTCGTCGAGTAATTTGCGCAAACTCTCGTTCATAACCTGCTCCTTTGCCTATCGGCTCATGCCCATGCCTTGGGATGGACCATTTCCCGGCTTCATTGTCTGCTTTACACCGTTTTCCTGTTCTGCCAGACGCTTGTTGAACTCCTGTGTAGCAGCAAGCGTGTAATTCCGGATCTTCGGTGCCATGTCCTTTGCGGAATCCTGCCCAACGAAAGACTCAATGGTCTTGGTCAGATTGTCTGCCAGGTAGCGTGCGTTTACCGCGCCCCGGCTGGCGGTCAGTTCTGCTTTCACAGCCTTTCGGGTAAAGCCTTCCACATCTCCGGTTGAGCGGAGAGTGTTGATCTCTTTTTCGTGTCTGGCCTGGAATTGCTGAAAGCGTGGCGCCGACCCAACTTTTGGGGTGAGCATGCCTGGAATTAAGCCACCACCAGTAAAGTGACTACCCGGCTTGCTGGCAGGGTTCGCGCTGGCAGTTGGGGCCGGAGTCTTCGAAGCGGTTTGCTGAACAGGCTCCGGATTAGGGCGCCCTTTTGTCGGATGACTTGGTGTAACCGTGGCCTGGGGGTGCTGTTTAAGCATTGCATCAACAAGCCGTTGCTCAGGCAGGTCGATCGCCTGAGCCGTTGCTTTGAGCATAACCTCCCGATAGATCCCGTGAGGCATTTTCGAGATGACGTTTGCCGCCTCGGAAGCAATTGAGGCTTTGGCCTCAGGAGTATCGTTTCCGTACCGGTTCGTCAGCTCAGTAATGACAAATCTCGACAGAGGCATGGCGTCCTCAAGTCGAGCCTGGTATGCATCCACCCCTTCAGCCCTGAGCAATGTGTCAGGATCCTGTCCCTCGGGGAAAAAGAGGAATTGCATGCGGATGCCATCGTTCAAATGCGGCAGGGACATCATCATTGCTTTCCATGCCGCCTGTCTGCCGGCCCTGTCACCGTCAAAACACATTACCGGATCGCTTGTTACTGTCAGCACCTTCGAAAGCTGGCCATCAGTGAAGGCCGTGCCAAGAGGTGCCACTGTGTTGTGAATTCCAAATTGAGCGTGAGCAATTACGTCTGTATAGCCCTCGACGATGTAAAGCTTCCCTGCTCTACGAGCAGCATTTTGAGCCTTATCGAAGTTATAGAGCTCATTGGACTTTCGGAAGACCAATGTCTCCGGGGAGTTGATGTATTTCGGTGCTGAGCTTTCATCATTAAGGCGCCGACCGCCAAAGCCTATTACTCGTCCTCTCTGATCATTAATCGGAAATATGATCCGATCATGGAACATGTCATGCTTGCGCCCGTTCTTCTCGCTAACCAGCCCGGCATCCTTCAGGACATCCGTACCATGCTTCTGGCTAAGGCGCTTCATGGTTATAGCCCACTCATTAGGAGCCACCCCAATACCGAACTCTTTGGCTACCTCGCCAGTAAAACCTCGTATCTTCAAGTATTCCACTGCCCGGTCCCGATACTTCGGGTCTCGGAGAAATCCCTGGTAAAGATCTTTTGCGTCAGATAGCGCAGCGAAAATCTTTTGCTTGCGCTCCGCCTTCGGATCGAGATTTTCCTCATTGTCAAAGGGCGGCTCCATGCCAACTTCTTCGCACAATCTTTTGATGGCTTCAGGAAAGCTTACTTGATCAAAGGCTTTAACAAAGTTAATTGCATTAGAACCTTTGCCTCCGAAGCAGCCGCCAAAGCAGGTAAATATTTGCTTCTTGTCTGACACCACAAAGGATGGCGTATCTTCATCATGAAAAGGACACTGACATTTGTAGTTGGCGCCATCTTTCTTGAGCTTTCCGCCGAGCCGCGAATCGATGACTTTCACAATGTCAACGCGGTCAAGCAATTCAGAGATGAATGCGTCAGAAACAAGCTTTCCTTTTTTCGCCATGTCCGCCTCAAAGCATTTCGATATTTTATAAAACTTATTTTATAGTGTTGCCGGTCGGGTGGCAACTGCCAACTCCAAAATGTGAGTAAAAAATGATCGGAGATGTCTCGTATCAACAACTTGATTGATGTATCATATTGAAATATCTTTTTAGAAGGCTTTTGGCTAGAGGGTAAATTCATGAGTGCTGAGGTGTTAAAATTTGGCGTAACTGAGGAGCCAAATAAGGCGGTTCAACTCGACTGGTATAGCGAGGTCGAGCAAACGGCAAAGCAGGCAGGTGTCCCTCTTTTTGAGCACGTCATCTGCAGGCCAACCACAACCGTCAGGAGCCGTGACAAAAACGGCAGCATCAAGGTTGTCGGTTCTGACAGCACCTACACCACCCTGAAAGAATTTGTAGCAAGCATCTCTCTGCCGGGGCGGCAAGGCTTTGAGTGGACTGAGTGGGAATTCAAGGCCCGGGCCGCGGCAATCGCGAAGCAGTACAATATTTCGTCAGAGTTTCACCCGCAAGAAGTTATCGAGTTCTACGATGATGTTAAGAAGCAGCTCGATCGCGACCCAGCCGACGCCCAAGAGCTTTGGCATGTCCTCACCGCTACCAACAAAAATCGCAGCGACGCTCGCCTTGCTGATCTCAAAAAACAACTGGACGCACTTTCTGTAGAAAAGAGCGAGAAAGAAGCCAAGGCGTATGATCTAGGCCTGGAACTTGATCATCTTACTTGTCTTCTGGGTAGCATCCCTGACGACTTTAGTGAGCGGTTTGGCAATGCAGCCAACCTTGTATCCCTTTATGAAGAAGAAAGGGCCAAGGCTGAATCGCTCCAGACAGAGCTTAAGCAGACCTTTCTGGAGCTGAAGGCTAACGCTGACCTCATCAAGGATCTAAGGCGGGAAATCGCTTCAATCGAGCCATCGGACGTAAGTCACGATTATCGCGCTGAGCTTAACGCCGCTTTGGAAGAAGCTGAGCAGGCCCGAAAATTCCTGAAGAAAATACAAGATCGCAAGAACGATTCCCGGGTAACAATCGAGCAGAAAGAAAGGACGATAACGTTCCTTCGTGAGCTTAACAGGAAGCTCACAGTTGTTATCCGTGAAAAAAGCGCTGAGATCGACAACCTGAATCAATCGGTTGAGTCTGGCAAAAAACTGAACCGGAAACTTACCGGTAAGATTCGTCAAAATAAGGCAGAGCTAGTAACTGCAACGGGAACTGCTGCTGAAGAACGCGCAGCGAGGATCCGTCTGATGACCCAGTTGCAGCAGGCCCGTCGTGGCAAAATGTTCGCTTTAATCGGCTTGGCCTTGGTTGGCTCTTTCACCGCCTCAATGATTGCTTTCTTCTTAGCGTGGCAATAAACAGTGCTAGATATCTTCAAGCTCAGCCTTAAAGGCGCGAAACGGCTATTTGCTACTGCACTTGTTTTAGGTGTGATTGCCACCTATACGGCATACAAAGGTGAGAGCAAGGTTAAGAGTGTGGCTGCTCAGTCACTGCAAGAAGTTTTGGCGGACATGGAAGTCCAGGGGGCAACACCAGCAGGCCAAGAAATAATCGTGGCATATAACGCGGCCATTGAGGCGCCAACAGCAGAAAGCTTCGAAAGGCTTCATAGATTAATCCGAGCTGAGGCTGAATCGGGTAGTCAAACTGTCCGATTCCCGGGTAACTCTACGTTTGACAATCCAGAAGTCCAAACCATGTTTGCATATAACGCAAACCAACTCTCTTATGTGGAAAGTCCCATTGCCTCAGGTGCCGGGATATTTCTGCTGTGCCTGCTCATAACTTACCCACTGGTCGTGGCTTTCAAGGCGCTCGGAAAAGCATTTGTCTGGGGATTTCGAAGAATTAGTTCGGAAAACGCTTAGAATGTAAGTGGCTCCGCCTTCAACGTCGAATATTCTTGGGTTTTCGCTTTTTCTTTCGGAACAAGCTTCTCGAATCCATTATCTATCTTGAGCTCAAAATCAGAGCCTTCTGGGCAATACTTATGTACCGCAGCTTGCAAGCCAGTGATCCTGTGCTCCCTGTGGGAATCGTTAACGGCCGCCTCAAGCGTGTTCTCGTCGGTGAGCGTGAAAACATGCCCCTTTCCCCGGGTAACACCTGTGTAGTAAAGCTGGCGGGTCCACTTGTGTTTCTCAGACATGGGCAGAATCACGCAGGGGTACTCAGAACCCTGTGATTTATGGACAGTCAGGCAGTAGGCCAGCTTGGTCCTCTGGCTTAACGTGCGGCGATCGAGCTTCACATCCACGCCGTTAAATCTAACCGTTGCCTCTTTCTTTCGCACATCAATCATCTGGATGTAACCCGTGTCCCCATTGACTAAGTTCTTCTCAGGGGAGTTGGTCAGATAAATAATCTTATCTCCCGTGCGATACTCACCGCTCGAGCCAATCTTCATCGAGACTTTACCTGGTCCCATGGGATTAATGACTTCCTGGAGCATGACGTTTAACGATTCGGTTCCAAGCTCGCCTTTGTGCTGTGGGGCCAAGACCTGTATGTCGCTGTGTTTGTAACCGCAATTCTGAATAAGGTCATTGCGGATCAGCTGCCTCAGGGCTGTCTTCTTTTCAGCATCACTCTTCATTTGCCAGACATTCCACTGTTCCTTTTCATCAACGACATGTCGTTGTGAAATAGCAGGCATATCACCGTCGTTTATCTTGTGAGCATTTGTAGCTATGTCACCTGCGTTACGGAAAACTTGCCTAAGTCTGGTGCTGGGAATTAATCGGTTTTCAGAGTTGATTAAATCTTCGAGAACGTTGCCGGCTCCAACTGCAGGTAGCTGATCAGGGTCACCTACCAAAAGCAGTTTTGAGCCCGATGGAACAGCTTGCAATGCCTTGAGGAATATCTCGGCCTCCAGCATAGAACCTTCGTCAATGACGAACATATCAGCATTTACAGGGTTTTCTCTCCCTCTTTTAGGCTCCCCCGTGTGGGTCATCTGAAGTGTTTTATGAAGCGTTTTTGCAGGGAGCTTTGTCTGTTGCGTCATCCGAAGTGCTGCAAGACCTGAAGGTGCAGACAATGAAAAGCGGACTGGTGAGCCGTCACTCTTTCCGGCTTCTTTTACCATGGTAAGTATTTTATCGACTGTAGTGGTTTTACCGGTGCCAGGGCCGCCAGTAAGTATGCTGACGTTGGATTTAACCGCCATAAGTATCCCCTTCTCCTGATCTACGGCCTTTTCTTGGCCAGGCTTAGGGGGCGGTAGTTTCCAATCTTTTTGCGGGAGCACAGATTCGGCCGTTGCGATGCGGTGAAGCTCTTTGGCGATTTGTTCTTCAACCAGCGACCACTTTTTCTGCTGGACTACGTGATGGTCGCCAATCTGAATATGCGTGTAGTTGTCCGACACCTTAAGCGCTTCGAGAATGCTGTTCGCGTCCTGAAAAGCACCAATCTTGTTGGTAAGAGTGTCCTTTAGTTCCTTGAACGGGATGGCAGTAGAGCCACGATCAATTTTATCTCTAAATGCGGAGTAGAGAGCGGCGTCAATGCGATCTCCTTTCTGAGATTCGAGAACTCCAAAATCCCTTGCGACTTGATCGCAAATACTGAACTCAAGGTTGAATAACTTGCCAGCCTTATATGGGTATCTGCGAATGTATTCCTCGGGGTCACAGGGGATTTTTCTCTCAAGAGAAATCGCCTCTTCACGCTTGATGCCCATATTGCGGACAAGCCAATTAATGGTCGTTATCCTCTGCCCTTCAGTGTTAATGGCATCACTCATCTGTTTGATGATTGCTTGCGGAAATCCCGAGATCGAAATCGCCTCAGGGTTACTAGCGAGCAGTCGGATAGCCGAGCAACGCCCTGATGGCATCTTCCCACCGTTCCCAGCCTTAATGAAGGCCATGGCCGTTCTTACGCTCGACAGATAAGGAATGCCACCGTCTAAAAGAAACTGAAGGGTGTCGTAAGCTGTGTTCGGGAATATGGCCTCAAAGGCCCTCACCCTCAACTCCAGTTGGTTTTGGCGGTTTTCGCGTGCGCTTCCTTTACCAAGAATTTTCATCCCTGGTTTCAAATCGCCGAAGGTGCCAGAGCAAACGAGTGACTCCGGGAGACTGCTATCGATTGTGCTGACATTCTTGAGTTTAATAAGAGCATGATTGCTCTTGTTGTCCTTCCATAGGAAAGACTCGATAACACCCGTAAAAGCAGTCTCGTTCTTGGCCATAATTACTCGTGGTATACAGGGCGACGCTCAAACCGGACATCATCGAACCCGCGATCATGAAAGGTATCAATAATGATTGGGTAGGTCATGTCCATAACTTGTTGCTTGTAGAGGCGAGGCACATCTTCCAGATGCCAGATGATTTCTCGAGACGGAGGTAGCCTTACAGTCTTGGTATCGGTGTCAATCTCTGGGATAGTAAGCATCGCAACCGAGTAACGATAGCGGCGCTCATCCCAGTTCCAAGTTTGCCCTTTCACCCTTACCCAAATGCCACCTGTCTCCTCAGAGAACTCTACTTCCGGGTCATACAAAGTTGTTTTGGTTTGCTGCCAATCAGAGAGTGGGAAAAGCTCTTTTACTTTAGAATCCAAGCTCTCAAGGAATACCACGGGTTGCCCCAAGGTCTCCACGCTATAGTCTTTCGAGGCGCAACCCGAAAAAAAAAGAAGGGTTGCGATAAATGGAATAAACAAAAATTTATGCGGCATGATCTGGCACCAAGACAACGTGAAAAAAGTAACTCGTCAAGCCAAATGATAAAATAAATATCAACCATTGAAAAGCAGTTATCCGAATAGCTTGATTGGTACAAACGAGTCATTGCCGAACCCATAGAATGCATCGGACTTGGCTCTCAGTCGGGACATCTGTTCCTCTGGGATATTCCAGAGGCGCTTCACGTCCGCAATTTTTTCTTTAGCAACTGGCAAAAGCATAATTGTCCCGATACTGGATCGCATTTCGTTTGTAAGTTGTTTGGGGTGCTGCAGGCCGCACAGGCTTCCCAGTCCGTACTTTCTCCCTTCAGTAAAGAAACGGTTAATAGGATCGAGCGGCGAATCTGCTAGAGCGGTAAAGAGCTTCACTTCGTCGAACCCAAACATCATGTCGGGGATTTTGGGATTTAGGTTTTTGCAGGTTCTAACTGCACTGTGAAAGGTTTTCTCCAGAAGCAAATAGAAAATCGGCTGCTGATCAGCCTGGTTCAATGAAGTCAGATCAAGAACGTTGATCGCTCCTCGTTTTGCTGAAATATTTTCGCCATCAAAAAGCCCAGAGATAATCGCCCCCTCGATCATATCGTGAATTGCCTCTAGTCTATTCAGACTGCCGCTGAGCGATGGTAGCTTCTCCCCTGTTTGCAGCTCTGCATCCAACATTTTTTCAAAGGCTTCCATAACTGAGGCCTTGTGGCCTTCAATTTCCTTCTCAAGCGCTTGTTGATCCTCAGTACTGCCAGCCTCATTCTTGATACGGAACGCGGCCCTTTGAGCTTTTTTTCGTGCCTCTTCAATTTCGTCAAAGATGTCTGTTCCGGACCTGGATTTTACGGCTTTGATCTCGTCATCAATCGTAATGAGAAGATCCCTCATGCTCGGAGGCTCAAGTCTCCAGGAGCGAGGATCCTCCATGACAATGCCCTTTCGTTCGTAGGTTCTAGTGATTAAGCGGCGCAGCTGGGTTTTCTGCCGCGAACCGATCGAAGGATTGAATAGCCTCAGCGTCTCGAGAACACCTATCACGGCATGGTGAAATCCGCCGTACTGGTCGTCTGAGTGAATCGCAAAAGGGTTAATGCCTGCTGTGCCAGGGCCATAGCCAAACTTTATTTCGTTGACCCTCACGCCTTTCATGTCGTGGTTAGAGGAGAACTCCGCGAAACTGTAGTCACCCTGAGTGTCAAGAATAAACTGGGTTACACCCTGTGAGGCGAACTCAATTGCCATTTTTCGAATTGTGAAAGTCTTGCCAACACCAGAGGTTCCTATCAGCGCGTGATGGAAATTCGACGCTTTCATCATCGAGTGCGTCAGTGGAGCTTGTGCACCGTCAAGCCGCCGGCCGATTTGAAAGGCAATATCACTGGGATCTTCCGGGCGCAGTGGCGTTACTGTTGAAGCGTTAGGTGTTGTCATCGTTAACCACATTATAAAACAAGTTTTACATATAGTACCTTGCGAATTTGCCTTTAGCAACAGGATTGATGACCGCGCCCTTTCTCAGACGTGAATTCCGCTTCACTTTTTGCAAAATTTGATGTCGTTGTCGTACCAATTTGCTATATTAAAAAGCGTGGTGAGACTAGGAAATTTTGGAATCTGACACAGCGTGATTTCAGTTTCTGTAGGAGTCTGAAGTGAAATGTTTTTTTGACCAGTCACCACTCAGGGTTAAGGTTCTGTCCCGGAGGGCACGATATGAAGACTGCAAGAAAACTTGAAATCGCGGAGCCAGTGCTCGGTGAAAAGCGTGAAAAGAGAGGCCCTACCGCCCTTTCTGAGCTTCATTTTAATCAGAGAAGCGAATTGGGTGCGGCCCGAGTAACCACTAAAGCCAGAAAAACTTTCAAGAAACGAAAAGACATTAATGATCTTGATAGTGCTCTTGCGTACATTGACGATCTCGAGCAGCAGTTATCTCTGGCTAAAGAGCAAGCCAAAGCCAGTGACGAAGCTAATAGAGAAATGGCTCAAAAACAAAAGCGCCTGCTTCGCACGATTGAAAGCATCTATGTTCGCTCGGCCGACGCTATTGAGAATATTGAGTGAGACTTGCCAACAGAACAAAAGAAGGGGCGCCTCGAGGCGCCCCTTCTTTTATTGTCCCTTTATTTAGCGCGGGCCAGCGTGCATTGTGTTCGAGGGTCCATCGGCAGTCGGAGCAGAGAAGACCTTTTTAATAGCTTCCACAACAGCTTTAACGGCCTGCATTGCCGATTCGATAGAAGCAGCAATGTTCTCCATCACCTTTTTCTCGCCTTTTCCTGGCTCCATGCCTTTAAAAACACTTTCCATCTTGTTTGATAGTGACTCAAGGCTCTTAGACATATCCGCCTTTTTTGCCAATTTTTGGCCTTGCTTTGAGCTGAGTGTGTCCGCAAAACCTGCTGCGGTCTTTTCAAAAACCTGAAGTTTCTTCTGCATTCTGTCAGCGTACTGCTTCTTCTCAAAGGCGCCTTTAGCAGACTTCATAGCTGATCGATCGGCCTGAATTGCGTCTAGTTGAGAACTTAGCCCGCTAACATTGCTCTTTAGGTCGGAGGTCATTTTCATCTGATTTTGCTTGTGTGTGTCATAGAAGCCTTTCAGATTCTTAACCCCGCCTACAAGCCCCTGGCCAAGAGCTTTTGATACGCCGTACCCCAACCCTGATCCAGCTTTAAATGCATTCACTGCACCACCGACCATGGCCGCCCCTACATTTGATTCAACGGGCGCTTGCTGGGGTTGCTCTTTACCTTTATTTCCAGGGCCATCCTTTTCGTTTTCTCTTTTCTTTTCTGCTTCCTTGGTCGGATCCTGAGTATCCTGAGGCTGTGAAGTAGGCTCATTTACCGGCGGATTTTCCTTGGCAAATTTAAGCATGACCGAAGGGCTAAATTTCGAGTAACCCTTAGCGTGCTCCTCCTCCAGTTTTTTGAGAAGAGGCTCGTCGTCTGCTACCTCATTTTTTAAGTAATTCTTGATAACTTCGTAATCAAGCTCGCTAACCCCGGATACTTGGGCTAATTCGTCCAAGTCTTTGAGCATCTTGAATACTGGGCGGTCACCGGCAATTTCATCAACTATCAACTGCTCTTCCGTTTTGGTTCCACCGAGATCGCTTGGCTCCCCAGGCGCCTTGTTTGTCGACTCTGCATCTTGTTCAGCCATAGGAGCCTCCTGACTTCCTGCTAGCGGTTCTGGAGATTCCTCCAAATCAGGCCCTTTGCGTGCCACTTCTTTGTACTTTTTTTGGATGTCCACCGACTCACCATATTCAGGTTTATCAGTGAGATACGATAGATCACTACCTTCGAAATCGTCCTCAAAAGCAGCTTTACGATCGTTCGAAGGTTCCGGAATGGGGCCCTCCTCATACATTTCTGGAGGTGGCCCTTCGATTGGAGGGGGCGCATCATTGACAGGTGGCTCAAACCCAAACATGGCGGGATCTATCCCGTCATCAGGTGCTGCCTGCTGCATCAAATCGTCATATTGAGCAAGCTCCGGATCGACTGGAGGAGCATTTGGAGCTTCAAAAGCCTGTTTGACGTTCGCATTTAGCTCAAGAGGGATGTCACTTATATCAACATCGATGTCCGGCATGTCCGCAATCTGCTGAACCCGAGCAACATCAAGCTCTCGCTGCTCTGCAAGCATCCGGTTAAGATCATCACTCAAAGTGACCGACAGTTGTGAGGCCAGATCCTTTATCTGATTAACCGGAATCGATTGAGCTCCCGGGAAATTCTGGTTAATAAAATTGATGTCAGACAGAGTAACGGCCATAGCTTCCACAACCTTTATAAAACTTGTTTTACAGTTTAAAGGTAATTCTTGTGATGGTCAAAGATCATTCAAGCGCTTTATCCCTGGCCAAGGCTGCAAGTTGCAGTAACTCGACTTGTCCCCGCCGGTATTCTTGGAGCAAGGCAGCTAGCCTGGCAGCTTTGTTTAAAGCCCAGCGCTGGAGCATGACCCTATCAACCATCATTTTTGGGTTATTAGTCATCTCCACACCGAAACGTTCTTCGTTTTCAGGAGATGCAGCTGCATCAAGAGCAGCCTCGATAGGCAACACTCCATCGCCAATAACCGCCGTTTGATCGTTATTAAACATAGAGCCTGCCAGGTTGGCGCTGCGTTTCGTTTGGTAGATACCCTCTTCTACCATCTGCTCTTGCCTGACATTAGTATTTCTAGGGCTGATTGCGCCATGCAAATACGATCGGCTAACACCGTTACCGATGAGCATCATCCTAAGGAAATCTACGCGCTCTTTTTTCGCCATGTCTTGCACTGCCGGCTCGTAGACTGCGGTTAGCCCTTCTTGGCTTTGGGACACATTAATGATTGCATCGTCGAGGACCGCCATACGCTGGCGTTCATAAGCACGAAGATCATTAACTATTCTCTGCCTTTCCAGTCCGAAGTCAGCACCGCTGTAATTTGCAAAGCTTAATATTTCCTCAAGAAATCGAGGGTTGCGGTCTGCCCTGGTGAAGGCCGACACTCGATTTGGGAGTTCACGCTGAATATCGCTGTTATTGGTTGTAGCAGATGCCGTTCTGGCGATTGAAACGTTAGAGCAGGCATCCAAGTATGGGGCGACTTTCGCGTCTGATTTCTTATTGTGAATGGCGCTAACAGCATCAGTTATTCTGGCTGAAGTGTTCGCCGCAATATTTTTGTCGCTGTTCTCTTGATTTTCCCTGAGATCGATACCTGTTTTTTGTTCGAGTCGACTTAAAACCTCTTGTCGTGCATCGTTGATCCGGGTCTTGATCTCATTCTGAATCATCTGCTGCACCTTCGCAGCGTCAATAATGGGTATGCCTGCGGCAAAGCCTACCGATGGCAGGACAAGAGCAATCGCGAAAAATAAAATGAAACTCTTCATGTTCAATGTCCTTACATGGACCAGGGCACCACTTCAGAGATCATGGCATCCGCAGCCTGGGCGGTAAGTGCAAATTCCTGGCTTACCAACTCATCAAGAGAATCAAGATCAATGTCTGCGTCATTTGTAAACGCCGGCAATTCTGCATGAAGGTTTCTTATGGCAGCTAACAAGGCATCAACATCTATTGGCTTTTCGATTTCAGAAAGCCACTTCTTGGCTTTCTCAGGCTCCGCAAGCATCTCATCAACATCAGAGATAAGGTTGTTTATGCAAAGACGCCATGCTCTCTGCGCTATGCCAATGAGTTGGTCCGCTATTCCGAGCTTTACTCCGTTAATGTCAGATTTTGAAAGGTGCTCGAACCGGCTCACTTCACTTTCAGCCACTTCAGCAATAAAATCCGCAGTTTGATTCACTAATTCTGCAACGGCTGACCCAAGCCCCATATCGTAGGCTTCAACATAGGCCCTGAATTCTGAAAGTGCTCCACGCACGTAGGATCGATCAAACACTATATTGGTTGGGTTGTAATATGTGCTACCCAATCTACTCCACGCATCGAGCGCAATATCTGTAACAACCGGCATAGTTCTTACAAATATTTCAAAACCGTCTGCCACCGTCAGGTTGTGTGAGCGTTCGGTGGAGTACGATTTGGCTCGGTCAGAGACCAGCGTCAAGACATAGCTGACAGCGATTTCTGCGTCCTGGCCGAGTGGCATCTGATCAACGGCTTTCCTGATTTTTAAAGCGGCTTTTAAAATTTCTGACTCAGCTGAGTGGATAAGCTGTTCAAGACTTTTTTCTTGATTAGCAGGGCGGACATCTTCAAATGTGTTGTCCGCTTCTTCAGCTGTTCGTGCAAGAACGTTCTTGGCTTGATCTAAGGAGATGCTGCCGCAAACAACGTCACTTGCGTAGCCTGCAAGAACAATCGCCAAGTCATGTCTTTGGCTGTTTTGTACCGCAGTTTTTTCTGCAATAACTGACCATAGATCATGGTAAACCTGATAGGCCTCTCCAAACTGGGCTTCAATGCTGTCACTTTCGGGGTCTACGCCGTGCAACAGGTTTCGCGAAACCCCCAGAGCAGTTGTTAGATCGAGACGTTTACTCATTGATTAACACCTATGGTCCAGTTGGTGTGCGCTCTGGCTGAGCATCCAGGGAAAGGTCTTGCCCCAAAGACAAAACAAGCTCGCGATTAGCGACCATCATCTGCCGAAAGCCAAAGGCTATGATCTCTGAGGGTGCTTCAAAGGCGACCTCTTCACGTTGATCGTTTTCAAAGTCAGCCCCAAAAAAATATCCTGGCACACCCTTCAGCCGAGCCACGTTCTCATTTACTGGCTCGCAGAGTTGCTTTACAGCCTCCCTGGCAATCAATAGCGCAAGACCGACCTCTGAACGAGCGTCGATAGACTCTATGGCCCGGTAACTGGAAGCTGCCTCGGCATCAGAGAACTCTTCAACAGGTTTCAATTGAAGACCATCTCCAGAAGTATTTGATTTGGCGTACCCACAATCCCAAAGCCTTGCACCATATTGCGTTACAGCTATACGATCACTAGCAAGCATGAGTGAAGATAAACCACCCTGCTCACCAACCACTGCATCGACAAAATCTAAAGTGTTATCACCATCAAGCTGAAGCTCGTAACTGGTTAAGCCCTCCAGCTCCATGGCCCTCCTGAAAATGCTAGCTGCTAACTGCGTTGTCTTGTCTTTCATATCGACCTTTGCCGAAACATGCGATAAAATAACTGAAGCGCCAAATCAAGGAGCATGACTGAATGATAAATCATTTTGTGGCAACCGGGCAAGATGAACTGCGAGAGGAGCTCTCCCTTCTCGTCCAGCTTTATCGGTCTTTCCTGAATTTTTCTCCGCGCCATGGAAGAGGAATAATGGGGAGGTACAAAAAGACATTCTTCCTCGATCGAGCCTTTTGCAATCAGCTTGGTTTTATGGCCGGAGAAGAGGAATTTATTATTGGTCTCCCGTCTCAGAAATATGACGTCGACGTTTACGAGTCTTTCAGCAAAGTACAGGCTTGCTCCGGATTTCTGGTGCACCCCCTTGAATACTTGTTTCTCGTCATGCACGCAGGGAACGAGGACACCAGGCACTCGAATACCATTGCTGTCGCACTCCCCTTCCCTCGGTCTTTGCACGACAAGTTGGCTCATATCGGTCGCGTAACCTTTGTCAAAATGAACGAGCAGAATGAATACCTTGGAAGTAGAGCAGAGACCGGCGATTCATTTGAAATAGAGGTACGCAAGGATAAGTCAATGTTTTGGGAGCGCCGATAAAGCGCTCCATCCCATCAACCCATTCCTCCCGGTCCACCCCGGCTGGGGCCCTTAGCCGAGGGGTCCGCGACCCCCTCATAATTTATCTCCTCAGGGTTGTGGTGAGTAACGTCATACCCATCAAGTCGAGGCCTGGCTTCATCGTTCATTAGGGCCGGCATTCTCTCCACCATGGTCAACACTGCCTGAGGATCTGCGGAAGATCGCGTTAAAACCATGCAGTTGTTGTGCGTGGCACTGAAGTCCATATCAGCGAACTTACCCTCTTTCATCAGCATTACATCGCCCTTCTGTACAAGCGTTGCAAGCAAGCCATCGGATGGCCCAAAGACTTTTATGTTTGTAAGCCCACCCGGCGAGAGATCCACTTCGACTTTGGTTTCAATGCCAGCTCTACCAGCATTTGAACTGATAGAAATAGATTTGCTTTCTTCATTCACAGAAACACGGTAGGGGATTTCCTCGCTGACCACTTCATCCATGTCTCCGTCCGTGAACCAGTTTTTATCCTCGTAACGAAGACTTCCCTCGAGCCGAGCATCTTGCGCCTGACGCACCGGTGAAACATCAAGATCATCAAGGTTTACTTCCATGCCTAACTGATCACGCAACTGGTCGACTACAGCATGCTTAACCATATCCTGAAGCTTGGCATCATCAATGCCTTTTAAACCCAGCTGGTTACGAATTTTGCCGAAATTAATGCTGATGTCTGCAGGTTGGTATTTGCTCATGATGGATGCTCCAGGCAATAATCAAAAAGGGTTGCGCGTCTCGTTATCGCTGCGCTTCGTGCTGATCTTTAAAATCTCAGGACGCTCTGCCGGTTCATTGCCGAGGTCATCTAACTCCAATGTTTTGCGAAGCTCAACAAGTGATTTCGACCTCCGCTCAATCATTCTAATGATCGGCTCGAGAACGCCGGCTTTTGAAAGGATTCGCAAAAAGAACTCCATATTCATGCCAGCTTTTTTGAGATTTTTGAGCTCGGACAGGTCCTCAACTTGCAGCTTGTCGACATAAGGCTTGCCTTTCTCATCAGTGCGGAACACCCCGTATACAGCTCTATCCCAGCTGGGCTGATTGCTACCAATCGATTTGATGAACTGAACTTTTGATCTGCGGGGAAGTGCACTTAGGAGCTGGAGAATTGCTTCTGCAATTCGCCACATAGGATCGTTAACCTCGGGAGGGTCTTTCAGCTCGCCGCCGCGACGAAGCTCATTATGGAGGTCTACGCAAACTGCCGCGGCATCACCTTGAAGGTCGACACCCTTTTCAACTGCTGAGTTGACCGCATCTGCAAAGAGTACCTCCGATACAGACTGGAGTCCTTGGGCTTTCGCCGCTTCCTCGGCTTTCTGAATGTGTACTTTTCGCTGGAGGTCGGCGCCACTGGCCTCAACCTGTACGGGCACAATGGCCGGCTTAGACTTTGTGTCCTTACCAACAGCGTAAAGGAGATAGCTCTGCTTCTGACTCATAATTCTTCCAGTTGAACGATCTGGAAAAATCATAATATAAAATAAGTTTTATGTAAAGACGTCAAAGCCCGAGCGTGCGATCAGAAAACTGCAGCTCTGCATTCGGACTGGGATCGGGGGTCAAGCTATTCTCGAATTTCGAGAGATCTAATTCTGCGAGTTTAAGCGCCTTCTCAATTTTTACTGCCATTTCAGGTTGAGGATCGAGGAGCGTTGCTTCAATGGCCCTTGCGATATTGGGCTCAAGCAAAGCCGGAGCCTCCAATTTGTGCTTGTGCAAAAATGCAACGCCCCTGGAACTCAGACGCCCATTCCTGTCGATCAGTGGTGAATAATTCTTGGAAAGCGCAGCCCATGAACTTGGGTGACCAATACCCTGCCCTGATAAGGTTAAGGCGATGGAGGTTTCCTTGTTGATCGGCAAAGAATGAGAGCGAGGAAGTACCCGTGGCGCCCCCTCCAAAATGTCTGTCGATAACGAGAAGGTTGAATATGGATAGCTGTATGTCTGCCCTCTGCACTCGGCAATTGTAGATGTATATGCTTTCCCGCCTTTAACGACTCGAACATTGGTTCGTGATTTCTGGTCACTCATTGCGAACAATGTCGCATTACATATAAAGCGATGAAGGGTTTGTGCTAACTCACTTCTCCTACCTAAAGCCCGACCTCTTCTGGGATGGGAATCAACGTATCGAGTGACATAGATTCCAGGATGAGGCGCCCTGTTTGACCAAGGCTTTTTTTGGCATTGATTCTCGAAACCTGATTCGTCGGCCAATATTTCGAGCGCATCGTGCGCTGAATTGTTGAGAGACATTGAGTCTGTTCTGAAATAAGAAATATCATCCGAGATGTAGAGCTCTTGTAGAGCTTCGAAGGTTTCGGTAGGGGTTGCGCCAAGCTCTGGGCCAAGAGCGTATAAGTGACGAAGCTTTGGTAGGTCTCCTGGTTTTTCGTGGTTGAAACTTACTTCATTATCGGACACATCAAAATACTGCTCCAAAAATGCTGCCTCACCGAAGTTCTCCTGATTATGAGTTAAGCTCGTTCGTTTAGTGGTGGGCAGTGGTGACCCGGCAGCAGAGCCCAAAAGAACTCCGGCGGTTCTGCTTAAAAACATTCCGTCATTACCGGAGAAACCAAGAAGGCGATCAAAAATTCGGCGAGTTAATGCTGGTGGTTCTGCAGATGAGACGATTCGGAGATTTTCCAGCGCAGAGGAAACCGATTTCGGCGTAAAGTCGAACATCTCAGCTCTGTAGGTTTTTCGATCACCCCGGATCTGCCCAATGGTCCACGCAATCAGGTCCCCCTCCTCATCCGGGTCCGTAGCCACCACCAAGTCGGCCGCCATCAGATCCTCTGAGATAGACTTGCAATGATCGGGATTAACCGCCTCGAATCTTTCGACGCCAAGTGACTTGGTAATTCCCATGTTGCTCGATGGAAGATCAAAAAGTCGCCCGTATGTCGCAATAACCTTGGCTTCTACCTGGTTCGCTCGAAGGGCCCGTTTGAGCGCTGGAGCTTTGTGCGGAGATTCGATGACGATAATCATCAGTCGAATATAGACCAATCATCGGAAGATTCGGTTGATGTCCCCTGCCCTCCATTAATTCCCGGCGTGGAGACGTTTTGCCTCGATTGATCAAGAGAGTTTCGTGCAGCATCGTCGGCACCACTTTTGAGGTCATCGGCCAACTGAGACCTTCCCTCTTCAGTCGCCAATTGACCGAGCGTATTGGTCAAATCGTTATTCAGTGTGCGATCGAAAGAAATGCCATTCTCCAAAGCATCAGATATTCCGCTCATGTCAACGCCTGTTTGTTCACCGAATTGTGCGAGGTCTTCGGGAGAGACGACCTCACCAATCGCACCTAAAGCACCCTCTAGACGCTCGTTAAGTCGACCTTCAAGATTTGAAACAACACCTTGAATGGTACGACAGGCGTCATTCCCGCTCGAAGAGTAACCGGAGCCAGTTTTCTTTGGCAGACCATCAAGCGAAAGGGAGATGTCACACCCTTCGTTTGGATTGGTGTAATGATAAGGACTGGCCTCTCTTTTAATTGAAAAGTCGAGATCTTCGCAGTCTTGCATAACGGCATTACGAGGCGCTTGTTGAGCCAAAACTTCTGCGTTAGAAACCAAGGCGGTAACAAGAAGGATGATCAAGCCTGGGTACCTTTTAGGCATACTCTGAAACCTCTTCTGCGGAACGAACAAATGAAGAAAGCTGGAAGCCAACCTTAACCATGAACTGCACCCTGTCCCGAACTACCTTGGCGCTGCTGACATCGCCATCCCTTGTAAGGCAAATGCGATTTGCAACCATGAAGCACGCAGTACCAGACCCAACCTCGTTCTCAGCGAGTGATCTTTGAAGACTATCCTTTTCAAGGAAGGCCAAGGCGGCAATGCATTCTCGGAACGGAACAGACGCGAGGCAACTTATTAAATCCCGAAAAACATCAGTTTGTTCTGGCGAAGGGGGTATCTGAACAACACCTGGAAGGGATGACTCAATGCTGTCGAAGAGCTCGGGAAGCTCATCCCTTTGGTATACCCACGTCTCTCTCTCTTCTGCTGAAGCGAGAACTTCCTGAATTTGCGGGCTGAAATCATTCCAAAACCGGGTGATGTCTGATTTTGATAAAGTCTTGGATGCCACAAGCCACCTTGTCTTCGAATTAGATTTAAATTATAATAACATTAGTTTCAACTCAGGACAAGCAAGGATTAATCGTGAGCTTCAGCAAGAATCTTGGCGATATGTTGTTTAAAGAAGGGTGGTCGCTTGGCCCTTTATCCGATTACGTTGGTCCAGAGACTGAAAACCGGTTGCTGGAATTCACTGGCTACGACGACAGCCAACAGCGAGAAGAGTTATGTCTTGACGGCCTTAAGCAGGCTCAAGTTATCTCCCAGAAAGAATATGTAGAGGCTTTAGTCAAGGGGATGGTGCCAAGTCAGGAGCACGCTGATCGAAGGATGCAGCCAGCACCACAAGTTGATGCAATTCTTCCCAATGGCAAGAAGGTTACATTAGGAGAAAAGGGCAATGAGCCGAAATTTACTGGTTAGTTTGGTCTTTGGTTTTTCGGTCTTAGCTTTCACTCCTGTCAAGCAGGCCGCTGCCGGCATACCTGTCATAGATGCCACTTCCGTTACTGTTGCCCTCCGTAAGTTGGTAACTGACGTCAAGTCATGGGCCCGTGATGAGGCTTTGAAGCGAGCAGGCATGGAAAACGATCTCCAAATTGCAAAGAACCAAGAAGCTACAGATACGAATATTGCAGCCAATACCATTATTAGAATCACAGATGCTCTTGAAGAAACTCATAACAAGGCCATGGACGCGCAAGTGACACCAAGCTTCATGGCGTGTAAGAACGTATCAGTATCTCGGGCAAGAGATAGCGCAGAAAGATCTTCAAGAGAAATCAGCTGGCAGGCGATGGCCGATTACTGGAATGACGAATTAAGACCGCCCGGAACGAGCCGCAGTGGTTACCGCCGGGAAAAGAACGCACAGATAACTGCAGAAATGGATGCCTTGAATCAAGAATTAAGCGGTACCGGAAAAGAGCAAGCGTTTTCAAGAGCCGATGTTTTTTTGCGCGTCGGGCCTTACAGCAATGACCTGGTGTATAGCGACGCAGAAGTTAGGTCAAGCGAACTGTTCGTTGATCTTTTGGTCGGACCCTATAGTGAACGCGCAGAGTTGCTTTTAGGTGATAAAACTCTTGAGGAGCTCACAGAAAAAGAAAGAATTCAGCTTGCTCAAGCAACCATTAGAAAAGGTGCTGTTCGGGCCATACTTGAAAAGATTAGAGCTGATTATTTACCAGACGATCAAGGCAACAGCATTGCACTTGCGCGGGAAGATTTCATCATCAACAGTCGTTTTGCGAACGACGAATGGCATAAGAAGATCACCTGCACGTCCCAGACAGGTGACCCTGGGAATTGCGCTAATGACTCCATCGTATTGAAAGAAATTGCAGTCATGATGGGGCAAGAGCTAGAGCTGGGAAATGAGCTCGTCAAGCAAAGGCGTTATTCGAATATGTTGTTGTCCTTATTGGCGACAGCCGACGATATCGAGGGTCAGTGAAGCTCATGATTCGAGTACAGATAGCAGTAGCACTGGCATTCCTTTGGGGATATCCGGAAATAGGCTTGGCGCAGCAGATTGACCCAAATTTGGGCGCCGCACATGCAATGAAGCAAGTCGGTGGGCTTGCCGCGCTTATATGGGCAGCATCAGCTCTCGGGGGGTTGCTGATGGTCGTAGGCTCTATCAACAGATGGATGAAAGCAGACACCTCAGAGCGGGAGACCATGGGTCCGGGTAAATTATTGACTGGAGTATCTATTGGTACGCTAGCAATCATGCTTCCTTTCGTTGTTGTGATTGGCGGAAATTCTTTCTTTGCGCCGGAAAACCCTGTCAGTTCAGTAGAATTTCAACGTATAGCTATCGATGGTACACTGGCTCAGGCGGAAACCCTAAGCATCCAGACAGGGCCAGGCAAGTATGTGCCAGCTGGCGCCTTGATAGCCTTCTACGGAATTCTGATCGCTATCGGCTTGATCTCTATTTATATGGGATTAAAAGATGCCTACATTTCCATTATGTTTGGAAATGATATGTACGGAACAAGCCTGCCATTTAAGACAGGGAAAATACTTGGACACTTTGTTTTTGGTTTAGGTCTTATATTTATCAACAAGACGCAATGCCTCTTGGTGCTTAGTTTTGGTGGCTCGCAGAGTATGTGTTGGTGAATTTACTTGATATATAAAAATTCTAGCTCAAATTGTGAACGGCAAGAATTAATTGATAATGGATAGTGATAAATGGATACGACTAAATCCGCGGTAAATTTCACTAACGATGGAAGGCATTCCGATTCCAAGGGAAAAAGAGCATTTGATTGCCCGCATGCAGAAGGAAGCCGCACAGCAATGATTTCGCTTCATGGCTTTTGGCATGGTGTAACGGAAAGTGATTGCCCCTTTTCCGCTGACAGCAATGAAGCCAATATTTGGCTTCAAGCCGTTTGGGTTAGGTGTGGCTGGCGCTGTGCTGATCTAGGTATTCCCATGGCGTCAGGTCTCCCAGTGAATCGTGGGGACGCTCATCGTTGTACTCCGTCATCCAGGATTCGGTCAGCTCTCGGACTTCGGTGAGGTTCCGGAAGACATACATATTCAGGATCTCATCACGGTAAGTCCGATTGAAGCGCTCAACATACGAGTTCTGAGTGGGTGTGCCTGGCTTGATAAACTCCAGCTCGATACCGTGGTGCTCAGCCCAATCTGCCAAGGCAATCGAGATGAATTCCGGTCCGTTATCCATGCGTAGTTTGGCCGGGTAGCCTCGCCAAGCAATGATGCGCTCAAGAACTCGTATGACCCTCGGTGCCGGCAGGTTCAGATCAACCTCAATAGCCAGTACCTCCCGGTTAAAATCATCTACCACGTTAAACGTCCGGAACCGGCGACCACAGAACAGGCTGTCGCTCATAAAATCCATGGACCAGCATCGATTAACGGTGGCTGGCACGCTTAATGGCTCCGGAGTTCGTGTTGGGAGTCGTTTCTTGCCCCGTCGTCGTTTATTCAGGTTGAGTGCACAATACAGCCGGTGGACCCGTTTGTGATTCCATCCATGGCCCCAGCGTCGCAGCACCTTGAACAGCTTGCTGAATCCGTAGGCGGGATAACGTTCAGTCGCGCTTTGAAGCGCTGCAATCACCGGTTCATCCCGGGAGGTGTCCGGCCGATACCGGTACACCGTGTCACTGATGCCAGCGATTCGGCAGGCCCTGCGGATGCTGACACCGTGAGCCTGCTTGAGGTAATCCACCAGTTCTCGTCGAACGGCTGGCTTTACAGCTAATGGAATGGTCCGCTCCCACCTTCCATAATTTTCGAAGGCACACAACCAAGGAGAGCAGCTATGTCAAACAACAAAAACGTTGCGACTTTCGGAATCGATCTGGCCAAATCACTTTTTCACGTCTGTGGTCTGGATGCTGACGGCAAACGAGTCGTCAGCAAGAAGCTCAGACGAACACAAATCGTGACGTTTTTTGCCAATCAACCACCCTGTGTCGTGGCGATGGAGGCCTGTGCAGGTGCTCACTGGCTTGGGCGCAAACTCAATGGATTGGGCTTCCAGGTTCGAATTCTACCCGCTCAGTATGTGAAGCCTTTCGTGCAGAATCAGAAAAATGACGCCAATGATGCGCTGGCAATTGCTGAAGCCAGTCAGCGGCCATCGGTTAAACCGGTACCGATCAAGACCCAATCTCAGCTACACCTCCAGGCTCTTCATCGAGTGCGCGACCGTTTGGTGAATCAGCGAACTCGTTTGATTAATCAGATACGTGGGTTCTTGTTAGAGGAAGGCATTATTTTGCGCACCGGTGTTGGCAACTTCAAAAGCCAACTTCCAGCAGTGTTAAGCGATCCGTCTGAGGAAATTTCGCCGGCAATGGCTGCTTTGATAAATGAACTTTGGGACGAACTGCTTGGTCTTGAAACGCGCCTCAAATCAATAAATTCCCAGATTGAAGCCTGGGCCTCTCAGGATCAGTCAGCCCGTCGACTCCAATCTGTGCCGGGCATCGGAGCGCTTTCTGCGACAGCTATCATCGCTGCAATTGGTAACGCGGCTCAATTCAATAAAGCCCGTGATTTCTCGGCCTGGCTGAGGTTAGTTCCAAAGCAGCATTCGACGGGAGGTAAAACCACCCTTGGTAGGATTAGTAAATCTGGTAACCCCTATATAAGACGCCTGCTGATACATGGTGCTCGCAGTTGCATGCTGCATCTAAACAGAGAAAAGGATCGTCTAGGGGCGTGGATCACCGACCTCGAAAGACGAATGCCGTTCAACAAGGTTGTTGTCGCCTTGGCCAATAAATTGGCTCGCATCGCGTGGGTAATTCTCACCCGACCAGCCGCCACTTACGAACAGGTTCAAGCAGCCAGACCAGCAAGCTGTTAAACAAATCACACCCATTCAGAGTTTTGCGATGGTATGAACAAGATGAACAAACAGTCGATCGGCATAGCGTAAATCCGGGACAAAAAGCGGGCTCAGAGCCCTTCGAAGCTATTTGGAAACGCTATGTGCGGATATTCATCATGGCCTTGGCGTCAAAAGCGCCTGACTCATGAGAGGCCGGATACATTTTTGCGAACTGTCACTGGTCATCGGTCGTGCCTTGCAAAAAGGGAGCGGACCATACATTTTTTTCGATCACATCCTTCAGCAGTTTGTGATCAAGGCTCAACTCAGCGTACATCTGCTTCAGGCGGCGGTTTTCCTCTTCCAACTCCTTCAGGCGCTTCACGTTAGAAGCCTCCATGCCGCCGTACTTCGACTTCCAGTTGTAGTAGGTCGCATCGGAGATGCCGTACTCCCGGCAGACTTCCTTGACCAGGCGACCGCCCTCGACCTCCTTCAGGATCTTGACGATCTGTGACTCGCTGTATCGTGATTTCTTCATGCTGCTCTCCGTTTGCCTCATTGTAGGTTGGAGAACTCTAATTACGCATGCACCGATTTTAGGGGATGGCTGCAAAAGCAGACGATAGAGCCAGTAGCCACAGGGACCGGCTTCATAGACAAACTGAAGCTGGCATCCAGGGTGTCGGGATTCGAACTGTCGAACCATCTTTCGGATGGCGTAGTGCTGGGTGCCGATAGCAACGAGGTAAGTGACCGGTTCCGTTCGAGAATCTGTGGCGTAGGCCACGGAGATGGAGTCTTTGTGCGTATCCAGGCCAATGAACACTGTGCTATGTTTTTCATGGTGCTGCCCCCCGATTTTACGCATGTGAACACGTAAATTATGGCTCTGGCTGAGGCTAACCCACGAGGTGGGGGCAGCCCCCTTAGTGGGGAGTCATAATGTCTATGGCAGAGACCGGTTCAACTGGAGCCTTGGAGCTAGATACTCAGTACACGGACCTAATGTGTACTGTCAGGTTATGTGGGTCCAAATCGTTGTGATGCTAAGAAAAGTGCGGCAGACAATGGTAATGGCCACTGGGTGAAGGACAACATCAACACCTACTTTTATTACGGAGTAGTTGCAGGGCGAGCTAGGAGAATACGCTTTGGATCTACCGCCCATAATGCGTTCATAACAAAGCAGAAAACACTAAAGGCATAATGGGAAAACGATGATGGACAATTTAGCAGGCCTTGGCCTGCTTTTTTGGGGAGATTTATCACCCTCCGAAGCAATCTACTGAATCAGTAAATGTTACAATAACAGATCCGTTTCGTATGAGGTCTGTTTTTCCAGTTTTGCAACCACTGGCCCAAGTTGAGTACGTTCTTAGACTAAATGTTGGATTCGATGAGTCCGAAGCCATGGTGTACGCAGAGGAGGCCGTCGATTGAGCGCTACTGGCTTTGCTATAAGCAGAGTCAGCGCGACTGTAGGCCGAGTTAGCTCGGGATAAGGCTTGGTTTGCGAGACTGTATGCCTGGTCGGCACGGGATCTGGCACCGTTAGCTGTGGATTGCGCCGTCGAAGCAGCATTCTCAGCGTTATCAATACGGTTAACCAGCTGATTCATGGTGGTGACGTTGCTACTCACCTGATTTTGAATGTTAGTGATTTCATTCTGAATTTGTGAAAGGTCAACTGTCGGAGCGTTGAGTGTTGCCAGGTCAGCAAATGAGCCGCTTCTATACCCCTGTAAACTACCGTCAGTATTGGCGCCCGATGCATCAACACCGCCTGAGCGGTTCACTGAGAAACGCGGTTCAGCAACGACAAGAGTCGACGCTGAGAGAATAAAAGATGCTGAAAGGACAGCGAGAAACTTCTTCATTGGTTGCTCCTACATTTACTAACCTAAACTCAATTATCGTTGTGTGTCAGACAAATGAGAAGGAAAAACATCATACCCCACGTAACAACATGTTAACGTGAGGTGCAAGTCAAGCAGATTACGAGCACTTTGTTACTGCCATAACAGCAGCCAAGTCATCTGGTGGGACGATTGTGCCCTGGTCCTGAACAATGCCTTCCAAAACGATTCTCCACGATGCACCTGAATCAACCGCCAATGCCTGAAACGCTGCTATGTTATTCAGCTGGTTTGGCGTTGAACGATCAACACCTGCAAACCGAGAAACTGCGGTGTAGATGGTAGGGTTCAGTCCGGTCGGGCATGTAGGCTTCGGTATCAGCTGATCGTGATTGGCCATATAGACGTCAGTAACCGCCTGGTTAAGCGTTCGACCACGTTGCTTCGAATAGAAATCATCCGAAGCGATTTGACCGTTACCTGCCCCACCAATCAGATCGAGCACAGGCGCGTCTACGGCAACACCATTTGAGGCTTCAAGCAGAAGCTCACCGTCTGCCTGGTTTGCAATGCGCACGTTAAACGTGGTTTCGCTGCCATCTCGGATAAAGAAGATCTCGGAGCCAGATCCACCACGACCATTAAGCCTGATTGCAGTGCTACCAGCGCCATTATCAGCAAGAAGTGCGCTCTGCGTATTATTCGCAGCTTCAAGCCCGGTGGGAGTGCCGCCCCAGAACACATCGTTAGCATCTACAAGGTCATTGGTACCATCACCCATATCAAGATCAGCCTGCATTGAATTCTGCCCGGTAATTGATAACCAGGGGTCAGAACCATCACTTGCATTATCAACAACAACAGTCATTGCGCCAGTCAGCGGGTCATATTGGTAATCAATGTAGAGGTCTAGTGTTGCATCGCTGATTTGTTTGGTTGAGGTATTGGCGTACCTGCCCTTTGCGATCCTCATTGCAGTACCGGAAAGGTCCGGACGATTCTCGCCACCATACTGAACGGGAGCGCCAGCGAGATTAATATTTGCAGTCACGAGGTTGTTTGCGGCTGCGTTACGAGTAACTACTGTTTGGTAAGCCAGTCCGTATTTAGGCGCCAGATCGGCCCGGAAGTTACACGAAAGGTATCCTTCACCTGGTGCTGTTGTGGCAGGGCCTCCACAGGTACTGTCGCGCAGCCAATCCACCCCGTTATAGGTCGTTGGTCCGACCGGTACCAGAGGGCCCTGGTCAAAGACGTAGGCGGTGACGGCGTTTGCCACGATGGCGATCTCGCCGCCAAGTTCTGACATCGCGTCTTTTTCACGGTAACGCTCAACTACATTGGCGATAAGCGTGAGTATGGTACCGCTGACCGCTAATACGATCAGCAGCTCCAGGATCGAGAAACCTCGTTGCATCTTTCTATCGTGGAAACCCATACTCACGGCAGTCCTCTTAGTTAGCGACGATGTTCAGGTCAACGGGATCAGTTGCGTTACATGCAGCCTGCACCGCAGTCGGATCGTACTCGTCTGACGGATCCGCCTTGATATTGGTGTTGGATGCGTTGGTACCCATTGTCACCGACTCTCGAGCGATGATCCGCACGATTTGCTGGCACGCTTCGCTGGTCAGATTTTCTGAAGTAAGAAGCAACTGCCGGTTGCCGGCGCCGGTGGGGCCGATATCAACAATACCGTTGAAGTTGTTACGAATCTCGGTACCGGCAATCCACTCGGGAGGTACCTGTCCAGAACCAATGAGCCAAGCAACATCAGCATTAGCGTAACTGGAAGCAAGGGAAAACCCTTCTTGCACTGTACCAATCATCTGCAGGTAGGTTGTGGCTTCTTCCTGTGCATCAACAGAGCCAAACAACCTTTCTTTGGCGAAATACAGGCCGCTGGCCAAAAGGCCAATTACAGCCAGAACAATGATCAATTCGATCAGTGAGAAGCCTTTTGCTTTTGAGATTGACTGCATTTGTTTCATGTTTACTACCTTTCGCTTTTATGAATCAAAGACTGAGTGTGTTTAGGGTTAGGCGCCCATGTTCATGTTTGAAATCATCGGGAGGACAACACCTCCGATACCGCTAACTATCCAAATAATGATTCCGGCGATGACAATTTTCATTGCCGTATTTGCAGCCTCAACTATCTTGTCGATTCGCTGCATTGCTGCATCCATGCTTCTTTTTGCTATCTTCTGAACCTGTGTTTCGAATTGATTACCTCGACCATAGACTCGCAGAAGCAACTTGCTCTCACGATCAAATAGGTCCGTAGCTACAGCCGCACCATCGGTCGCACCCTCCTTTACTGCCTGTTCCATTTCGTCAATATGATTCGCCAAGTAGGGTCCTGAGTATTCTTTAATCATGGGTAGAGCCTGACTCACACGGATTTTCGACTCCATCATGGTGCCAAGTGTGAGAAGAAAGCTGTTGGAGGTGAATATCTGATAGAAATTCCAGGGAGGTAGGAATCGATTTAGATATTTGTCACGAATTGGGTTTGAAAGCCTCGTTAGCATGGCAAACGAGACAACGAAATAAACCACAACACCCAGTAGAATCGGTAAAGTGTAGATCTCAAGCCATTCACCCATGGCGATCAGGCTGGTTGTTCCAGCACCCCACTCATCTTCTGGAACCATTGTTGTGAAACCCGGAAGTACGCCCGTTGCGAAGCCGTAAAGAATTCCAAGGGCAGCACCAGCCATTGCAAGCGGCTTAAACAATGAAGACATTTTTGCTTTCAAGACGGCAGATTGCTGATTAAAAAACACAAGCCGCTCGAAGCCCTCGGCCAGTCTTCCAGTCTGTTCGGCTGACTCAAGAACAAAAAGATCGGTTTCTGGCACGACGCCCCGCAAAGCTTTAGCAATCTCATCACCTTCTTTTAGTTGCCTGGTCAGATACCGATAGAACTGACCACGCTTATCACGAGGATCACGGCCATATTCGATTGCAAGAGCCTCGGCCGTCCGGTAAGGCGTAAAGCCATCCTCAATGAAGGACCCGAGTTGAGAATAAATCTCTTGCTTCATATTGCCCTTCAGCTTCGGGTGAGACTTACGCCGAGCGGAGGACTTTGACAGGAATGGGAAAAATGTTGCTAAGTCCATCATGACCTCAAATGTAGAATTCTTCGTCATGATCAAGCCGCTTGAACTGGGCTTCGATCTCATTTGCACAGATGAAACCATCCTTCATCCGACGAATTGCTGACTCCTGGATCGTTATACCTCCGCTCTCCCGCCATGCCTGGTATGCAGCCAGATCATCACCCTGCTTAATGGCATTGAGGATTTTCATGTTTGGAAGGACCATCTCAGGAACCGACATCCGACCTTTAAAACCGGCGTTAACATCTGGCTTGCCATCATCAGCTTGATTCGAACACTTCGCACAACCGCTGGGATTAGCCACATAGACGGTATCAATCTGGTGTGAAACTGCCTTCTTTACTCGCTCAAACCGCTCCTTTGAGATCAAATCACGCTGGAAAGCATCCTTGACGTGGATGCGGCAATGCGTGCATACCTTCCGGGCCAGAGCCAGATGGAGCATCCCGGCAATAAACTCAGGTGCAGCAAGAGTAAGTCGCGAAATGCCAATGTCCTCAAGGCGAGCAATCTGGGCGAGTGCATTTGAAGCATGCAAAGTGGACCAGACGAAGTGACCTGTCTGGGTGGCTTCAACCGTTACCTTTGCGCTCTCTCTGTCACGAATTTCCCCGATCAGGATGCTATCTGGATCGCGACGAAGGGCTGAGACCAGGTGTGCCGCCATCTTCTCAGGCGAAGAAACTGATGTTTGCTTCGCGTTATAGATGCGATATTCAACCGGGTTCTCGACTGTGATGATGTTCTTCCCGGGGTTCCGGTATGCGTACCCACCGATGATGTTTTTGAGCATCGTGGATTTACCAGAGCCGGTCGTACCGGAGACGCACAAGAATCCGTAGGGATGCTCCATCATTCGAAGGATTAACGCTTCCTCGTCCTCGTAGAGCCCCAGCTTAGTGAGAGGCACGAAGCTACCCTCAGCATTTTCACCACCATCACTGAGGTCATCGAGAACACGCAGAACAACGTGAATGCCATCGCCTTCTACGTTGTCGTGAGCATAGCGGAGCTGGTAATTCTTACCCTTGATCGGGTGGATAATCGAAGCATCCTGAGGGATGCGGGAGTTAAAACCATCCTCAGTTGCCTGGGTGATCGTGTTGAATACTGAACGGATAAACTTGAAAGTTTGCTCGACTGAAATAGACCAGCTGAATTTGGTGATTTCTACGTTTCGAGAGTCAATCCGATATTCAACAGTGACCTTGCCCCGGGCAACCGTGATATGGATGTCCGAGACACCATTAGCGACTGCATCCTCGACAAGCGACTCAAACTGGACATGTTGATCACTTGGTGCCGCGCTTAGTTTGCGCCGGTGTTGTTCCTTTAATTGTGCGTGGAACTCCTGAAAGAGCGCATCCGGCAAAATAGCAATAGTAAAACTTCTACCTGAGGTTTTGACTTTACCCTCAGTAAACGCAAGATCTTCTACTTCCTCAGCGCTGATAGCATCAGATTTCAGAAGCCAAAGCGACCCGTTACTCGCCTGGAAGACAACCGCCTTATCGGCAACAGAATCTGAAATGATGTAGGGCCGCTTCTCATCGCCCGAGCTATTCTTTACATCCGAAACCCGAATCGAGAGCAACTTTTCGGGAGTCGCAATTTCTGCAAGAGAGGTGTACCGCTTGACGCCCGACCTTGTTGTTGACGCAACTTTCGGTGCTGATTTTTGTGCATCAACAGAGCGACCGCCAACGACAGACAGCGAGGGCTCAGGCTTCTTGCCTGCCCTTGTCTTAACAACAATGCGCTTCTTCGTTGGCTTGTCACTCATTTCAAATGCTCCGCTGGACATCGGCTTACATCATTCCATCGCTACCGTAGGTGTAGGATTCACCGTTCTTGGTAACTTGAATTGTGTTCTGGTTGATTGATTCGATAGTCCAACCCTGAATGCTGCTACCTTCCTTAACTTGAAACTCGCCCTGGGAAGCACCGTTGTCTCCCAGAACGACAACCCTTGCTCTTGTTGAGATCCCCTCACCTTTCAGGACATTAAGCAGCCTCATGTTGAGAGGTGGTTCGGTCGTAACCTGAGAACGAGGTGAAACAGTTGTCTCCGTTCTTTGGGCGGTTGTGGCACTGTTAGCCAGCAGTCTCTGATATCGCTGAAGCTCTTGCTTCATCTTCTCGATATCAGTGAGAGAGGTTTCCTTCTGTGAGCGCAACTCACGCAACTGAATCTGCATGCGAATAACTTCGTTTTCAGCTGAGAGACGCTCAGATTCCTGCGCCGCAAGCTCTGAGCGCAATTTTTCATCATTGATCCGCTGAGCCATCTCAATCTTCTCAGCAACGCTCAGTCTCGCCTGTGGCGACTGCTGTGCGAACAAAGAAGTACTGAAGGCAAAGGCGAAAATTGACGCCACTAAGGCTGCTTTACTGGAATGCATAGTGTCCTCGCATCGCAAATTCTTCGTTGTTTATGACAATCTCTGTTACCAGAACGCCTGGCATAGAAAGCTGATCTGCAGCCACTTCCAGTAGCCCCAGAGGTCCACTCACCGAAAGAGCGCCTTTTTGATACTCGGCAGTGAAAGTGGAACCGCGGAGAAATGAACTGTTATCGATCGTGACCTTCTCAAACGCTGAGAGCTCAACATTCAATTCCAAGGCAGGGCTTCTGAGGAATGCTGCCCTGTCAAGAAGTTGCGATCTCACAGCATCTGAGCCCGGTACAGAGAAGTCTTCTGGCAAGCTTTTGACGAAGGACACAGGCTTACGATAGAGCGCCTCCCTGCCCCCAAGATTGACCTGAACTCCCGTGCCGAGAGCAGACTCCAAACTGCTGGGGAGCCCATAACCCGGAGATTCAAATTTGAAAACGCACTCAGATGAAGATGCCCCGCAGTTAGCAGCAATGAAGGACCAGGACTCAACCGCAACCGGAACGTCTTGAGTCACCGTCATAACGCGATCGTACGCCTCCAAAGAGTCGACGTAACCGAAATCGCTTTGCATGGCCCGCTGGTAAGCATTGAGAGCATCGCGCCTAAGTTCGGACTCTGAAGGCCCCCTGGGAGTTACCCGCTCAGGTTCTGCCAGGAAGATTTGGTACATGAACCATGCGATCCCACCAAGTAACGCAAAAACGATAACCAGTTGAATCGCGGTTGCGGCCGTGGAGCTTCGGCTTTTTACCAGAACACCGACTTTCTTTGACGGCTTGCCCTCAAAGAAGTCGTCTACAGAGATCTCGAAAACCTCGACGTCACCGAATACCGGTTCACAACTGCCGATCAGTGCTTGGAGGTTCTTCTCCAACACCTCATCGCTACCAACCCAGTCACTCTCCACAAACGCAAGTGGGCGTGATTCGCGAACAGCACCAATCCAGCATTCACCATTGCCCAAGTCGAGTTTAAAGACGCCATTTACACCGGACTCTTCGCTATAGCCAACGCCCTGCTTTTTAGCCTCTTCGATAAGCCAAAGCATGAGCGAAGGCTGCTTGAGGATATCCCCTTGCTCAACTGAGTCAGCGCTTCGAAGAACTTGCTCACTTTCGGCATAGCCTGCGGCTAGGTAGCCAGCGTTTCCGCGCTTCTTGCTCCCTTTAGCGCCCTTCCCTTTCAGGTATACGACGCCCTCGAAGTCCATCGCCCGCTCTTTGGCGTCGATACCTTTCGTTGTCGAGCCCGCTAAGCTGGCCCATGTTAGACCAGCGACTGCGACATGACCGTTTATGTCGAGCAGTCGAATCATGCGCGAGGCTCTCCTACAGAGTTGCCAAGCAGAACCGGAGTGATCATGATCACAGCCATCTCACGGTTGGCATTGTCGCGGCGACTTCCGCCAAAGAGCTTGAAGTTGGGCCAGAAGGAGCCGGAATCCTTGTACTCGTCGTTCTTAACGTGGAGCCCGGTAAGAACGAGCGTGGAACCACTACGCATGATTGCCTGGTTGATGATTTTCCGGCGCGTAATGTCCGGCTGCTGAACACTCGCTTCGTTAATCTGGCGCTCAAACAGCGATACCAAGTCAGTGATGTTGATGCTGTAGTGAACCAGAATCCGGTCATCAGCGAGGATCTTGGGTGTAACCTGCATATTCAAGCCAGTTACAACCTTGTCCTGCTCGATCTCTGTATCAACCCCACCAGAGAGATCTGAGCGGGAAGTGGTTACAGAAGAGATGTAGTTGGTGATTCTCGCGGTTTCCAGGGGCACCGTGCGGTTGTTGGTAGTGATGTTGGTAGCCCTGGTGACAATCGCTACGTTTTCTTTAAGGGCTACATTGTCATAGTTGATGTTCGAACCAGCCCAGTTGCCCATCAGGTAGGCGCCGTTAAAGTTGATGCCTGCGATGTCACCAATGGGATCTGAAATTTTCTGAATCTGAGCCGAGGACTCCATGCCGGTGTACAGAAGATCGAGCGAAAACTCGAACTCTTCATTATCCACATCGGATATAGAGTAAATGCGGACGTTCAGGGCCACCTGGCGCGTCAGATCTTCGTTAACGCGCTCAACTTCGCGGGAAATAGCATCGATGACGTCCTTGGTGTCCGTGACGGTAAATGAGCTGGTTGAAGGCGACCGGGTAATCACGCCAGCATCCGACATCAAACCAGCCATCAGGTCCATTACATCGCTGTATACGTTCTTGGCAATTTCACTGTTAACACTTTCAGTGCCGCCTGTCTCTTGGCTCGACTCGCCTGACTCAGTGGTTGTTTCCAGGCGCTCATCAATGATGTTGAGAGCAAAAGATTTAGTGACGTAGCGATGGAAAATCACAACACCATCATCAACCCGCCATGCGATATTGAAGCGACTGGAAACGAGGTTCAGAAGATCCTCAACAGTACCATCAACGTCGAATGTGATGCGCTCGCGGCCGGTTCCCATCAACTCGACATCTTCGCTCCAGCGAGAAGCCATAATGGGAGCACCATTCTGGTCCAGTTGCGGTGCAGATCCGCTCGGCAGAGGACGAATGACATCTTCCGCAACACGGGTCTGGAGACCCGTCACTTCGGTCACAAGCTTCGCAATCTCCTGAATGCTCATCGGAGAAAATGAAGAGTAAGTCAGGCTGCGCTCCAGTTCCTCAGGCACCGGATCGCTTAGCTCAACTTCAGAGGGAGAACCCAGCCAATAGCGGTCGACTTCACGGAAAGCTTCTCGATGGCGATGGGCGCCGGCGTTATCAATTGCAACCTCTGCCTCGACTGCAGATCGCTTGGCATTGTCCTGCGCACTTTGCTGACGACTATCCTCAACGCCCAGGCTGGAGCAGCCCACCAGAAAGGTAGCTGCAAGGGCTGCAATAAAAGGAAACTGCTTCATCATTTGATACCCCGGATTCTCAGAACTCGGTTTTTGCTGTTCACTTCCGCGCCGATCGGATACCCGGCATCTGAAAGCGCATACATCAGCTCACGAGCAGCGTCTTTAAAAGTACCAACGAACTGCGCCGGTGCCGCCATCGTGTAATCCGATGGGTAATCCCAGTCGATGTACCACTCAGCCCGCTCAGCCCATGATTGGAGATTTTCACGAACGGTAAGGTCCTGGCTGATGTACCAGATCTTGTCACCAGCCTTCATCTGTCCAATATTGCGATCAGCCGCCGGAACACCTGCTTCACGGGCCGCACGAAGCCCCTCTACATCCGCATCGGCAGCAGAAAGCAAACGGGCATAGCCAGGGTCTCGAGAAATACCCACTACCTTGTTTTCTTCGTTCACCGCAATTGAGACGTCATTGCGTTTCGAGATGTCACGCAGAATGTCCTGCCAGTCGCCCTTTGTGGCCCATACCGCCGGCTCACGAGGACTCACACTGCCGTCAAAATTCACAGACCACTCTTCATCTGGCAAAACAGCCTGAACAGCCTGGCGCATCGGTACACCGGCGCCACGACTCATTTCATCGCTGGACTCAGAGGACTCAACACTCAACCGGTCACTACCGGTCATGGGGATGTTCTTGTCTTGAGTCTCGGACTGATTCTTTGGGAGGAAGGTTTGGACACGCTTCGAGTCCATTTCGATGTACATCGGCTCCTCGGTGAACTCCACGGAACCATCATCATCCAGCGGGGCAATATAGACGCCGGCGTGAGCGGTCCCGAAGGCCGTAATCATAACCAGCGACAAGCTGCGTGCGGTGTTGTTCATTTGTCTCACCAGAAAAATTGATTTAACAACTAAATGCTACTTTTACTTTAGCTAATAGTCAATGTTTATGTGCGTTCTTGGCCTGGCAGTGTAACCTCCCGCCCAACGGCGCAATTTGCGGCGGTAGTAGCCAAAGAACGAATAGCCTTTTGAGTCTGTGTATTTCAGAAAAAGGACCCAAACAAGCATCGCTACAACGCTTACCCACCCCAAGAACCAAGGAAGGAAAAAGCACAGAACAATTGGTGTCATTGCGGAGAAAGGCAGTCCCAAGAACAGCCTTTTCTTGCGGGAGTGAGCAACGTAGCTATCGATGTCGTCCATCAGATTAACCGCCCTTACAAAAATGCTCGATATGGGCGTGCTACGCGCTCATATTGCCTTTCAGTGATCTTCCCCTCTTCCAGTCGCTTTCTTGCCGACTTTTCAAAGGTGACACCTTCCTCGCAGAGGACTTTCATCATTTCTGATGTAATGTTCTTAGCGGTTGCCAGTCGCTCCCGGATCTCTGAAGTCATGATCACGTATTCACGAATTGCACAGCGCTTACCGTCGACTGTGGGCAGGAGGTCCTGGGCGAGGAAAAGCTGACCAAGGTCAAACAGGTCACCTTGAATAACTGCCTTCTGGGAGTCATCGAAAGGCGTAATAAGGCGCCGGGCAGCCATGGCAACATTGTTGGCGTGGGTTGTGGTTACAACGCCCTGCCCTGTGTTGGCGGCCATCAAAGCAAGCTCAATTTCGTCACGAGTCCGGATCTCACCTACCAACGAGTGCGTAGGTGTCTGGCGAAGGCTATCCATGAGGCCCTGAACAAAGCTGTCGCACTCACGGCCGATTTCACGCTGAAGACACAGACTGGAGGGGTAAGCCAGGGGATAGACGAATTCGATCGGGTTTTCCCAGGTCAGCATATTCATGTTCGCATCAGGCTGAGACAGCTTGTGATGCAGAAGCGCTGCTAGGGTTGTACTTTTACCGGTACCGGTCGCACCGATAACAATGATCAGGCCTTTGCGGAAATTCATGAACTGTTCAACGATCTCAGGTTCGATATCGAGATCTTCAACAGAAGGTATCGTCCCTGGAATCGTACGCAGAGTAATCCGGTAGCCGATGGTGTCACTGATCCTTGCGGGTACAGCGCTTCCCCGGAAGCGAATGTATTTCCCTCTTCCGATTTGCACCGGGTAGGAAAACTCTTTCTTCTTGCCCCCCATCAAAACGGCATCTGACCCCCGGCCGGCGACTTCCGTTAAAACCGTATCCATTTCATGCTGAGATAGCGGCCTCGGAATCAGCACTTTTTTACGTCCATGCAGATCCATTGAGGGCTCAACGTCCGTGGTGAAGAAAATATCGCTAGCGCCAAGCTCATGAGCATGACGAAGCATCGTCTGTACCTGATCGCCCGTAGAAACATTCGGTATCTGCTCAGGAACAAAAAGCTCAGGATCAAAACGGGGGCCAGTATCACTTAGACTCACGGTATACCTCGTAATCCAGTTCTTCGATTGGAATCTCTCGGAAACTTTCTCGCGGGTCGAGAACATCCGCTCTCCACCGCTCATGTTCAGTGTTGAATTGAGCTGGGGCTGTTATCTGGTAGGTGGTCTTATCAATAGCAAGACGATCACCTCCCCCGGTGACCATCTGGTTCTGAACAGCGATGTAGTCAGGATCAATCAACTCCTGCTCGAGCAATCGCAAATAGCGAACCATTCCTACAAAATCACGGCGAAACCGAGAAATCCTCAACTGAATTTCCTGATCTGCCTGGCTAAGCCCCCTCTTCCATCCGCGCAGGACGTGCGTGGACCAAATTTCGCGTTCCCGTTCATCGTCAGCGGATGGCAGGATTGATCGAGCCGGGTTGTTGGCTTCAAGGTTTGTTGTAGTCAGCAGATAGTCGCGCCATGTTGGAGGCACTGTCGTTAATCGGGTATTTTTCAGAATCTTGTAGTGCGTCCCCGTTACGGTAAGAAACGAGTCATCACCTTCAATGTAATTCCGCGCCTCCTGGATAACCGCTGGCAGTCGATACAAACGAACTTCGTTGTCATAGTCGCCGGGAACCAGTTCCATCAGTTGCCGGAAGTCGAAGTTTTCGTCGTAGCGATCCTCCTGCTCCATCAGCAAGTCATGGTATTCATTCATCCTATGCGCGTAGCCTTTCTGAACACCGACAGCTTCAGCTGCCTGCCTCATAGCCCGCAAGCGTAAGTCAGCCGAAGCATCATCTGAGGACTTCTCGTCAGACATGTAATCGCTCGAAAGATTGACAAGATCATTCAGCGAATTTGGCGCGTCTATCCGCTCAAGATTGCTTGCACTCGCACCTTGAGCAGCCAGGAAAGCCGCGCAAATCGAAGTAAACAGCAACCGACGCATCACTCGTTTATCTCCCTGTTGTACACACAGCGAACAAGCTTGCTTAAAGGGTAAATTTCCATGGTGAATGCCGAGCCAGTCTGACGACCAAGATCCATGACTGCTGAGTACAATGGCTCGTCACGAATATTGATCCTTACCCAAATAGGCCGGCGCGGAATCGGCCCCTCAACTGTGCTCTCATATTCAACGGCATCAGCGAGCAACGTGCAGACTTCGTGGGCATCTTTCGGAGGCACGCTCATTGAGGCGTGCTGCTTGAACTCAGGAGGTACTCGCTCGTCCTGGGCCTGGAGGATCCGTTGCTGTTTTTCCTCTTCTGTCAGCCGCTTCTTTCTTTCTTCATCTCTGAGCTTCGCCAACAATCGCAGTTCATCGACGATCTCAACTTCAACACGATCCATTGATTCCTGAAGGTTCGAGGATGCAACTGACGCCTGCGCAACAGGCTCATTGGATGCACAACCTGTAAGGGTAAGAACTCCGGATATGGCCAGAGCTGCGCCAATCAACATGCGATTCATTCAATTTCCTCCGAAATAGAGAGCCGCCAGGAGTCCGGCTCCATCAAGATTTTCTTTGCAAGAATTTGGTGCCAGCGCTTAGTCGCTTCTGGATCTTTAAACGTGGCTTGAACATATCTGGTGAACTTATGATGGAAGTCGCCAATACTGCCTCCAGGGAAGTTTTCCCCAAGGATTCGGCATGCTTCCCAGAATCCAACTTTGTCTTCCAGCGCATCCCTCAGGTCGAGATCTGAGTTTGTGCTTGAAAAAGCCCAAAGCTCCATCGGGCCTTTAACATCGCGACAAACCTGCCATGTGGAGTTTTCTTTTTTCTTGGCAAAATGCAGCATCGTCCCGGGCCCGCGCTGCTCTTTCAGGGCGTACTCTTTGATGTCGTCTGAGAATTTGTATCGGTCCTGCCTACTGTTCATCTCAGGACGGTCATTGGCAGACATAAAGAACGTGTTGGTAGCAATCTCTCGCTGCTCCTCAGTGACGTGATAGTCGTACTGGGTGGCAAGAGAGATGATCAGATTGTTCTTTCGCCCTTTGCGCCGTGCGCTGATGATGCGGTTATCAAGCGATGGGATGCTGTTGAACTGATGATACTCATCAAGGATCAGGTGACGCTTTGTGTTGAAATTCGCCTTCAACCGCTCAAGGTGGTACGACTTCACTGCGGGGTCATCTGAAAAGACCGGCGATTTAACAACCTCAGGTGTTTGGAAGAACTCTCGCGCACCCGCCACCATCGCAAGCATAAACATCGTCGCTGACTGTTTACGGCCTGTCGCATCATCCGTAGAAACGACGTCCGCAAGGTTGACCACCAGCAAGTCGGTTTCAGTCAGATCAATGTTCGTCGGCGCATTCAGAAGCACGACATTGCTAATTGTTGATTCGGTGAAAATACGGATGTATTCGAGGAGCGGCACCGAGCCAATGGTTACGTCCGCAAATTTCCGTTTGAGGTCATCATCTTTCGCAATGATGGTGTTGATATCCCGCAGTAGTGGCACCGCTTGGCGCGTCGCACGGTTAGCAAGTCGATATTCGCCGGCGTACAGTAGAGCATCCGCTATCTCCCACCACAGCGGTTGCTCATCAAGCTTGATATCCCCTTCATCTAGTCGAGCATCGATTTCAGCATCCTGATGCCTTTTATAAACCGCTGGGTCACCCTTGCCTCCTGATCGGTCTGACCGGAGCTCGTACATCTTATTGATCAGGTCTGGGATGATTAGCTCAAGGTACTTTGAGTCAGCTCCATCCTCCGTAGCGAAGATGATTCCAAGCAGACTGATAAGGTCTTGCTTCTCCTGGTCCGTTGGGTAGCGATTGCAGGTCATCGTGTCAAATGGGTTAATGAAGGTCTTCCCGTCATTCCGCATTGTGAAGTAATGAGCCCGGTGAGCCCGCTCAGGGCCCAAAATTGATTTAAACAGTTTAACGAGGCCGACACCTGCATGACCGACGTCAAGGAACACCTGCTTGGGAAGTTGCTTGTTCTCTTCACTCAGTAGCAGAGCTAGCGTTGAACCAAAAAGACCTACAGATTTACCCGACCCTGGGGGTGCGAACCAATTGTTATTCCAAGTTGTTTGAAATGGCGCACCCATCATGAACGGCATTGGCTTGTAATCAGTTGAAAACAAGGGCATGGCACCACTTTTAAAAAATGATGCAGGCCTGTCGATCGGGAGATAAGCCAAGGCGTCTTTGAGACGAATTGCGGACGGTATGCTTACAGGCTTCCGCGCCATTCCGGGGATGCCCTCAATCCAAAGCCGCACAGGGTCGTCAAGAAATTCGACTGGTCTCAGGCCACACCAGGAGCTAACAGCCGAAGAAAGCTCCTCTTTTCGAGTTAGACATAGGTCCTTACTCTTTGCCCATGTTGATAGAGTGAGATGTCCCTTTAGCGCGTTTGCCTCGTTACCAACGAGGTAATCCCGTAAAATTGTCGCTGCCGAGGCCTGCTCACCATTAGCCTTATTGAACATCTTCGCGAGCATCGCCATCCGGTGGCTACTGTTCAGGAAAGTTCTAACCTGGTCCTTCCCTGTCTGGAAGGTGAAACTTGCCGCAAAAGGCATTCTTCGCTCAATTCTACTTACGAGCTCCGTGAAGGGTTGAGGCCTGTCGGACCAAGTTTCAATTTGGATGGGTGCGATGTACCTGTTGTGGCACTTAACCAGAGATTCCTCATCATCAAGCTCTTTAGGCCTTTCTGTCCAAAACTGGAATGCGATTGGCGGTTGTGAGAGTGGGGTAGGGTCAGAGGGATTCTCTTTTGACACCTGAAGCCGTGGTGGAACAGCTTTTTTGCTCTGGGTTTGCCTCAACTGAAAACGATCGTCGTAGCGGCCCGTGATAAAAGTATTGATTGCTCTAGCTAGTTGATGAACAGTCATCGGCTCCGCAACGCAAACGTCGGCAAAAGCAGCAGCCAGGTTTTTAACAAAGGATGAGTGCTTTGCGAGAAGCCTTTTGTACCCCCTCCGAGGGTCCTGACCCATCACAACAAAAGGTGTTAATTCCCTCTCTTTGATAGCACGATCCTGGTCAGCCTTCGAAAAGGCAGCCAAGGATGTCTTCACAACCACATAGCAAGCTTCAAAGGGAACGCGCTTTTGCCGCCAAATGCTCTCTCTCTCCTTCAATATTGGCTCAATGTTGAGAGAGAGCCGATTTGCTACAAACCTGAGCTCATCAACCTGTTTTTTCGCAACGTAGGCACCGCCTTCCTCGGGATCCTGTATGAAGACAATTTGGATCTGATGGCCTGGAGACTTAAATGAAGCATTGAGGCGATCGTTTAGCTTTTGGACCGCCTTGGGATGCTCGCTCTCTCCGAGGTGTGTTTTTGCACCATCCAGAGAGATTGCTGAACAGTAGTATCCGTCAGCTGTTACGAAGGTGTGGTCGTTCTCGACCGCCTGCAGATCGCAAAGGTCATAGGCGGTAAGAGAGAGTGTTTTCGCGAAGAACTGTTTGAGTCCAGACATTAAAAAGTAAGACCATCGTCACTCTCATCGCTGTCTTCGGTGTCTGGGGTTACAGTTTCAGGTACGTCCTGAATGTGTTTTATCACCAGCGCCTCAAAAGAGGCTAATCGGCGGTCTTCGGGAAGATCGAGTAGGGCGTCTAATTCCAGCTGAACCCTTGATGGGTTTTCGCCTTTAAGAGCCGCTCCTGTAACAAACATCCTAAGCCAATCCGACTCGAGACAGTCGATGAAATCAGTTAAACCAAGGAGACCATCAACAATGTCGTCACGATAATATAACTTCGGCTTAAAGGCAACCTGACTAGGTGATAAAGGTTGATTTAGTAGTGAGAATGGCGGGAGAAGTCCTAGCGATAATGCCAACTCGGACGCCTTAGCATGCTCAGCAGATCTAAGGAATACATTCACACGCCCAGTACCGTAACTACCAACAATGAACCCATGGCGTGCAAACTGGTCAGCAGCCCTACCAAGGACTATGCGCTCAGCACACCGAAGGTATGCCGTCCAGGGTGAGGGCTTGTTGGCATCCTTATTGGAGGCAATTGCGAGAGAGTAAATTTCATTGGCCACACTTCTGCCGGCACTAAACTCATCAGGCATATCAGGGTGGGGAAGGGGCTCTTCATATTTGTCACAGACCCACCCTCCTCGTACATCAACGATCGAATAGCTGGACATTTCGGCAACTTCTTCAATACACGCGAAATGTCTGCTTGTCCGGTCACCCACGCCAAAACTTTTATGATTGGCAAACCTCCTATCTATTTCCCTCACGTCTATATCAAGGAAAAAAGTTTTTTTATCAGCCAGTTCCAACATCTTATTAAACGACTCTTCGGAAGAAGGGTCGTTTGCACTTCTGCCATTGGCTGAGCCAATCCGAAGAACTCCCGCTTTAATTGTAATTGGCTGCCACCCCTTAGAAGAGGGGAGTCGCCTAGACATGAGGAATGAGGCTAGAGCACTTCTCGGTACAACGAATGAATGGATTTTCGAACCAGCGGGTATCCTTGAGGCGCTAGCTCGGCCCTGGTTGTACTGAATGCTCTGAGCTACCGCAGTGTTGATTTCAAGGTTACCCATGAGCGGCTCAGTAATTGAGTCAGGAACGACAATCTCAGAAAGGGCGTTTCGAATCCCAATCCTTGCGTCTCGTGGTTCAACCGGGTTTCGATCCTGGATAACAAAAAGAGCGCGATTTAAAACGGCAAAGAGGTATTCAGCTGCCTCAGAAAGATCTCCCTCAAGACCCCACTCACGGATTAGGTAGCCAAGATCGATACGAAAAAAATTAGAACTCCGCAAATGACGAAGCTGCCCATACCCACCTTGGATGAAGTCGTATGGCCTGATGTTCGTGACCCACAGCACATCTGTAGAAAGCTCGTGCGTTCCACCAATCTCGGTTGATTCGCCATCTTCACATGCATAACCATCGGAAGGACGCTTTGGGTCGGCGAAAAGTGCAATCCCTATCTTGCTCACTCTATGCTCCAGAAAATGTGGAATTTCTTGCAATTTTTTTGACGATTAGATCGATGCCAAAAGACGACAAAGGGAGTGCGAAAAACATGAAATTTTTACCAGTTTTCAAATGCTCCGAATCCATGAAAAGTCCCCTAGGGGCGAATTTTTGGCCGATCTCCTAATAATTTTTATAAATAATTATATTTATTTATAAATAATATATAATTTATAGATCGTGCTTGAACCGTAACGGCAGTTTAGCCGTGAAAATCAGGCTTGTCAAACCTTGATTTTGAGTGCTATCTGCTGGGGCTTTGATGTGCGATTTTAACGGTTAAAATTGGGCTCAGAATGGGTGGTCTGAATGCGGAAGTATGATGGTGATCACAGTGGAGGGCAACAGGTTACACAGACTAAAAAGAGGGCGCGATTGTGAATGGTAGTGGTGGAATGGTTAGGAAATTGTTGCACCTCAATCAAAAAAGTGCAGAATGTGTAAACAAGTTTTTCGCTACCAATGCAACAGGAAGGTAATATGGACACCCAAGCAAAAATCATCGTGGTTGGGAACAAGAAAGGGGGAGCGGGTAAAACGACCTTTTCGATTCACGCAGCAGGGACACTTCACCGGTATGGTAAGAAGGTGCTGCTTATCGAGCAAGATACTCAAGGCTCGATTTCAGATGCTCACCGACTCAGGATAAAGTTCGTTGGAACTCCTTCATTTGATTATCACTTCCAGACAAAAAGGCTCGATCGTGATGAAGTGATGAAGCTGGCGGAAGGGTATGATTTTGTGGTTGTGGACTCACCGCCAGGAACGGCAAAAGATCCAAATGATAGTCGCCCCGATGATGACATAGTGCCTGGATCAACCAAGGCCGCGATTAGACCTGAGACTCTCTATTCGTTCACAGCAGCAGACCTGATTGTAATCCCTACGAAAATGAACAGGACTGACATGCACTCTGTGGCGAACTACCTAAACATCTGCGCAACCCATCTTGGGATTCTGCACAAGGCTAACGTCAGTCCGGCGAGACACGCTGTAGTCATTCCAAATGAGCTTGATCCGAAGTGGGGGTATAGCAAAGAGCGAAATATAATCATGCGCTCTGTTGAGAAGTGCGATAAAAACCGTGGGCTAGTAACGCTCGCGAATACTCCAATTATTAAGTATCGACGTTACTCTGATCTGCAATGGGATGGTAAAACAGCTGCCGACCTTGGGGAGGACAGAGCCCGATACCTGTTCGAAAAGACACTCTTTGAGGACGTCTTGCCGAAAGTCGGATTTAGCGACCCTAGAACTAAAGCCGAGAAGAAGCGAGCAAACGAATACTTTAAACAGACAGTTATGAAGATTTACGGAGGTGAAGATGTCTGCGTTGCATAAGAGCGTTGCGGATGATGTGGTTGACAGTTTTGACTCTGATGAGACTGTGGAGCAGGAAGCTGAATTCGAAAAGCTTTCCGAGATACTTGCAATCAAGGAAACCTATATCAAGGAAGAGCGTCTGTTCACCTTGGATCCAAGCTTGATCCATCCAGACCCTGATCAGCCAAGAAAGCACTTCGAAGAAGAAGAAGTTAAAGCGCTTGCCTCGTCAATGGATGAGCTTAAGCAGCACACCCCGATTAAAGTGTACTTCAGTGAAAAAAATCAGCAGATTCAAATTTGGTTCGGTGAGACTCGCTGGCGTGCCAAGAGAGACTACTGCCAAGACAAAGGTGTTCTTTGCCTGTTGGTAAAAGAGCCGGATGAAAAAACGAAGTACGACAACCAGGTTGACGAAAACCTGCAACGTTCTTCTTTTACCGTTGCAGAGGTTCTCGACATTACAGAAAACTACTTCGATCGCTATACCGAAGAAGGTCACGAGGATGTGGTGAACCGTGTTGCTGAACGATTGAAGCGACCGGCTTCTGAGATAAGCCGAAGGCTGACCATTATCTCAGCGATGAAGACGAATGATGAATTAATCGGTTACAGCCTGAGGGATGTAGTCGTTAATAGGAAATTGGAGAACATGTCCGCTCTGTACTTCCTGGCATCAGCGCTTTCTGCAGATTCAACGGAAAGAAAGAAGGGGCCTGCAAGGGATTTGGTTTTGCAAGCTCTTAAAGGCGAAGGAGCTGTTACCAAGGCTGCGGCCGAACAGGCATATAAGCAAGCTACCGGCAAGGCCAAGCTTTCCTATAAGTGGGAACCAAAATATCTTGAAGTTGCCAGCAAGAAGCAAAGCAATCAGTCCCCATCTGAAGAAGCAGCAACTAATGAATCCAAAGTTGGAGCCGACTCCGTTAATTCTACACCAGACAATGAAAGGTCTGTTGATGGGTCAGCGAGTGAGGGCCAGCACCCTCCTGTGGCCAGCAAACCCAAAGCACCAGGGCGGGTTCTGAAGAGTCTTTCCGTTGATGTGCTTGAAGACTCAGAGTATCTGAAGCTCACAGCAAACACCGGGTACATAACGAAAGATCAGGCTCTGCAGCTTGCAGAAAATCTGCGCATTGCAGCAGAAAGCATGTCCTAAAAGATACTGGGAACCATAGGGGGTGCATGAAAATGCATCCCCTTTTTTTGTCGCTAAAAGTGGGTAAACAAGATACAATCAACTCTATGTCAAGTTGTCTGCCAACCATTATTGAAGTAATAGTCTGATGGAAGATGAAAGCTGGATCGATACCGCGAGAACACTATTTGAACCCGCTCCGCAGAGTGTGGCAGAAACCCTTTTAGCTAAAGTTTTTGGAAACTGGGTTTTTTCAGAAAACGCCGAGCGTGGAGTAGCTGAGGGGCCATTGGTTTTCGGTAATTTCATGGGGATGGATGAGGTCGCCCTGTTAACCACTATCTTAGGCTTTAGTGGAATACTTGCTGCTGCATTCGGTCTCATCATCTCCAGCTATACCTTCTTAATGCAAATGGTAAAAAATGCATGGACAGGTTCCTTTGCTGCTGACGGGATAAATTCAATATTCTGGCCTGCACGAACAGTTGCAGCGCTAGCTTTGATCATTCCAGTGGTATCAATTGGCTCCGGCGATCGACAAACACAGGTTGCAACATCACAGTTAATGATGATGGAGATCGCTAAGGCAGGTTCTGCGTTCGGTGATAGCGTGTCTACGGCTTACGTAAGAAATGCATTTTCCTTTCCTCTGAATAATACACGACCGCCTGAAACGCCAATTGCAGTTTTTAACGTTTTCAAAATCGCAAGTTGCTCGATTATAGCTGCAGAAAAAGAGGGTGAAGATAGGCCAGAACATGCTCAAATTGTAACGGCGGTGAAAAGGGATGGCACAACTGTGTCATACATTCCCAGCAAGTATGTTGACAATGACGGAGTTAATAAACTTCAGAGCAGCGTTAACGTTCTCAATGATGGCCGGAAAAACTTTGTTGCAACCAATAGTGTGGAGAGCGCAATTTCCTCAGCATTTTCTCAAGAAAACGTATCCTCCCTAGTGTTTGGTAATAATGGGATTTGCGGATCGATCTCATTCAGAACAGCCTCGGCGCCGGTTGATTCAGGCGGAAGAGGGGAAAGCACAAGAGATCTGCTCGAACTTGCCCAATCAAGGGCAGTTGCGGCATACAAGGAGCCCTATAGGGCGCTGACGCTCAAGCTGTTCACTGAAGTCGAAACCATTGTTGATACAGGTCGACTCGAGGAAATTATTGAAGAAGAGCACGGTTCTGACGCCGCTGGCAGTCCCGAGGCAAAATTCCTTTTTGAACTGATCGCTGCCTTTAATACGCAGCTTTACACCTCCGTTGCAGATAGCATTAATGGCATACAAGACCAACTGGGTGGTTCGATGTTTGAACCAGTAATTGATGGCGGGTGGGCAGCATTAGGAGCTCTTTATAGCGTGATTCCAAGGGTTTCAAATATTGCCATGTCAAATATTACTGACGCTCAAGGTATCGTCTCCGCGTCAGAAAGTAAGTTCCCCTGTTTTGAGGAGTATTTCGGTTTATCCGAGAATTGTGAGGCTCAGAGCTTCATGGATGCATTTTCTGGAATTGTTCTGACGCAAACAAAACAATACCGCGCAAGTTTTCAAGGGGAAACGCCCACTATAGGTGTACTGGACTACTGTTCCATCGATCAGTGCAACCTTATGGATGCGAGGAAAAGTTTTGCAAGTACATATTCTCAAACAATTTTGCGGTCAATGGCCGGCGCTGGAAATTATCTCAGTACTGCGGGAGGGCAAGGCGGTACAAACGCAGTTGGTGTTTCTGGGGATGAAATGAATCGCCCAGGAGTAAGTGCCGGATTCCTGCAAGGAAGGGGAGAAGATGGATTTACCGACGCAATAAACGACGATTGGAGAGACTGGAGAGAATCAAGAGATCCAAATCCTATAAACACTATTTCATCGATTGGAACATCATTGATTGGCCTTGGGGCATTGTATCAGTCAATAACTGCTCCTCTCGAATTGGCTGCATCCGCGTCTGATGCTGCTAGCAACAGTGCCGCTAATCCTTTGACGTCCCCATTAGCAATCGCCGCTGCTGTCTTAGCGAAATCAATAAAAATGGTTGTTGGTTTCCTAGAAACAGCAAGTTTGATGATGATCGCAGGCGGGTTTTACCTTTCTTATATACTTCCAATGATTCCCTTTATCATATTCACGATGCAAGTAGTTGGATGGCTCGCTACAACCATCGAGGGGATGTTTGCAGTAAGCTTTGCTGTGGCGCTACTCACTAATAGCGATGGTGACGGTGCGATAAACACTGGATTCTTAAAAGCAGTAAGCTTAACAGCCGCAATTTTTCTTAAGCCATTCTTTATAGTTGTAGGCGTAGCAACAGCTAATGCGATCGCCGCACCCTCGTTTGCGTATTTCAATGTTCAGTATTGGAGGGCCTGGGATGTTGATAACCAGCTTGGAGGATCGTTGAGCAATCCCGTGTTTGAGATGTCAGCTCAACTGATACTTTACATGCTTGCAGCTACTATTTTGATCAGGTTCATTTACTCAGTGCAACATATTATTCCTGACTCAATGAACAACTGGGTCGCGGGTGGAATTGTTAATCCGTTCGGCGTAGGAGATGCAGCAGATCAGGTGAATAGTAATGTTCGCGAAGGAAGTACTCGTCTGACATCTACAGCGATTGAAGCAGCAGCACCTAAAGACAGGAGAAGGTAATGACAAAGGAAAAGGGGCCAGTGAAAAAATTTCTGTCAGTTACCTTAGGGCCCACCGCCCTCATCAAACAGTCTTTCGGATCGCAGACCGGAAACACTGTAAAAACACAGTATCAAAGCTGGAAATCTGCAAATGATCTTGATCTCAAGCATGTCATATCCAATAGGGCTGGTTTTGATTTCGAAAAAAAGTGTTACGACAACAGACGCACACCAGGAGACGTAAAATCCGCTTACAGGAATGTTGCTATAATCCAAGGCGTTCTATGGATAGGAATAGCGGTTACTACAGCCGGCGCACTGGCAAAAACCGGGACCTTACTTTCGGTCATATTTACATTAATGGCAATGGCTGCCCTTCCTGTGATGCTATTGAGTGCAACACATCATCAAATCTGTATTCGAGAAAAGGTTTTCCTGTCGCCCATGGAACTTTTCCGACGACTGATGAGAGGTCCCGGGATACTTTTTCCTTCATCATTGCCAGAAGGATGGAAGCTTTATACACGCTCTAGGGCTGAATTGGAGGGTCTAAGGGGTGGGCAAAAATTAAAATTGAAAGTAAAAAGAAAGGGGCTCTAGGCCCCTTTCATTGGTCTGTTGTCGGTGTAAGTAGTGCTGCCAAGATTCCTGGCAAAAAGAGATACTTTAGGCCGAAGAAAATCCATTCGAGTGGTACGATAAAGAAAACGTAGAATAGAGTACTGTCGGAAGAAGACCTCCAATCAAGAACCCATTCGTAAAACCACATAAGCAGGCCATCCCACCAAGCAAAAGGCGGATAATCAATTAGCCAGATCGAGTAAAACGAACCGAAGAAAAGCACTCCGGTTAAAAAATAGGAACCACGGGATGCTGAGTGCATAACATAGCCTCTTAACAATCCCTCTACACGCACCTAGAATGATAAGATAAGTGTAGAGGATAGTCAAGCAGATTGGGAAAACGCTTCAGCTATTTTGCCCCATCTGGCGACAGGATAGCCAGAATAGACTTCAGAAACGTCTTTTATATGGTCTTCAAAGCTGTCGCGATGGTAAAGAATCTTGATGTCGCGCAGAACCCCGATACGCCTCTTATACTGCTTCTCGTTGAGTCTAAGCAGGTAATCACCAAGAAGCTTAGGGTCACTATACCCCAGAAGCGCTTCCGCTCCTCTGGCTGTCAGAGCAAGGGATCGTAGCAGACTTGCACACTGGTCTTTGACGGTGAGCAACTTGGAGTCTTCACCAATCCAAAGTGTACGCAGTAAATGGTTCAGCTCTGCTTGCTGAATGCCTGGCAAACGAACCAATAGACCTGCATTTTTAACGCCCACAAAACCAATGTGATGCGCTAAATGGCAAAGCCTACAGGCAGTTATCAGGTTGTTCGGGGAATTGTCGCCATGCTCACCACTAACATGATGAACCTCAAGCTTTCCTTCTAAACGGAGGTCGCAAAACTGGCAGGTGTGATTATCACGTTCAAGTATCTTTGGTCGGATCTGCTGATACGCCCGGTCCTTTTCATGGGACCGGGCGTCGTCCATCCGAAACTTGCTGCGCTTAACGGAAAGTACGATGGACTTCATATCAGATTACTGCTGGAACTGCTGAAGCTGAGAATCAACGGCACCGGATGCATCGCCGTCACCACCAAGTGTCATTGTCATGATAGCAATGAACAGGGGAACGATTGTCAAAGCCGAACCACCAACAATGAACTTGAGTGCCTTTCCACCAGCGTCCGGCTCCTGGGGGTTATCGGATTTTTTAACGTAGTACCAGATGCCCCAGCTGACACAGCCAACGCCAGCCAGAAACGCAGCAGCAAGAACCAGCATGCCGACCGCACCGAGTTGGTCCAGCCACCCGCCTTCATCGGTGATTCGCGATGCGAGATCTTCCTGCGCATTCGCAGTACTTGTCACTGCAAATGCGGCAACAGCAACATAAGCTTTTAGCGTAAGGTCTTTCATGAGTGTTCTCCTGATTACAGATTGCTGAGGGGGATATAAAACTGGCCAGCCAGTACACGGTCTTGTTTGACCGAATGCACTTCGCCCAAGCCAGCGATTTGGGATCCAGGAGTAATGGTTATGGAATTACCCTCTGGATCTACAATGACAGCCCGGCGTGGCGGGATGAGGGCGGTAGCCTCCCACCCCTGAGGTGCACGCTGAATTGTCGGGAATCGGTTATCGGCATTGGTATTGGAGCGTGAAGACGCGGCTACCATGGCCGGGTTCAGGGACTTTGAAATCGCGGCCGTTCTGGGTACAGAAGGGGCGCCTTGATTTGCACCTTCAGAGTTTGAGCCCGTGTCAGAATTCTCGGTAAGGCGTTTCTCGCGAAGAGATTCCGGAGCCCTTACATGATCAATAAACCATCCATTGCTGAAGATTACCGCATCTCCGTTGCCAACAATTTCCTCAACAGTCAGGTTGCTTCCAGCAGCAAGGATGTTCCGCTCGCCCTCTTCGAGGGTAATGACCTTGTTGGTAGGGGAGAGGGCCACTACGCGATTGTTAACCCCTGCATTGGCAAGGATTGAGAACTCGCCCAGTCGTGTAAGGCCTTGAACCTTCTTCTTGACAGTCTCTGAGTGTTTCTCTTCTTCGCTCTGCTCCTGAGCGATCTTCTTTTCAAGGTCATCAATGCGTTTGAGTTGTGCTTCCATCCGACCCAATGTTTCGCGAAGGTCACCAAAACGATCGCCAATTTTTTCCGACATGGATGCTTCGATCTTCTGGATCTGGGCGTTAATTTCATCCCTCATGTCGGCAAGTTGCGAATCATCAACAATGTCAGATGGCGAAGGCATAGAAGCGTGCTGCTGGCGGGGTGAGGGCTGAACCTGACGGCTTGTTGGCACCGCGCTTTGTTGTGCTTCCGAACCGCGGGTAGTCTGTTCGGCACCCATCTGAGCAACGGTGAACCCCTTGCTCTGGCTCCCACTCACTGTTCCCTGTTCAGCTGTATTTGATGAACCTGCCTGGTTATTTGTAACAGCAGCCTGCTGAGGCGCCTCATCCTTAACGGGAGGCTTGGGCGTTGATTTCAAGACAGGAGTTACTGTCTTTTGTTGTGCCACGGGGCTTGATGTTTGGGTGAATGCGGAATAAAAAACGAAACCACCAACGCCAACCATCGTTATAAGTCCGGCAAGTGATGCACCAATCACAAGACCCTTTTTGCTTTTGGGAGCTTTGTTTGGTGAATCTTTTTTGCTCTCTTGCTCAGATGGCTCCTCGGGAACATCTCCATAGTCAAAGCTTGAAGGAGTGTCGTTGCCGGCGCTAACAGCGTCATCAACGGTAGGTGCATCTGCGTCGAGGACATCAGGCTCATCCTCTTCTGTTTGCTCCATAGCCTGCTCGAGAACCAAAATGTAACGCTCGAAATCAGGCCCGACATACTGCTCATACTGATGAACAACTTCATCACTGGTTGCTCCATTCTCCAGGAGTGTGACGATATCGTTCAGAACCTCAACGTCATACATGAAGGTATGGCCGCTCTCATCATCCTCGACTTCCCACGCGGCATTCATTTGAATGGCGCGGTTAAGAATATCGATCCAGTTCTCAGCACTCATCGCTTAACCTCAACTTCACTTAGGATCCAGATTCCGACCTGCTCTCCGTTGTAAACCTCAACAGTAACCGGTCGATTGATTTGTTCCTGGAGTACCGGGACCATGCGTCCGAGCCCAGTACCAAGAGTAAATTTGACCTGATCTGCGGCATCAGGGATGTCCGATGTCTCATTTACAGTTGCGCCCTCAGGGCTTGTAGTGGTGGTGCTATTTCTTAAGCTTTCAGCATAAGCACCACCAAATGTTCCCAAGAGATAGGGAACCCAACGGCTCAGATAGTGGTTGTCATAATCACTAGCGATGCCGGGCTGGAAAGTTGCTGCGTTAACGATCAAAGCCCTTACATCGTATGTCTCGCCCCGATAAATCATTTGAGTGATTTGTGGAGCAACGGCTTCCCCCCGAACGGGAACTTCCTCAGCCAGAAACACTGCTCCATCTAAAGGCGGTGTAACTGATTCAAATGACATCGGACCACCTATGTCCGAGTTATGCGCGACAGTGGCAACACCAAAGAGTCGAGTGTCGGCTGGAATCTTGAAGGTGTTTGGGCTCTCGCCTGATGGATTCTGTGCAAAGGCCAGTTCCTCACCATAGCCACCGGTGACGAAAGGAATGTCATCAGGATTGGAAGAGTTCGAGCTTGTACCTGATGCTTCTCCAGAATCCCGTGAAACAGCGCTATAGCTGGCAAACGCCCCATAATTCGATTGGGACTCTGCAACCTTTCGCAGGTCGTCTTTTGTTTGCTCACTTAGGCTTTTGGCTTCATCAATTTCGTCCTTCAGGGTCCAACCTTCCGGCTGATTCTGGCTTGCACGACGATTCTGGTTTGTCTGACCGGGCGGCGTGACGGGAGTCGGATTTCCTGTAGAAACACGTTGAGATTGACGTTGCAGTGTATCCAGTGCCAGATCACCAGTATCTCGCCTGGTGTCAACAGATTCATCAGCAGCTGCTTCTTCAGCACGCTCCTGGTTCTGAAGAGTCACTTGCTCGATATAGGTACGACCCTGATTACGGGCGTCTTCCGCCTGTTGTTCCTGAGCTTGGCGTTGTTGCTGGGCAATAGGACTATCATCAGACAGTTCTGTTTCTCGCACATCGCCCTGGCTGGTCCGGTTAACCACGCTGCCTGACCCACCAGTGTTGTCAGTACTTTCGTCAGGGCTTGTCATAATCATGTAGGTGAAGAGACCAGCAGCAACAACCCCAATCACCAAAAAGCCGCGACCACCCTTTTTGAAGGCATTTTTAAGGGCTGCCTTACGTCTTGCACGGTCTTCGCGATCCTGCTCTTCGCCAAAGGAATCCCAGAACGTGTCACTGTTCTGTTCTGGATTCTCATGGATGTTTTGTTCGTCGGCCATATTTAAGAACCAATAGTTACCCTTACAGACTCACCATTCGGCGTCCTGAGATAAGCGGTCGCCTGCGATGGATCCTCGATCCGATAAACATAAATGCCACTCACATCCTGAATTTGGGCTCGGGGAGGACTCTCCATCCAGAATTTACTGCGCACATAGAGGCGGCCGTTGATGATCCAGGCGCGTCCAGCGTCCTGAAGTCCAGTGAGTTCCACTTCTTCAGCGCCATTTGGGATGTCGTTGACAGCAAGGCGGAACATGATTTCGTCTTCACCGCCGCCATAACCTGCGTCTGAAAGCATGGTCGGATTGGTGTTTGCGTTTGGTCCCGGCATGTTCAGCCGAACATTGAGAACGCATACATTGTCTTCTTCATCGCCGACAAGGCGCACAACGATAGGTTGCGGGTAACCCTGCAAAAGAAGATTATTTGTTGCCATTGCGTACGGTTTTTGAACGGCAACCTCATAAATGTGCGGCTGCTGTTCAAGAATCTCGCTTGAGAATGCTTCAGAATCCCCCTGGGTGTGGCCGTCAAGTGGCCATACTTGTCCAGTTGAGTCCTGGAAAATGAGGTGAGCCGGGGAGCGAGATGCAATCGGCAGCCTGATAGCTTCTGGGTTGCTGTTGCTGTAAGAGATTGTCTTGATTTGGCAAGCCGCCTCGCGAAGAGGAGTATTACGAGCCCGAATCTGTTCTTCCTGAACAACTCGCTGATCAATGATGATTTTCGGAGGAATACCCATTCTCTGTTCGCGCTCTCGACGATACGTTTTTTCACGCTCTAGCTCGCGAAGTTCGGCACGAATAGGCTCAAGGTTCTTTTCTTGCCAAATGTACCGACTCATCGCCTCCCGCCGCTGCTCCATAACAACCTTGTCGGATTCACTGGGGGTAAACATCAAAACACCATCACCCGAATTTTTGTCGTCCTGTGCAACAGAAAAGCTAGCCACCGAAGACAGGGTGAGGCCCAGAAGGAAAGTGTTCATGCTCTTTCTCATGCCCGCTCCTCCATGTAAAAAGAGGTGAAGCGGAACCCAGAGAAAAACAGGGAGTCCGGTGTATCAAAAGTCATGGTTGCATCTATTAACCAGCGTTTGGTGGCTGTTCTCCCGGAAAAGAAGCGGGTTGTCATAATTTCAGTCTGGTAGCGCCATATCGGCAGCCCCTTGGATGAGCCCTCATAAATCATGAAGGGCCCTTTTGTGTTAACCGCCTGCACCACTGCACCGCTCTGGGGGTTGTCTTGTATGTACCGACCAAAAGAGGTCCGTGAGATGACCTTTGGAAAAACCCCCTGCGAATTAATATCGAAATAGAAGAGGGCGCAATTGTTCACGGTCTCTTCCATATCGGTAGTGTTAAAGGAAAAGCACTCACGAAGCATTTCCTTAATCCAGTAGTCTCTGGCGATGGGACCTACGTTAGGAATTGGAAGCAAAGGAGCACGAACCACAGGAGCATTGGAAGGCCGAATATCAATTCGTGGGTGGAAGTCAAACAACAGTCTTCCTGCCACGATAACCATCAGCAACGCAGAGAGAATATAAAGCGGCTTGATGCTCTTGTTTGCGAAGCTCTGAAAGGTCATCGAGCGCTCCTGTAAACAACAGCATCAATGGCCATGCCAGAGCTATTTCTAAGCTGGCTCTCGCGTACAACGAAGATAGTTACCTGGATATCAGCATATCGTGGCCGATTCTGAGCAATGTCAAACCAATGCCAGCGAACAGGAACTGTATAAACCCACGTAAAGCGATTGTTGGTAAGGCGGTATTCCTCAATGACCGGTACCGACTGGATTTTGGCTAGGGTAGAGAATCGGCCAGAGACCAATGGCTCAAGATCACCTGCACTTTCGAGTGCATTCAGGAAATCCTTTCTGCCGGCAGCAGTAAAGTAGTTATCGAAAGCTTCATTCATTGATGCTTTCGGGTCCATATTGGAATGAGATAAGACATCCTCGATTGCAGCGGCAGCGAAGTCCCGTGCAGCAGCATCTGTTATATTCCCTTGCTCGCTCAAAGGCTTGAGGTTGATTAAGCGGTAGTCATCCGTAGCTGGAATGTTGTAGTGGTCGGGCGTCCAGAAGAAAACCATCAAAAACAAAGTCAACGTGCTGAAAAACAGGCCGAGAGCCCAATAAAAATTAGACAGATTGCTGTCTACAAACGACAGCCTGGATTCATTTTCTTTGAAGGTTTTCGGACCCTGAACGGGTGCCGGAACGCTCGCAGTAGAATTTGCTGGGCCCGCCAGCTTTTTGCGAACCACACGATTCGGCGCGGCCTTAGCTGCAGAAGCAGAAGTACCTGTTGTTTTCCGGATCGGAGTTTTAGCGTTCGTCATTAATGAAAAGCTCTACTGATTGAACCAAACCATCCTGGGTGGAAAGCCTCAGGATGTGGTGGGTCTTACTGATCCACAGGAGCGTCGAGAGAACCATAAGCACAACTGACAGGGAGACAAGCCTGCGAGTCCAGCGCTTCATCCTGATACTTGCGAGTCCAACTGAAGCCGGCGGTAAAGTCTCCGAGGAAAAGCGAATGGCACTGCCTTCTTCGGCTTTCTCGGACCACAGCTCTTCTTCAAGGGACTTAGGATCAAATTCTTCTGACAAAATAAAACCTCTCAACAGCCTAATGAGAAGATAAATTAAATCAGAGATTCAGTCAAGAATATTCCCGATGCCAGAGTACCTATCTAACGCTTCATTGAAGAAATAGATATTCTTCCCGTAACGCTTGATAAGTCGGGCCTTTAGCTCTGGAGAGAAGGGTTGTTTTACACGCTGAAAAACGTGGGGAGGGTCGGTTGCAAAACGAAACAATGTATCTGTTTCGCATTCCTTGGCAAGCCACTCGATATTGCAGAAGCATGCAATCATGCTACCCACAAAAAGATCGGCCGTAGGAAATTTCACAAGGCGAAGGAAGGAGGCAAAATCGTCTTTTGCTGATTTGTCGAGCCATTCCCAGTTGAGAGGCTCAAAAGGACCGGGACTGGAATCAATCTTTGCGACCTCTCGGCCATTCCAGTACAGGGTGCAGTGGAAGTCCAGATGACCATCAACATCAATGGTCATGATATCCCCAATGGTAAAGGGGCTGCTGGTCTTGTCCGGGAAATGAGTAGGCACGGTTTCCTTTACAGCTTCAATATTCAAATCAATCTCCAAGTGTAGCCGTTGCTACAGTTGTCCGCTTCCCATAAGTGCACACAAATCGCGAAGCGAATGGCTGGGCCACACCTGCTGAAACCGGGGCTCCCGGCACGATAACTTGCCTGAGAAACCAAGTTATACTATCAGCAAGGGTGGCCGTGGACAATGACGACACTAGGCCGCCACCCTCTCATAAACCCCTTTTCCAAGGGGTGTGAAGTCCTCTTCGAAGCGTCGGACTACCTGTCGAATCTTCGCCTCAAAGTTCTGGTTGGTCGCAACACGCTTGGCGTACCCCGACAGGCGAGCGTACAGGTCCTGTAGGTGAACCTTTTCGCCAGGGCGGGTGACACGCTTCAAAGCCGATCGCCACGTCATTCGCTGGGCATTGGCCAGACGCTGTTCAACCTGGAAGGCGAAGTCGATGGCACAGAGAATCCTTCTGTCCCTCTCGAAAACCAATAGGGTTTCGTGCGCGATACGGGCGAAGGAAGCACCCCCATAACGTCGAGAGTCTGAAACGCAGTTGTGCTGCTGCTTGATGATGATGTCCCTCAGCTTCCCCGGCGCCACTCTCTGAAGCATTCCTGTCAGGTCATAGAACTCACCGGACTTACGCATGTTGCCGATTAGCACGCAGTACGTGGCTCGACCCTGGTGGGAGAGGGCATCATAGATATTCATCAGAGCCAGCTGACTCTTTTCGATGAACTCACCGACGCTCTGACAGTTGGACAGATCGTCTGGGTGAGCCTGTCCATTACCCCATACGTTTTTGGAATACTCGATCATTGAGTGATATGGGGGATGCCAGAAGATCATTTCAGCGGGACGCCCAACGGACTCGAGTAGATCGTCCCTGAGAAGGTTGAACCCACTGTGAAGATCGAGGCCTTTGTAACTCACCCCCAGTTCCCGGGCAACGTCACCGGATGTACCGGAGCCCTCTGAGGGGTCAACGAACAGGGCCTCTGGGTTGGACCAATCGAAATAGGAACCCAGAGCGTCCTTGATGATGTGGCCGGAACAGTTACCCCGCCAGCGAGAGTCACCCCACTTACCGCGATTCGGATATGAGGCGACGGAGCTTGCAAACCCTTGAGGCTTATTCATGTTCAGTCTCCTCCTCAGGGGCTCCAGGAAGCGCCGGGAAGTATGTGAAGATTTCAAGATGAAATTCTTCGGTGAGGTCTTCGAGGTCCCACTCATCGACATACTTGTGAATCAGGACCCGGAAAGCATGGGCCAGCTCTTCAAGGCCAGCACCTGGCTTTTCAGATTCAAGCTTTGCCACTGCGTCACGGGCGGCATTGATGATGTTCGTTCTTTGCAACATGAACTGCCTCCGTTACCACATGAGCGCTGCGAAGCTAAATGAGGCCATAGCGCCACCGACGATAATCTGGGTCTGGGCGATCTGCTCGCCCCATAGCCGGGTGGCTTCGTATCCTGAGGTGCCTGCGATAACGAGGGCGACACCCCCAGCAATGAGACCAAGAAGCACCAGCGTCCTCTGGGTCTTTTCTGAAATCTGAATAGTGTTCTGTTTCATGTCTGCCTGCCTTACTTGTCCTAACCTGAAAGTAATAGTATCAAATAAAGATACACCAAGCAAGGTGCATTCAGGCGATCAGAAAACGCGCCATGCGTTCCTTAGGAACGTCTTGTCTGTGCACACAAAAGCGCGAAGCGCACATAGGGTCGAGGGCATGCCATGGGTGGCAGGTGAGGGATAGGGGCGATATCTGACTGTGGGGGAGGTGGTGACCCGGGGAGGGCCACCGCACTACATGAGAATCTGAGCCCGTATAATCAACGGATCTCGACTTGTACAGTGACGCTCTCAGGTGACTGCTGGAATGCCAGGAGGCATGCCGTGGTTGGGCTGGAACCGGTCCATTCGCCTACCTGGTATCTCTTGCTTCCAACGATGACGGTTGAGTAATTGAACTGACCGCTGGTGAAATTCTCGGCGAACGATTCACATTGGTTGTGGTTGCGTGCGGTCGCGGAGATGACGTCAGTGGTCAGTCCGGGGCGGGGCTCAATGCTCGTTTCGCCCGATTCATCAACGGTGATCAGGATGGGTTGGGCTTCGTCCGGGACTTCCTCGTAGGCCTGTTGGATCTGCTCAGAAAGATCGGTGATGCTCTCAGCTTCTGCCTGGGCTTCGTTTTGGCTGGAGATCTTATCGTACAGCATGTATGCGCCAACGATGACAGCGGGGCCAAAAATGGCGATGGGTAGCCACTTGGCAACGTGCTTTGATCCGGTACTACTCATAGGGTTTCCTTTTCTCGTTATGGGTTATGGGGTAGGGGAGGACTGGCTGGCGAACTCGCTCCAGTTGATCTGGCCGCTGTTGAGCTGCTGGATCAACGCGCCTACCCGGGAGCCTTCTGCCCATTCTTCGGTCATGCAGAGTTCCTCGAGGCGGCCATTGTCCACGGTGCGGTACCCGAGATCGATGGCGTCTTCGATGACTTCTTCGATGGAGTCCATGGTGTGGTGTCCGAAGAAACCGCGCTGATCGAAGGTCTGGTGGCGGAAGCGGCCGGGCTCGCTCATGTCCTCCAGAATGACGGTCCACTGGTTGGTGGTGTCATTGCGGAGGGTGAGGCCGTAGCCGGTTTCCTTGAAGGCGGCGAGGATAGTCTCGTAGGCCTGTGCGTCGCGGTGGAAGGCGTCTACCACATCCTGACAGTTAGCCGTGAGGGAAGGGCTGTGAGCCATGTCCTGAAAGGCTTGAAGGCGGTCGATGTAGGGGTTGCTTTCGATGCTGCACATAACGTATCACCTGCTGTTGTCCTAACCTAATAATAATTGTATCATACCACCTACACCATGCAAGGTGTTTTGGTGTTAACATTCTCCGGGGTTTTATCCGACAGATACATGAGAGCCGATGTACTGGGGGTGGCCGGAGAACAAACTCAGCAGTAGAAGGAAACGACGATGCGCGTGCTGTTATCCGCACTGATGGCCCTGGTAATGACCGGTTGTGCCACGGTTGGAACGGATGTGAGTAATGAGCAGGTGAGGAGCCTGGAGATTGGCGAGACTACCCGGGCGGAAGTGATTGCCCGGCTGGGTGAGCCCAATGGTGTGATGTCCGGGAACCAGTTGGGCGGCGATGCGGTAAGCGGGATTTCGTACACCTATTCCAAGGCCACTTCCCGTGCTACCAACTTCATTCCGTTTGTCGGCTTGTTTGCCGGTGGGGTGGACACTCAGACCAAGGTTCTGATAGTTTGGTTTGATAAGGCCGACGTGGTGACTGATTACCACTATCAGGAGCAGAATCTTGATTCGTCCCAGAGTCCCACGCCTGTATGGGGCGGCTGACAGGCCTCAGTTACTGATGTGAACCGTAGCCCTGATCAGGGCGTAGAAGGAATTGTGCGTCTGGATGCTGACCTAGCAGACAGACACTTGCTTCAGGACACGGGGCAAGGGGCAACTTTGACCCTCCGGTTTTCGGAGGGTTTTTTTATGGCTTGTCGACAAGGGCCTCGAGGCTTTTGAGTTCTCTGCCGTAAAACTGGGTTCCCAGAGAGCAGATGACCGTCCACTCAACCGTTTCACCTTCCTGTTGCTCGTATTCATCCTTTGTGGCTTTGCGCTTTGCATTGAGCAAAACCTGAAGCGGATCCATGTAGAGAAGGGATCCTCCGACTTCATTGATTCGATCTTCATCGAAGGAATCCGGATTGGTTTGGTAGCGGCTAACCGCTTCGGAGAGATCGCTGAGGATAACCCGCGCCTCATAGTTGAGCTGGTCATGGCCCAGCAGCTCATCGACCATAGGTCCTTTCGTTTCAAATGTATGGGCCATGAAGTGGCCGTGAATCACTTTCCGGGCATTTTCATCGGTCACTGGAGCTTTCATGGCCCGCATGAGGGCCAGGCCATCGGGATCCGCCTCCTTAAGCAGTGTGTCGGCCTTTTGCTTGATTGCCGGCCTTGATTCCCGTGGCAGGAGGTTTTCGAAGGATTTGGGTACCGCTCTTTGGCTTGGGACGCCCTTGAGTAGGTCGTTGACTTCAAAGATGGCGCTCATGATGCCGGCCCAGTAGTCGATACCCTCGTTCATGGTGTTGGCCAGATCCGGGCTGCGGTGCTCCAGTTGCCTCAGGCGAAAGCGGTTGGCCGGGCTCAGCTTGTCCATCAGCGCCAGATAGCCCCGGCGGTTGTGCACGCCTCGTTTGAGGAATCGTCGATAAACTGCATTGAACGTCAGGCCGAGGGTGATACGGGCACCTTCACGAAGTGTGGGGGTGGTGTTGCAGGGCTGTTCCATGACACTTAAAAATCTCTGGTCTGTTGTATCGAGGGGTATGTTACTTCGGGGTTGGGCAGGTGGCGAGTCAATGCAGTGAACAGGGAGTTAGCTGGAAGCTGCCTGAAAGGTAGGAAAAGGTAAGGGCTAGTCCTTTAGCCGCCTGGTGATTTCGCTTGCCTGAGAGCCTGAGAGATAGGCCACAGTGAGCTTTCCGAAGGTGGGTCGGAATCGGGTGAGGTCTTTCTGCATCTCTTTGCGATCCTTCACCATGCCGATTGGGTCGCGCACGGTCTTTGAATCGCTCGTCAGCGCCTCCTCAACGGCCGCCATGCCGTACATGGCATAACGCTGGATGTCCGCCAGCTCTTCGGAGTCAAACCGCATACCAGGCTTCTCCGGGCCACCCCCAGTGGTGTGTTTCTCATTAGCCTCACTGGTCAGGGCGATATCAAGGTCAGATAACTCCTCCAGGGTATTCAGGATCTCGGGATCGTCATGAAGGGCGCTGTGCTCCGGCATGTGAGCGGCCATTGCCTCCATTCGATCAACCACCAGTTGCCGCAGAAGGTGAGTCTGCCTGGGGGTGAGCATGACCGGAGATGGGCTCAGGTTGTTGTCGGGGGTATTCATTGATGCTTCTTGCCTACCTACGGATTGGTTGATTCGTTGATGTTCAGGGTACCGGTAACCGGTTACAGATTGATTGAGCGCCCGGTTGCATTCTCGACAGCCCGGATGAAGGCGTTGATTTCAGCCTTGTACTCGCTCTGGCTATCATCACTGTACATTTGCAGGAACTCGACAGTCTCTTCCGGGATCTCCCGGCCGGTACCGTGATGCAGCAGGACTTCCATTGAGTGAAACTCAGCCTGCGCCTGAAAGAACCGGGATTGATTGCCCTTAGGCTCAATAGCCATGAGGCGGTGCCGTTGTTTGGCGGTGGCCTCGGCGATCTGGATGACCTTTTTCTGTTCGTCGGTTGTGAGGTTGCGCATGTTGTGATTGCTCCCCTGGTTCATATAGCAGGCGCTATTCGCAGAGGGTTAGTCCGCGGATAGCCCGATTTCTTTGATGTGCTTGAGACACAGTTCGATTGCCCGCTCCCGCAGCTCGGGAGCCCCTTTGGTTAATGCCCGGGCCAGTTGGTACTTTTCCCAGATGTAGACTTCGGCGAACTTCGGATCCAGCGTGGAGATATCACTCAAGTTGTCCACGATATCCGCCAGCTTGATGGTCTGGGCCCGGGCGTCGCCAGAAGCATAATGTTTGAGGTCAATGGCCTTGCGGGTGGCGCGATTGCCATCCTCCGGCTTGCTGATAGACGTCACCGCTTTAACCAGATCCAAAACCGCAGGCCCGAACATCTCCAGAATGTCGTTCTCAGTGAGCGGGGTGTCCTCCAGAGTGTCGTGTAGAAATGCCGCCTCAATCATTGAGAAGGTGCCGCCGTGCTGGCGAACCAGTCCGGCCACCGCGTCACAATGCGTGATGTAGGGAGCGCCGGAACCTTTGCGGACCTGTCCAATGGAGCGGTGCGCCTCATCGGCTGTCCGCCTGGCCAGTAGTGTTGGATCGAATCCCATGAAGCCCCTCATTACAGCTTTGCCCTGAATCTAAAGTTGTATTATTCGATAAAATTATTGCACTTGGCTAGATAAGGATTCCATTGTATCAAATTTCACCAGATTCTGGGGGTGGAAGTTTTCGCGGCGCAGCCGTGGCGTAGCCAACCGGCCTCAGTGCACACGAAAAGGGCGAAGCCCTCCTACCGGGAGCAGGGCTCCCGGGTTACTGATCGGTGGGTAAGGGATGGATGGGGCATTTGGTTCAACCGGCGCGGCGAATCTTGAACGGCTGGGTGGCGCGAGCTTGCGCGTTGGAAATCATGAGCTGCCGGTAATCGTAGGCGGCGGCTTTCTGGGCGTCCCGATAGCTCAGGCCGACCTTTTGGGCGAGCTTTCGGCTGCTGGCCAGGAAGTTGTCCGCTTCCATGCCATGCAGGTGTACGGAGGCCTGCGGGTCGAAAATGTCATGGAGGGTGACAACCTTGTGTTCCGGCTCAACGACAATCTGAATGGCGCTCTCGTCGATGTGCTGTACTTTGCGCAGCATCTCTGCGATTACGGCTGACTGCTGGAAACGGCCAACGATTCCGATGGTGCGACTGGTGTGGGCGTTGCGAGTGCTCATTGGCCAGCCTCCTGTGAGTTCTGATAGCCGAGGCCGAACATGGCCAGAATCTCGTTGCAATTATCTGCCAGCGCCTGCTTGATGATCTCGATGCCCTTGTTGGCGTCCTTGATCTGCTCATTTGCACCGGCTATGTCCTCGGCGGTGTAGTCCGACTCTGAGGCGATCTTCTCTTGCAGATCATCGGCACCGGATTCAATCAGGGAAGCCATTGCCTCGATCTGGGAGGCGGTCAGCTCAACCGCCAGCTTGAAGGTGGGTTCATTGCTCATGGGGTGTTCTCCTGCCTGTATTTGTTTGCCTAACCTGAGAACCATTTTACCAGCAATAAGACACCCTGCAAGGTGTATATAGTCCGAAAACCCGCGGCGACAGCCGTGGCGTAGCCAAACGGCCTCAGCGCACAACAAAGGGCGCCCCGCGCCCCGGCTGGCCAACGGCCAGGCACAAAAAAAACCCGCTCATGCGGGCAAAGGATCGAACGGGATGGATGTTCAGGGCATCAAATGCAGGGTGGGCAAGGGCCGGTCACAGGGGTCGACAATCTTGGCCGTGGTGATGGCCTCTTCGAGCTGGCTGTAAACCTGATCGAAGGCCTCAATGCCGGAGTTACCAGCTCCCATGTCACGCATGACAACCACCAGCTGAGAAGCATGGTCGATAATATCGGACACCTGGTGGCCGGGCAGATCCATGGACTGTGTGTCGACCTGGTTGCCCTCGACGTCAAAGGTGTTCAGCGTTACTGGTACCAGAAGGCCGGAATTGGGCTGCTGTTCATCTGAAAGGGTGGTGAAGTCACTTTCCAGCAGGGCGAGGGAACCGATAACCGGGTTTTCCTCATCCTGCCCGGTTACATCAATGACCAGACCTTCGCCGGTGCGATTGAGCTGAACACCGCCGAGCCCGGTAATGCCGATATCGAGCCGGGTGGAGTCATCGCCCTGGGTGACGGTGAAGGGACCTTGGCTTGTGGTCCGCTCGTCTTTGTGCGTCAACTCAAGGTCACCGAAGTTCAGCATCTGGCAAAGCTCTTCAATGCCTGCGTTGTCCATGGAGATTTGGTCGCCACCGTTGGTGGCAATGTCGTGAATGTCGTTCGGGCGGATATCCGGATCCCCATAGCCTAGCTCCTGATAGGTGCGCAGGGCGGCGAGAATTGTATGTAGGGCCTGATCTTTGTCAGCGGGTGTCATTTTGGTTCTCCAGAACGGGGGATTAGGCGGCCGCTGTCTGGCCGCGCTCCCATACTTTCACTTGATAGCCGGTGCACTCGTGGCGAACCGCTTTGGCTTGTTCTTTGTGAGCCTCGCTGAGCTCACTGGGGTCAACCCGGTATTCCTTGATCGACTGGCTGTTTTCATCGATCTCATACATCCGGTAGAGCTCTCCTTCGTGGAAAGCGTGGATGTACTTGGCCACCACGTTTTCAGGGTTATAGTTTTCGGCCTCATAGGGCTGGCAGAACATCCAGCCTGCAGATGTGTCCTCGGGAAGGCGTACCAGTTTCTGGGTGCGCTCGCCGGTCAGTGAGGCGCGATCAACGATGCGGGTCTGTCCGTCCCACTCGCCCCAGCTCTCCCAGCCGGTCGGGGAAGGGCGGCCGTACCAGATGCGAACCTTCACCTGCTCGCCCATGTCCTCAACGATGGAAACGGTATGAACGCCGCCCATGCCTGAAGGGATGCTGTAAACGGTGATGGATTCTTGCTGTGTCATGGGGGTGTGCTCCTGCCTGTGTTTATTTGCCTAACCTGGAAACCATTTTACCAGACACCGTACACCATGCAAGGTGTATATAGTGTTAAGTCTCACGGCGACAGCCGTGGCGTAGCCAACCGGCCTCAGTGCACACAAAAAGGGCGCGTAGCGACCAATGAGGGAAAGGTCAGGGTATCGGGGCGCCACCTGACGCCCCGTGTTGCTGAGTGGATCAAGCCGCCACCGGCAGAGCTTCGGGCGCTTCGTCCAGCAGGCCCGCTTTTTTGGCTGCGTCCGCCAGATAGCGGGCCGCTTTCTGAGCGTCGCTCAACGCCTTGTCGAGGGCCTTCTCGGGGTCTTTGGTCTTGCTGGCCCAGCTGGCGAGGTAGTTGACGGAGTTCTGCGGAGTGAAGGGCAGGCCCAGTTCCACCGCCAGCAGCCATGCACCCGCCTCGGCTACCAGTTCCTCAGTGGCGTAGCAGCTGGTGTCACGATCCAGACGGCCCTTACCCCCGGTCCAGTGGATGAACTCGTGGCAAAGGGTGGCTATGGCTTCTTCTTCGCTCACGTACTGGTCAAGGTTGGGGCTGCGTACCATGTCCAGACCGGGACGGTAGTAAGCCTGATCACCCCCACCGAAGGCGAGCTTTACGCCTGCAGCCTTGGCCATATCAAGCACAAACTGGATATTGCGGGATACGGCTTCCGCTTCAGGTGCGTCCGCCAGCGGCCCATCAAGCTGATCCTCGTTGAACACGGTGTAAACCTTACAGGCGAGGCGCTTGTAGCCCTTCTCGTCCTCGTCCGCTTCGATCTGCTCTTTGGCCTTCTTCGGGATGTAGGTCTTCCAGAACTCAACGTGTGTGCCTTTCTCGCCCTTCTTGACGCATACACCCGCTTCTTTCGCCTGCTTGAAGGTTACCCAGCGGGGGCTACTGTAGGCGTTGAACTCGGCGCTGAAGAACAGTGAAACGATGTTGGCCCAACCGGTGTACTGGCGACCGGTCTTGCCGTTCAGGGGCTGCAGTACGCCCCGGCCCGGCTTCCATCCTTTTTGCCAGGGTGCGCGGCCCTGAGTGAGAGCTTCCAGAATCTGATCGCGAATCGAATCAATTGCTCGCTTGGTCATGATGCTTCTCCTGCCTGCTTTGTTTGCCTAACTTGTTAATAATTCTATCAAATACCGTACACTCTGCAAGGTGTATCACAAGATTATTTTCCGCGGCGCAGCCGTGGCGTAGCCAATCGGCCTCTGTGCACATAAAAGGGCGCCCCGCGCCCCGGCTGGCGGAACGCCAGGCACAAAAAAAGCCCGCATGGCGGGCTCGGGGCAGGCAGGTGGTGATTACCGGGTCGGCGCTGAGATATTCCGGATCCGGTTCAGGTTGTTGATCGGGTTCGGTTTGATGCGCAGGCGCCGGGTAGACAGGCAGCCGCGGTAGATGCGCTTGGGAACGTCTCCCGGGTCAGAGTTAAGAATTGAGCACACAAAGATGTATTCAAAGCTGCCCCGAATTGAGAATGGGACATAGGTTTTAAACGTTCTTGGATCCCGTTTTCTGTAGAGCATCGGATTGTGCCAACGGAGGGTTTTGCACCGGGTGCCGAGATTCATCGGGAACCGGGTACCGGCGATGGTCTGTGAAAGCCTCAGGGATTCGTCGCGACGTTTGAGTTTCATGCCTGGGATCCTCGGTTGCGGGGGAGGCCTGAGTCGTTAGGCCACCCCCATTGATGGATTACTCGGCGGGCTTAACCCGATCCGGAAATACTGGGGTTGGCTCCGTGATGCCGTTCTCTGGGTCAATGTAGTGGAGCTGATCCTCGGTAAACTCGTTGTCATCGTCATCGACAAACACACGCTGTCCATCCTGGCGAACGATCTCATGCTTTTCCCACTGAAGTTCCGTGTCACCTGCGTAATCGAACTGCAGGCACCCGTCTTCAAGGCTTGCGCTCTCGATATTGATAGAGGCAATGCCGGGGATTTTTTCGAGTACGCCTGTAATCTCATTACCCTGGGGAGATACAAATTCTTTCATGGGTTACTTCTCCTGATCTTCGATAAGGTCGCAATGGCTGACGGCAAAGCCCTTATGGCAAAAGCCGGTTTCGTTGGTGATGGCGTCACTGATGGCGTCATCGATATCCTGGGCATCCAAAGTACTCTCGGTACCTTCGATGGGAATGGTCAGGTGCATCCGCTCGGGCAACTGATCAAGTTCGCTGGGCTCGTCTACATCCCACTGAATGGCGTGAGCGGTTGCTTTGATGGTTGCCATACACTTTTCTCCTGACTCAATACACTGTGCGGATTGTTCAGCTTGGGGGCTGGCACCGGCCCTGCACATCAGGGCCGATGTATCGCGAGCCCTTATGCGAACTCGGCGTTGATCTGTTTCTGAGCGGCCCTGAGGAACTGGGTCACCTGGATCATCTCGCTGTGGTTGACGTTCCACTTGCGCTCGCCACCATCGAGGCAGAGGCCACCTTCTTCACGCTCAAGAAGAGTGCTCATGTAATAGCGGCTCACGAACTGGCCACCAAACGGAGGCCAATCGTTGTCGAGGTCATAGAACTCGACAAGGGGATCATCCTTCTTGTGGGTGAGGGCAAATGTCTCGGTCTTGCGGTTGTACTGGCCATAGCCGTCGCCTTTCTCAACGATGCGAACCATCATGTTAGAGAGCGGGCTATTCGTGTTCTTGAGGGTCAATGTCATCATGAGGTGTTCTCCTGCCTGTGCTTGTTTGCCTAACCTGAAAACCATTTTACCAGACGAAGTACACCGAGCAAGGTGTATTTATGAGTTATTCCGCGGCGCCAGCCGTGGCGTAGCCAACCGGCCTCAGTGCACACAAGAAGGGCCGTAGGCCCTGGGCTGGCGGAACGCCAGACACAAAAAAGCCCGCATTCGCGGGCGTCTGGCTGATCGGGAGTTTAGGCCGGCTCGGGAGTTTAGGCCGGCTCGGGAGTTTAGGCCGGCTCGGGAGTGTCCAGCCACGGCATGGGACATCCAACCGGGTCATCGTCTTCCTCGTCAAAACCGAGAGAACCGACCTGACTGGCGTCCAGCGTTGGTATCGAGTCCATCGGTGCGGCAAAGTCGCAATAGAACTCCGGGAGTTCCACGTCTTCTGCAGATCCCTCGATCTCGTCAATGATGGGCTCCAGAAGGGCGTTCTTCAGGGCCGTTTTGGCGTGGGCCAGTGTCAGGCCTGAAATCTTACGGGTGACGGTCTGGCAACCGTCGATATGTCCAACAATGAGAAAGTCTCGCATTGAAAGTCCTGAGCTGGTTGAAGTTAAGCCGGGCCGGGCCCGGCGGTGTGGGTAAAGGGGATCAGGTGCGGTAGAAGACTTCGATGCTGTCGTCATGCTTGCCAAAGGCCATGTAGTACTCTTTGGCGTCGTAGAGGTCACGGAACTCACGGAGCGCTGCAGTGAAGGATTTGCGCTTCTGACTGATCCATGCCTTCCTGGTCTTCTCGTCTTCCTTCCAGACCTTCAGGGCCCGCATGGCGTCCATCTGGTGTCCGAGCGGTACCCGGTTCTTGGTCAGGATCTTGAAGTCCTTCACGTTGGTTTTGACCATTCTGGGGTTGAGAGAGTTCATCGGGGCGCTCCTTATGCCATGAGGTCAACGTAAGGGGAGGCGACTGCCATGCAGGCCTCATCGAAGGAAATCTCCTGAAGCTCCTCGTACACGCGATCGGCCTCATTGAGGAAGGTCTCAGCCTCGCTCTCCTGCATGAAAAAGCCTTCGCCGTCTTCCGGATCAATGGAAACGGTCGGGAGGGAGCGGTCAACGCTCACGGTGACATTGCTGTTCTGAACGAACGCAATGCGGTCACGGTAGATCTTCAGTACGCGCTCATCGATTACCTGAGTCATGAGGTTTCTCCTGCCTGTATTATTCGCTGGTGAGTTCGACCACTTCGCAGTCGGTTTTCAGAATGAAATTGGTATAGCCTTCTGGCTCACGGGTTTTGAACTCGTCGCTGAACTCCGCCAGCAACGGGAACGTTTCTCCGATATGAGAGGAATACCAGCGCATAGCGTCCGGACAGCGAGTAACTTTCAAGCCGTACTGAATGTTGGACTGTGCCATCTGATTCTCCTGCCTGCGTTTGCCTAACCTGAAAACCATTTTACCAGACAGCGTACACCATGCAAGGTGTATATAGTGTAATTTCCCCTCGGCGCAGCCGTGGCGTAGCCAACCGGCCTCAGTGCACATCAAAGGGCGCCCCGCGCCCCGGGCTGGCGGAACGCCAGGCCAAAAAAAGCCCGCAGAGCGGGCAAGGGCAGGGCAATGGCAAAGGGTGCTGGGCAGACCTGGTAGGCAGGTAGGCGGCAGGCGTCGGCCTGCCCAGCAATTCGGTTGAGGATCAGGCGGCGAAGTCGAGCGCCAGCTGCTCCTCGTGAATGTCAGTGGTCGGTGCTTCGACCTGTGTCTCAGCTTGGTCGTCAGACTCAGCCGCCAGCTCTGACTTCAGAGCGGCAGCCTGTTCTTCGGTCATGAACCGAGGATGGGACTGGATCTGTGCCAGTGAGCCGATCGGGCCGTCTTCCCGCAGGTCGTCCAGCATAAGGTTTAGACCCTGGTACACGCCGATTTGGCTCTGGTAACCGTTGCGGGCCTTGATCAGCCCCTGGCGGATCAGGAACGCCATCTCATCGTTGTGAGTCTTCCGGCCATCAGCGAACTCGATCGCGTGCCAGAACTTGAACTCCTCGTACGTGAGGCCAAAGCTGCCATCGGCCTCACGCAGCTCACTCAGGTCAGCACTGACCACAGGGGCGCTGCCGATCGTGTCGTGGGCAACGCCGCTGGAGGCAACGTACATCGCTCGGCCACCATCACGAACCATGACATCCGGAGCGCAGGCACTGTCAGCACCAATCTGGTCGCGCCAGTTGTCACGGAAGGCGGTACCGGTGATCACGGTTTTCGGGGCCAGATAGCCCATGGTCTTGCCAGAGCCTTTGCGCTCGGCACGGGTTTTCATGTCTTCGATTTCGGCATCCGAAGGCATCTCAAAGCGAGCACCAGCGTCCACAGCTTCCAGGATGCGAGCGAACTCACCCGGCTTCTGGTGGCCGTAGCGGGCCCAGGAGAAAGCGATCAGCCACAGGTGCTCCTCTTCCAGCAGACGGCCGAAGCGACGCTCTGCGGGGCGACCCAGCTTCCGGGACTTTTCCTCGACGTACTCATCTTCCCGGCGGTCGATAGTTAAAGCCCATTTGAGCAGGCTCGCCTGCCAATCCGCAGAGTAGGCATTGGCAAATACGCGGACCAATCCGTTCTGGTCAACGGACTTGGCCAGATAGCTTCGATTCTCAGGCAGGAAGTGGCCGGCCTGGATCACTTTGGAGAACCGCGCCAGCGGCTCCAGATAAGGGTATGAAGACAGCATCTGCTCCATGGAATTGTCTACGGTCACCTTCTGGCAGATCACGCAGCCACCACGGCCGCCGGAGCAGGGGCTCTTGGCCTTGGTGCTGGTGTTCACCGACAGGGTGTCACAGGTGAACTCACCCATGGCCTCGTACACGCTCACGGTGCGGCTGAAGTCCAGGGTCTCAAAGCCGAGGCTCCGGGCAGTGCCGTTGAGCAACTGCCAGACTTCGCCAACGGTCCAGTCGGCGATCGGGGACATCTGGTACATCCCGTCGTCCTGCTGCACCGGTGCGATCGCAGACTCACCACGGGCGGTCATGCGGGCGCTGCGGACGGCGCTTTCTTCATGGCGGGTGCCAATGAAGTTGCAGATGTTCTCTTTGCCATACTGCTTGGCCAGCTCGCGGCTGTACTTGGCCATCGGGCGAACCTTCAGGTCCACGCTGCAGGTGGCATCGGATCCGGCAACAGAGGCGGTACCACGGCCACCGATCATGGTCACCAGGTAATGATCGATCGGGTCCGGAGTCACGAACACCTGCTCGATGTCCAGATCCCGCTGTTCCGCCAGCTCACTCATCTGAGAAGCCATGTGCTTGGCCAGGCGGATCATCGGGGCAGAATCAACCAGGGTGTCGGAGGTCATCACGCGAACGCGAACCTTGATGCCCTCAGCTCGCAGCTGTGTAGCCGCTTCGATCGTCAGGGCGACCACGGCTGAACTGTCTTTGCCCCAGCTGGATGCAACAGTCACCAGGTCAAACTTGCGCATGGTGGTCTTGATGGCCTCGATCGCGCCCTGGCACACGTCGGCAAAATCCCGCTTCTGAACGTCAGAAGAGGTAGCGATGATGCTGCTCGGATCGAATGTGGAAACGGTTGTATCGAACATGATTCCTGCCTGTCTTTATTGCCCTAACCTGATAATAATTTTACCAGAATAAGGACACCGTGCAAGGTGTATTTAGCAGGAAATATTCACGGCGCAGCCGTGGCGTAGCCAACCGGCCTCAGTGCACACAAAAGGGCCACAGGCCCGCATGGCGGGCAATCGCCCGACCATAAGAGCCTGCGGAAAGTTCGACGGTGGGATGGTTCAGAACTGGGGCCATTGCTTCCGGATCGCCTCGTAGATGACCGCTGATAGCACCAGGCCGATGATTCCGGCTATCAGGTGGTCTACATCAAGGGTGAACACGGGGCGGCCCTTCTGGTCCTCCCACAGCTCGTTTCCGAAGTGCCAGAAGGTCATCACCCCCAGCCAGCAATAGAAGTCAGTGACTATCGCCATGACCTTCGACAGAAAGCGGTCTAAGGCCGGTCTGGCTATGACCCAGTTGGCTGGCTTCTTGGCAGGTTCTCTAAGCAATGCGAACACGCCATAGCCCAGATACGGGAATGCCAGGCCAAAGAAGAAGTGCCCGAGAAAATAGTGGCTCGTTCCGACAAGGCCCACTGTGTACTGAATCGAAAGCACCAGTAGGCTCGCCGCTGTGAAAATGACTGCAGAGACGCTGGTGGTGAAGGTTTTGCTCATACTGATAGTCCTCTGATTGATAGCTGAACCGGTATGGTTCCCTAATCAGACTGCTTACGGTGCGCTGTAATTTGGGAAAGCGGGCAATTAGCCCGCCATTGTCCGAAAAGTGTTAGATCGGGAGCAGATGCCCCCGAGGGCATACACGGTATTCTGCAAAATCCGCCAGCGTTGCCGGACGAAGTTGATCTGTCTCCGGATTGACGAAGACGGGGCCCTTAAACGGATCGTGACCGCCTTTGAGGACAGGACCGGAAAGAACTTCCATGATGTTTGGTGAGACAACGAAACCGAGAGTGTGCTCGTTTAGGACGATATAGCTCTCTAGTGCCGGCGCCTGGGGTGTTTGTGTCTGATGTGTGGTCATGGTCGAAAACTCCGAAAAGAGGCTTTGGGGCCCTTCTGGGCCCCGCTGGATGGATTAAAACAGGGCCATCTGATGTTCTGCGGAGAAAACCTTGGCCGGTACGTGGGCCATTACAGTGCCGATAACCTTTTCCTCGGTGGCCGGCTGGCTCTTGGCCGCTTCCAGTGCTTCCATTTCAGCAGCGAACTCTTCCAGCTCTTCACGGCGGGCCTCTACGTAGCCGCGCCATGCCTGACGCCATGAACGGAAATCTTCATAAGCGCCTTCCCCGTTGGCGTATTCCAGAAAGTCCCGCTCAACGCTCTCAAGGCTCATGACGCCGAAGATGTCAGCCTCACGCTCGATCAGGGTCTTGAGGGTGGTCTTGTCGATGTTTGCGATGTCTTCGATTGAGAACATGGTCTTACTCCTGCCTGTCTTTGTTTGCCTAACCTGTAAATAATTTTAGCAGAGTACAGACACCTTGCAAGGTGTATATAGGTTTTATTATCCGCGGCGCAGCCGTGGCGTAGCCAACCGGCCTCAATGCACACCAAAGGGCGCTTGCGCCCCGGCTGGCCGGGGGCCAGGCACAAAAAAGCCCGCAGAGCGGGCAAGGGCAGGACAATGGCAAAGGGTGCTGGGCAGGCCCGGTAGGCAGGTAGGCGGCAGGCGTGGGCCTGCCCAGCAATTCGGTAAATCTATAGCGGGTTAAAGCCCAATTTCAGAAATGACTTCTCCATCAATCAGCAACTTCAGAGTTTTGCTGTCCTCGTACAACGACCCACCGTCCATGCCGCCGCTGTAGTTTGTCTTGGTATCGAGATCCAGCGTCAGATTTTCCTTCAGGAATTAGATGATCTGCTCTTTCAGTTCTTCGTCCATATCGGGCTCTCACTCAGAGATGTTGGTAAGGAAGCGATTGTCGGGGCTGAAGCCAAGGCGCTCGTTCAGGCTGGGATCGACGGTCACTTCTCCGCTCTCAGGGAAAATAAACGTCGGATCCGCCAGCCATTGCTCCATGTCCTTAAGCAACTCTTCCAGAGAGTGCGCGTCGGATTCGAACTCATACAGCGCATGAGTAGCATTGAAGTCGGGCTGGTCGTGGCCGCGATTCCACTCGTGGGTCAGCAGCTCACCATCAAAGATGAAAAAGATCCCGTGACCAATGACGTTGGTAGTGCAGGGCTTGCCCTGGGCAAGTATCAGTCGATGAATCTGATTCCACGCTTTGGCGATCGCCTGGAACGCCGCGTTTTCGCGCTCGTCTCCACGGAATCTGATGTCTTCTTTCAAAAAACGCTGCATGGTAATTCTCCGTCTATCTGTTTCCCGGGCTCATCCGGGACGAATAGGGTGACCGGCTGGCGGTATTCAGGTTGGCAGGCAGGCGTGCCAGCCGGTCAAAACTGTTGAACTTAGTCGTAAACCTGTTGGCAGACCTTCTCGACAAGATCGAGATCAAACCAACCGTTGGAACGTACTCGCCCTTCCATATCAATCCAGAACCGGCCTTCGCCCTCGATCATCTTCAGGTAGTCGATGACCGTTGCCGGGCCGATGCCGCCGGAGTAGCCGACCAACTGGTCAGTGCCGGGTAGGGCAGGGATATCCTCTGGGAAACGGCCTTGGCCTCCGGAGCAATCGAACAGCTCGAAAAACGGCTGGCCAGTATTGAACGCCTTGCTCCTGGTCTGGAGGATCACGTCGTAATTCGAATCACTGGCGATCTTTGTCAGGTTCGGAGTCTGCGCCCGGCGCCCGTTGACCTGAACCCGATCGAACCGTCCAAGTTTGAACGGCTCCGGAAATGTTCCGCAGATCGTCAGGATGGAGGCGTAATCACCGCACAAGTGCGCAGATTTCTGGCCGGCAACATCTGTCAGCTCTGAAATCATCTGATTGCTCGGGAACCGGGCATCCCGGGCGTGCACTGACATCAGCACGCCCCATTCGATGGGATACTGACTGGCCAGCTTGTCTGCACGGGTAAGGTCCGTGCGATCATCAATGCCGGTGAAGGTGATGAACTCTGGCTTAAGCATGCTCACCCCCAGATATCTGCCTGGCGACTTCGGCCACCTTGGTTAAATAGGGCCCTGCGATCTCCACAGTGTCCTTTCGCAGATCCCACTCGCAGGCATGCTTAGCCAGCACAGTGGCCATGGATTCGAGATCACCGAGGGGAATAGACTCCTTATCCTCAACGCCAACTTCCGGAACATGGTGTTCAAGGGACAATTCAGCGCGAAACGAACCGGTACCGGACTTCGGGTAGATCGATAGGGACAGCACGAACTCGTCTTCTTCGGTTTCATCCTGGTTGGATGGCGCATAGTCGACGGCGTACTCAGCCCGCCACTCGTAACCGTGTCCTGTCAGGTCTCCCTCGAAAACATCCCCGGGGAACGTTTCAAGGATACTCCGCAGAGGGTTCAGTAACTCACCGTGCTTGGATTCAATGCTGATCATGGTGCGCCTCTCTCTGTCAGTGGGGGTGTCGGCTGAGTTAAATACCCAGCTCGTACTTGTCGATGACAGAGCCCGGATGACCTTTGGGCTCGCCCGCCAGCTTCTCCAGCTCGACGGCGTAGCAGTCCCGGGGGTCGGAGTAGCGCTTGGCCAGATCCTCGGCCTTCTGGTGGCGCAGCAGGCGCCCGGCGTCAGCACTCATCTGTTGAGTGGCAACCACCTTGTTTGTGTTCAGCTCGCGAACCTGGATAACGAAAGCGACTCTTTCACGGGTAGCGGTAGTCATGGTGTCTCTCCTGCCTTTGCTTGTTTGCCTAACCTGAGAACCATTGTACCAGAGATAGTACACCATGCAAGGTGTATTGACGTATTTTTAGCTTAAGTTGCTTGCTTGAACCTTTCACTGTAATTTTCTTGAAAAAAGGGGAGGGGTGAGTGACTTCAAAAGAGAACAGTAAAAAGCAGGTCAACGATGATCAGATTCTTGGTAAAGCCTTCCTCAACGCCGCCATTTCCATGGGTATGGACGAAAGTGACGCTGCAGGTATCATCGGTATTCAGTGCTCAGAGCTGACCAGCACCGGGATCGATCCTAAATCAAATGCTGGAGTGTTAGCTCTACTTCTTGTGCGCGTTTATCGGGATCTTTACGCCATGGTCAGCGGTGATTCAGAAAATATGAGGCATTGGTTGGTCTCACCAAATAAAAGCTTCAATCTCGCACCCGGGGAAATGATGAAAACTCCCGAGGGTCTTGCCCGCGTCAGCATCTACCTTGAAGCTTTGCGGGCAAAGCCCTGAATTCTTGTTCTCATTAAGGAAGATTGCTATTCGCTCTTGCTGTCCCGAAGTTCGGCCATCAACTCCTGGGCCCGCTCGTGGTCATCCTGATCAAGGGCATCCTGAATCATCTGTTTGATTTTCTCGGCCTCATACCGACGTTGCGCCTCTTCCTTGATCTTCAGAGCTTCAGTTTCACTGCGAACTTTTCTTTCATGCGAATGCTTTCGATAACGGTCAACGGCCTCTGATGCCCGGGCCCGGGAAGCCGGTACCGCTTTGTTTTTGATGTATTTGAAGAGATAGAAAAAAAGCGCCAGGATCAAGCCGTAGCCAATGAGCAACAGGATATTGATAAGCATGCTCCCCTGCTCAGCGAGTCGCTTGTTGTAGAAATACACCGTGGGTACTACTTCACCAAAATCAGCCAACGCAAACGATCGACTCTGATATTTGTTCACTGGTTTCTTGTTGCCGGAACGATTGTTGGCGAAAGCTCCAAGTGCTGAAGACCAGTCATCTTTGATGTGACCGTCCGGATAACGGATGGTAAGCACATGATCCTCAGCCTCTTCAATTGCGCCGACCAACTCCCAGTCACGCCTATGAACATACCTGTCTCCGCTTCTCCAGATCACTTCACCATTGACGATGAACTCTACATCAGTGGTTTTGATCTCGCGTTCACCCTTAAAGAACGAATTGGTTCGCTGGTCGTTGACCATGACAGTCGATTCAAAAAGGAAATCCTCGTGACACGAGGTTTGTATGAAGCCGTTATCAAAATCTTGCCGGCATCTTGTGGTGACAGCGAACGTAAAATACTCATTACTCCAAGCGGCAATTTCGGACTTGATGGAGGGTTCGAGTGTTTCCGGCGTGGTTGCCAGCACGCCGGTAGAGAAGAGCAAAAGAATCACTGATGCTGCTATGGACTTCATTTCGCTCCTTGTGATTTTTACAGATTTTTCAGAAGGGTAGGGGATTCTACCACCGGGTTTGTTTCCAGCCACCACCTGGTGCCTATTAACCGAAACGCCCGGTAGCAAACTGGTAGATGGATTCTTCAGTCGCCCTGGGGCCGGCAGTTCGTGAGTGGCGGGTATGGGCCACCTGCAACTCAGCAAAGCTGCCCGCCTGACTCATCATCAACTGCTCAAGCGCATCATCCTCCAGCCCGGGAAAGCGAGCTCTCAGGGCAGCGATAGTCTCTTCGGGATCTTCTTCGGTGTCGTCCCACTCGTCCAGCTCGTGCTCCCACATTTCAGAAAGGACGGCAGCCCGCGTACCGGTAATCGCATTACCCTTGCCGACAAGTGCGCGGTGCTCGCAGGCATCGCAGGATGTTTCGGCGCCGGGCCAGACCTCTTCCAGACGAAAAAGGCGCTCCTGGAGGGCCTTCGATCGCCGGCTAATTCCCAGAAAGTGAACGCGGCGCGGTACTGATGTGGGTACGAAAGCAAGGTCGCTGAGCATTTCCGGCGGGAACGCGGCGGCGTTGCTCGGGATTGCCAGGCCACCGATCGGGCCGGGAAGGCAGAGCAGAGCTTGCTTGATGAACTGAGAAGGGCGGGCTTCACCACGCTGAACAGGCAGCAGGGCGATGTGCTTCGGGCCGATGGCCTCAAGTACGGCAGCGCCCCAGTGCTGCAGAACATCCAGAGTGGCCTCCTGGCTGCCCACAACGTCCGGCAGAACAAATGTGACCGGGTTGCTGGCGGCCGAGGCAATCTCTCGGTAGATCCGGATAATCGATTGCCAGGGCATATCCTCGGGGCGATCCCGGTAAACGAAGGCCCCGGAATCCACGAACAGCTCACCGCTAGCCTCGACATACGCAATGGCGCGGTCAATTGCATTCTGGCCGGCTTCGCTGGCGGCAATGCACATAGCTCGACCTGCTCTCTCGTATCCGGACCAGATGGCAGGGGAGAGCACGCCGGAGGCATAACGCTTTACCCGATCTTCCAGAGTCTGTCCGGAGAACCCGAACAGGTCGCTTGAGAAGGCGTCAACGGTTAGAGTGGTCGTGATCATCGTGAACCTGCCTTTTAGTTCTGGCCTGTACTCAAAGCCCCGAAGGGCTTTGATCAGTTCTTTTCAGACTGCCTGCCGTAGGACTGGTAGCCTCTGAAGTAGAGCCGGGTGGCCCAATCCGAATCTGGGTTGGGGTACGGTGGTGCCGCCCGGCCTTCTTCAGCCGCTTTTCGTCCCTTTGAAAAGGGGCTGTCTTCCGGGCATCTTCCAAGCATTTCGCGTAGTTTTCCCATGGTGACTATCTCCTGCCTGTGGTTTTAAGCCGGTAGTTCGATGCGCTGCAGATCGTACGGGACGCCATCAAGGCCGTAATCGAAGGTGTAACCGTGCGGCTCAATGTCGGCCAGGAAGTCCCGGCACAGCAGGTAAGCGTTGCCGTCGTCGTTCTCGATCAGGTTGGTGTGATAATCGATGATGGCCCGGACGTTCTCAGGGAGAGTGTCCTGTGCCTGGAAAAGATCAGTGGTGCTGTCGATATCGTGCGTCGTCATGATGTTCCTGCCTGTCTGTGATTGCCTAACCTGAATACAATTTTACCAGACATAGGACACCCAGAGGTGTATTTATCACGGCGACAGCCGTGGCGTAGCCAACCGGCCTTAGTGCACACAAAAAGGGCCTCCGGCCCTGGGGCTGGCGGAACGCCAGACACAAAAAAAAGCCCGCATAAGCGGGCGAGGGAGCAGGTCGTCAACGCTGCGGAATTTATGCTCTCTGGCAGAAAATGAAGTCGAAGCCGCCATAAACCACGTTAAACGCGGAGCTGTTCGAACCGTGGTAGTCCTCATAGGCGTTATAGGTGCCGGTCTTGAACATGGCGACGGCATCGGAAACGGTGCGCTGGTTGACGGTCTCGCCGTCGTCCTCGCGGCTCCATGAAACATACAGAGCATCGCAGGAGCGCTTGCGAACGGAGAACTTCACACCCGGGAAAGCTTTTTTCAGGGTCTTGCGAACGTTCTTCGCGGTCATGTTGTCACGCTGGCGGGAGTACATGCCGGCGCCCTCTGGGGCTTGCTCGAGGTGCTTGAATTCTTCGTTTTCACGCATGGCCTTTACAGCCCGATCGAAGGCCTCTGCTGCGGCTTTCTTCTCGGCCTCGGCCTTTTCGGCGGTTTCCTTGGCGAAAGCTTTCGCCGCGTCAATCTGGGCTTGGGTGTAGTCGTCCTCATCGAGGAAGCGCCACTGCACGCCGGTAGCAATGCACTCGGGAATACGAAGGCTGACAGAGCCGTCATCCCAGACCACATCAATATGAACGTCTGAGCCGCTGGAGATCACAACAGCACCGCCCAGCGCTGAAAGGGACTTGCTGACGCCAGGCTTGCCGTCAACGGCGCTGATGACGCCATCACGGCCACCGTACAGGATGCAATGAATGCGACGGCCTACGCGAAGGTCGGTGGTGGTGTCTTGGATGTTAGCTGCAATGCCCATGGTGTTTCTCCTGCCTGTCGTTATTTGTTTGCCTAACCTGAGAATCATTATAGCGGAATAAATACACCATGCAAGGTGTATATCGGGTTAATTTTCCGCGGCGCAGCCGTGGCGTAGCCAACCGGCCTCAGTGCACAACAAAGGGCCGAAGGCCCCGGCTGGCGGAACGCCAGGCACAAAAAAAAAGCCCGCAATGCGGGCAAGGTCGGCAGTAGGAAAAGGGTGCTGAGCAGGCCGGGGAGGTTGGCGACAGGATTGGCCTGCCCAGCAATTCGAAAGTGAGTGCCCTCCTCAGAGGGCTTCGTAGTTGGCCGGGTCGATGTTCAGGGCCGCTTCGATGTCGAGGATACCCTGACCGTGAATCGCCGGATCGTAGGCGCTGAAGCTGCTATCGGCGGTATCCAGCAGAACCTGCATGACCGCCACGTTGCTCAGGGTCGGGAACTGGCCTTTGACCAGAGCCGCAGCACCTGTAACCAGCGGAGCAGCCTGAGAAGTGCCAGAGACCCGCAGGTATTCGGTGTTGTTGTCGAAAAAGGCACCGTCAACCGCAGAACCCGGTGCGCTGATCCAACGCGCCTGAATGTCAGCGTCCGATCCTGGGACATTCGTACCGACTTCAGTACCGTCCGCCAGCAGAAACTCCGCAGGCTGTCCGTTATTGTCCACGGCACCAACCCACAGGAAGTTGTCTGCCAGTTCCACATCCTTAACCAGCAGGTCTACGCTGGTGGCATCGAATGTGAAGGTGCAAGTCAGATTGTCCTGACGCTCGGCATCGGACAGCTCACCGCAATTGATCGGGTTGGTGATGAACGTCTTCGTCATATCCAGACCGAAGTTGCCAGATGCGACAATAAAGCCCATACCAGCAGTCTCGAGCGCTTCATAAAGCGGGCGCTCATTGGTGAAGTCACTGTTCTCGTAGTAGTCCACACCAGTCAGAGACGCATTGATGAAATCAACGCTCATGCTCGCCAGCTCACCGATCAGACCTTTTACAGCCAGTGAGTCCGGGCTGGTGGTCGGGTAAACGTCCAGCATGATGACATCGGCTTCAGGTGCCACACCCACATTCTCACCCCATGACATGGAAGTGACATGAGTGCCGTGGCCGAAAACGTCTTCCTGCTCGCCCGTAGCGACCGGCTGGTACAGATCCAGACCAGTCAGGCCCATCGCTTCGATTTCATCGAGCGTGTAAGCATTGATCGCGGACACGTAGGAGCCGCTGTTCGCGTTCAGGGTCTTGCCCGCGAACTCGTCGTGATTCACGTTTACGCCGGAATCGAAGATTGCCAGGGTAACGCCTGCACCTTCGATGCTGCGATTGTGAGCGTAATCCGCGTTGATGACCTTCAGGTGGTCAGCGTTGAATGCTGGTGCAACGGTTTCAACGTTTCCGCCGTTGTCAGTGCTCGGGGCTGGTGCTGAGCCAGAGCCGCCGCCACCGCAAGCGGTAAGAGTGAAAGCCAGTGTTGGAATGATGAACTTGTTCATGGGGGTGTCTCCTGCCTATGTATGTTTGCCTAACCTAAATACAATTTTACCAGACATAGGACACCCTGCAAGGTGTATTTATCACGGCGACAGCCGTGGCGTAGCCAACCGGCCTCAGTGCACACAAAAGGGCCAGAGGCCCGCATGGCTGGAACCTTTCCAGCCATAGGAAAGCCCGCTGATCGCGGGCGAAATGGGAATGTGTTGGTAGGTAGGGATCAGCAAGGCTGATTCACCGGCTTAACGGAGAGAGTCCAGCCAAGTGCATTGCAGCGCCGGTCGGCATCTGCCGGGCTGTTTGCCATAACCCGGTACTCCTTCTCAGCATAGCCGTAGATCTGGCCCAGTTTCTTGACCACGATATACTCGCTGGTGCCGGGGTTGAGCAGGTTCGGGGTGGTGACCCACTTGCCCATCTTGGGCTTGATGCCAAGGGCCTCGAATTCGTCAATCTCGGCCTCGGTCAGCACCATGCAGGGCTCCGGCACTGCCCGGGAGCTGAACAGTCCCGGCATTGAGCTGCGGTTATTGTCGACACCGATATACGGGCCGCGCTCGTGGGCTTTATCCTGGGCCGAGTCGAAATCATCGCTCAGGGCGCCGTAGAACTCATCAGCCGTATGGTTGAACTGGGCGCTGTAATAGTTGCGCAGCTTGTCCACCAGTGCGACAACCTGAAGAATGGTCATGCCACGGACGTTGATCACGAACGGAAGTTGGAATTCAGTATTGGTCGCAGTCATGATTACACCATCAGATCGAGATAGGGGTGGGCGGTGGCCTGATAAGCCTCTTCCATGGTGATCTCACCAAGGCGCTCGTACAGCTCATCAGCAGCTTCGATAAATTCGTCCGCGTCGTGGCCTTCCAGCAGCACATCAAGACTCAGCTCGGCCAGATCGGCGATATGAACGGTAGAAAAAGCCCGGTCGACGTTTACTTCGACGTTGCTGCCAGCAACATACTGGGCGTACATCCGGGTAATCTCGATCTCGCGGGTGCGCTTGCCCATTTCCTCAGCCATGAAGCTGAGAGACTTTGCAGCTGATACGAATTGCTGTTCCATGATGATTCTCCTGCCTGTCTTTGTTTGCCTAACCTGAGAATCATTTTAGCAAAGCGGGGGCACCTTGCAAGGTGTATATAGGTTTTATTATCCGCGGCGCAGCCGTGGCGTAGCCAACCGGCCTCAGTGCACAACAAAGGGCGCCCCGCGCCCCGGCTGGCCAACGGCCAGGCACAAAAAACCCGCTCGAGGCGGGCGTTGAGATTTGGTTCGCTCGTTCAGAGTGGACAGCCAAGCATCACTTGGAGAGGGGTGGAGGATTCAGCATTGGCAAAAGCCATGACAAATATCCCGGAGACAGATATTGCAGACCCGATTCGACCCGTATGGCGAGTGACAAACTCAGTATTCCTCAGCGCTTTCTTTCGTCTTAAGGCCTTTTTTCGTGTATCCAGGACTTCACGTCTTCGATCCAGCCAAGGCTTTTGGTTTTCAAGCTTGCTGTCGTAGTGAGAAATAAACCGATCAGCAACCATCACAAGGTTTTTACAGATGACCAGTTCATCCCGAATCTTGGGAAATTCAATGTCGCGCCACCCGATCAATAAGATGCCGGCCGCTGACAATGTTGAACCAATCGCAAAGAACACCGCTGCCTTACCCACATTAAACGATGCTTTACCGCTGACAAAGAGAACAGCCAGGAAGATAACGGCTAGCGCCACCGCAAAGAGTGGAAGTATGATCTTTAAGCCCACGAAACGCTGATGGAGTGAGCGCTTTTCCGTAGCGTGAATGAATTCTTTGCGGGCATTATCGTATTCATCCAAGTTAATAGGCAATTTGCTCATCCCTTTGGGTCGTAGTTAAATTGATCCAGTTCGCACAGCCAGACCCGGCCACCATCCGGGCCCGGAGTCTGCCATTCGATAATGGTACCGAAAACCCGGTGATCGGCATCTTCGTCACAGGTTGAGACATCGACACTCACCATGTCGCCCACAGCAATGTCCAGAAACTCAGCCGGCAGCTCCAATTCCATGTCCCGGTCCTTGAACCACTGGAGTCCTTTGCGAATGCTCGCTTCGGCATCCTCCTGGGACATACCTTTATCCCGGCCCGGGTTGGTGGCGAGGTATGCTTTGGCCGTGCAGTGGCCGCAGGCCTCGCTTCCATCCGCGTGCTGTCCCGGGACGTCGTGAGGACGATTGTCGAAGCAAGGGTTCAGTGAATCGAACTGACACCGGCCGCCTTTGACCAGGCGCCTGATGATTTCTGTTGGATCGGTGGTAACTGTGCTCATGAAAGTAGCTCTATCTCTGCTGTATGAAGGGTCCCCGCCGGGGCGGGGAGAAAGCTGATTACACTAAATCAATGACCACAGCGAGACGCCCCGCAAGATAAGCACGTATCGCAACCATCCATCTTGATCACAGCCTTCGTGTGACACTTGGTGCAGGTGGTCGCGTGGGCGGGATAGTTTGAGGCCGCAGTCTCCGTTTTTTGCTGGGCCTCGAACGCAATGCGCTTCTCATTGAGGATCTGGCGGGTGTGCTCGCTCATCTCCTCTTCCTGGATCATGCCAATGGCCTTCAGGTGCTTCTCAATGACCGCACCCAGATCGGCTACCAGGGAAGGCATGAATACACCGCCTTTTTTGAAGTAACCGCCATTGGGATCGTACACGGAGCGCAACTCCTCGGTCAGGAAAGTGATATCACCACCTTTACGGAAACACGCTGACAGCAGGCGTGTCAGGGCTGTGATCCACTGGTAGTGTTCCATCGCTTTGGAGTTAATAAAGACCTCATACGGGCGCCGCTGCTCGTTGGCAGTGCCTTCGTTGAGGATCATATCGTTGATGGTGATGTACATCGCATGATCAGCCACGGGCGGCTTAAGCTTGTACGTGGTCCCCATCAGAATCTCTGGACGCTCAAGCGTCTCGTTCATCTGCATCACCTCGGGAGCGGCTTGCTCAACCGGGGCTGTGTTCTGCGCCTCGTCCTCGGCCTTACCTTTAACCCGGTAGCCGACAATGGGCTTATCAATCTTTGCTGCTGCACTCATTGGATCTACTCCTGCACTGTGTTTGCCTAACCTGTAAACCATTTTACCAGAATAAAGACACCATGCAAGGTGTATAACGTGGAAAAGTGGGGGTGGAGTTCACCCCCCCCAGTCTGGGTTTCACATCTTCGAGTAGGTGCCTTCCTTCAAGGCATCAAACAGGTTGGCGGCATTGTGGATCTCACCGTCATACTCGACTTGCTCATCACCGCGCAGGGTGACCTTGGAGCCATCTTCGAGGGTAAACTCGTACAGGGTGTTCTTGAGGTCATCTTCCCGTACCAACACGCCCTGGAAGACTTCAGGATTGAACCGGAAGGTGGTGCAGCCCTTCAGGCCCTGCTCATAGGCCACCATGTAGATGTCCTTGAACTGCTGATAATCGAAGTCGGTTGGGACATTCGCTGTCTTGGAGATAGAGCTGTCAATCCACTTCTGAGCGGCCGCCTGGACCATAACGTGCTGTTCCGGGGTTACGTCCTCCGTGGTGCTGAAGTACTCAGGAACCGCCTTATCCGGATCCTCAGAGTAGGGCATAGCATTGGCGTTCACCTCATGGCGGTACCGCAGAAGCTCATAGCTGAACACGTCGACCTTTTCCTTGGTCTTGCGGCCCGGCTTGATGATGTTCCGTGCATAGTGCAGGGCGAACGAAGGCTCGATACCGTTGGAGGCGTTATTGGCCAGAGACAGGCTGATGGTGCCAGTCGGCGCAATAGAGCTGTGATGCGTGAACCGTGAGCCGACTTCCGCCAGCTTGGACACCAGGTCAGGATCGACCTCAGCAATCTTTTGCATGTAACGACTGTATTTGGCGTGGAGCACGCTGCCTTTGACGGTATCACCGATCTGGTACCCGTCGCGGGCCATCTCCGGACGCTTGCGTAGCATTTCACCGGTAACCGTGTACTCTTTGGCGAGGGCCGGGGCAGGGCCTTTTTCTTTCGCCAGCTCGAGGCCGGCTTCCCAACCGGTCACCGCCAAAGTCCGGGTAACGTTCTCGGTGAACTCGAGGGAACCTTCAGAGCCGTACTTCATGCCCAACATGGACAACGCTGAGCCAAGACCAAGGATACCCATGCCGTGGCGGCGCTTACCGAGAATCTCGTCCCGCTGGGGGCCCAGGGGCAGGCCATTGATCTCGACCACGTTATCCAGCATGCGGGTAAAGATTCGCACAACCTTCTGGTAGCTGTCATAGTCGAACGACGCTTCATCAGTGAAGGGCTTCTTCACGAACATGGTCAGATTCACACTGCCCAGCAGGCAGGAGCCGTACGGTGGCAGCGGCTGCTCGCCGCAGGGGTTGGTAGCGCGAATGTCTTCGCAGAACCAGTTGTTGTTCATCTCGTTGACCTTATCGATCAGGATGAAGCCCGGCTCAGCGTAATCGTAGGTGCTGGTCATGATGGTATCCCAGATGTGCTTTGCCGGTACCTGGCGGTAGATTCGGCAGGCCACCAGGCCCTCCTCATTGACCACATAGCCCTTATGGGTCGGGAACTCGCGCCAAAGGAAGTTCTCGGTATCAGTCAGATCGAGGTTTTCGCTATCCACTTCTTTCTGTGTGACCGGGAAGGACAAGGGCCACTCATCGTCGTTCTTGACCGCTTCCATGAAGGATTCAGTGATCAACAGCGACAAGTTGAACTGGCGCAGGCGGCCATCTTCGCGCTTGGCGTGGATGAAATCGAAGATATCCGGGTGGTTGATGTCGAAGGTTGCCATCTGGGCACCGCGGCGTCCGCCAGCACTGGAGACGGTGAAGCACATGCGATCGAAGATATCCATGAAGGACAGGGGACCGGACGTGGTTGCGCCGGCACCGGCCACATAGGCGCCTTTGGGGCGAAGGGTTGAGAACTCGTAGCCAATACCACACCCGGCTTTAAGGGTCAGACCCGCCTCATGGACCTTGGCGAGGATGTCGTCCATGGAGTCTTCGATGGTGCCCGATACGGTGCAGTTGATGGTGGATGTCTCCGGCTTGAAGGCCTCGGCACCGGCGTTGGACATGATACGTCCGGCCGGAATGGCGCCATGGCGCAGGGCCCACAGGAATTCCTGGAACACGGCCTCACGCTTCTCCGGGGACTCAACGTCCGCCAGCGCACGGGCAACGCGGGTGTAGGAGTCCTCGATGCTCTGATCAACGGCTTCACCGTCTTTGGTCTTCAGCTGGTACTTGCTCTGCCAGATATCAACGCTGGCATCCTGGAAGGTTACGGAGGTTTTTACTTTGGCATTCATGGTGTCAGTCTCCTGCTATGTCTACTTGCCTAACCTGTAACCAATTATACCAGAACGAATACACCACGCAAGGTGTATTAATGGGAAAGATCCCCGGGGAAGTATCGGCCCGAAACATCAGGGGAGGTGTTCGAGGAAGGCAAGAGCCTTCCTCTCGTAACCACCGATCTTGCCGGCGTTCGCCGGCCGGGATCAGTTGAGGCCAATCCGGAAGTTGACGGTATTCCGTTCCTGCTGGCAACCAACAATGGATGACAAGATCTCATTTCCGGAACCTTCGGGCTTGAAGTTGGTGAAGCTGTCACCGGTACCAATTTCGTTGGCTGCCGGTCGCAGGTTCCGCTGAAGATAGACGCAAAGAGTTTCCGGAAGATTTGTTACGCGCAGGTCAATCCAACCTGGATGCGCAGAAGAAGGCTCAGCGCTGATGGTGCCGTTGTACATGTGCTCGATGGCGTCACCGGCAAACGTCCATTCCGGATAGTCGCTCGTCATTACGCTCAGGACCCCATTTACCTCGTTCTGCGTAGGGTTGCCCTGGGTTAACGGGACCAAGGCCCAAGAAAGCGCATTGATACCGTTGATAAACCTTTGCCTTTCGAAGTTTTCAGCTTGGTTGGCAATAAAATCGGCTAGGAAGTGCTCAGCGTTCCGTTCTTCGACAAGCGATATTGCCAGAAGGACGCCGAACAGCAAGGCAGCACCGGTCAGGGCACCCCCAGCAAAAATGAAAAATCCGCGTTTTTTAATCCGATTCAATTGTTGGGTGATGGGCATAGCTCAAATATCCTCTCAGAGTCGAAGTGTTGATGTACTGCGCACACGCTGTGTTTGCCGTGGTTATGGAAATCGTCTCACGGGTTTCAAAAACGCAAGGGCGCGAAGTACATCAATTCCTCCATCTCTGAGGAGCTGTGCAACCGATGGTCGATCACACAGCCCGCGGTTATTGAGCTATTGGGTTCAGGCGGCAGCCAGCTTGCGAACCCGGATCAAGGCCTTTACCGGACGTTCACCGTTGAGGAACGCATCCTTGAGGGCGTCAACGCCGGCATCCTGGTCATCGATGAGGTCCAGAGCGCACTTGCCGCAGGTTTTCATGGCCAGAGCATCCACCGCAGCCAGGTAAATGTCCATGTTGTCGGAAGTGTGCGCGATGTCCAGCCAGTCGAACTTCTTGTCGCACTTCCGGCATTCCGGGAAAGCCGTTTTATCAGGGTGGTTGGCATTTTTCGCCTTGCAGTCCGGACACTGCCATTTGATGTCGTGCATCTCGCCTCCAGGGACAGGAGTGTTGGGTTGCCGGTACACGGGTCAGTCCTGATCGGGACCAGCGTTGCTGGTTTCCAGAGCGGGCTTGAACGCGATGCCTTTGGAGATCTTCTCCAGCATCTCAGCCGGAGCCTGGTTATTGAAGAACTCGTACATCTGGGCGTTCATAACCGAAATCTGGAGCATCAGGTCATAAAAGAACCGGGCCGCTTGTGGGTTATACGGCATCTCCTGGACCTTCAGTTTGCTCCCCTCGAAACTTCCCGGATCCGGAAGCCAGAAAGAACAGAACTCGTTCAGCCTGGACAGCGGATGATCATCGTCGAGAGTCATTTCGGGTCCATGCCGATGGTATTTATGTGTGACATGAGGGCCACGGCGAGTGGTGACCTTCATACAGCCAACGGCGCCAAACCTCACCGAATATCCACCATGGGCGGGCTTCGTAGCGTGCACCTCCCCAGTTTCGACCCATTCCCCATATCGCTCACCTGGTGATTCAATACCGTCACGCACGGCCGCATCCCGTGCCGAGTTACCGTTAGGAACGAACTCTCCAGTTGGCGTTCGCCAGATGGCAGACTCCCCGCTATATGCGTAAAGGATTACCAGCTCTTTGGTCACTTCCGGTTCGTTGTAGCCGGCAACCGCTTTGGCAATGAGATCTTCGATGCCGCGCAGCTGGGTACCTTCAACCCGCAGATGTACCCGGGGCCGGTTGATTTCGATATCGCCCCAGGCACGCTCACGGCGCAGAACTTCGTGGCCGTTGGCATTGTCATCGCCACGCAGAAGAGCTCTCAGGACGGGCTCAAGCTCATCGGGCACCTGAGCGAAGAACAGGCCTTCGTTATTGACGGTATAGCTCACCGTGTGCTCCACAGGACCGCCAGCTTCAAACAGCTCGATTTGCTCGGATTTCACCTTAGGCATTGTTACCTCCGGAGCGATTCAGTTGATAGACCGCCTGGTGCATTGACCGGGCCCGCGCTTGGTAGTCTGCCGCCGGCAGTGCCCGCCCGCGCTCGGTAATCGGATGGATCTGGTCAGCAAGGTCCAGCACAGCCATGTAGTCGGGTTGCGCATACATCATGTGCGAAGAACGAAGCATGGAGTTGACCAGCTCTCGGCGGAACCCCTCCGCCAGAGCAGCCCTTTCAGCCGCTGCCTGGCAGTCGGCCGTATTCTTGCCGCTTCGATATTGCTCGAGATAAAAGACCCGGAAAAACTGAAGAAGCTTCTGCATCGGCATCGGATTGCTGTCGATCTGGTAAAGCGAACCCTGAATCGGCCAGAGCGTTTGCTGACAGAGCGATGTGGCGTTGTGGCCTTTGGATTGGCACAGCGGATCAATCGGGGTCCACTTGCCATGGCTGGATGCCAGCTCATGCCAACTGTCACGGCCAGCATCGAACAGCGCCCCGGGCAGGGCAGCATAGATGAACAGGTGCTTCGGGAAGCCCTCAAGCGGCAATGCCATGGCGTAGAACCAGCGGCCATAGGCCTCCGTCAGCGCCTGCTTATCAGCTGGCCAGATCGGGCGCTCAAGGTTGCCCTGCATTGAATAGACTTCCAGCGGCTCGCTGTTGCGGTGCTCTTCAGGCGCCCGCTGACCGCCAAGATAAACCAGATTCTCACCCAGACTGAACGGGAAAAGGCTGCCCTCTGCGTCAGGGGCCCGCTCGGAAAGCTCTACCACCCCCATCACGAAGGCCTGAGCGTTGTTGATCACCCGATGGAACAGTGTTCCGGATTGAATCTTAGCCAGCATGGTCGGCTCCCAGTTTGTCGAGCTTTTTCTTGCAGTGCCCGCACGGGAAAATGCCAGGCTCAGCATAGACGTGCCCGCTGTTCGTGCGGTGCTCGCGATTGCAGATCGACATAACGGAGCCTTCGGGGAAGTAGTGAGCTACTTCTGTGCTCGGGTGTTTCTGGTAGCCCGCGGGCGTGGGCATTCTGGGTGTTGGATGGTCGTTGCCTGCCATGTTGGTTTCTCCTCTTTTCTGCATGCCTAACCTGCCATCAACCATACCATAAACACCTATCAAGGTGTACTAACAAAGCCCGATTTCACGGCGCAGCCGTGGCGTAGCCAACCGGCCTCAGTGCACAACAAAGGGCGCCCCGCGCCCCGGGCTGGCGGAACGCCAGGCACAAAAAAACCCCGCCGTAGCGGGGTTCTGTCAATCGATTCAGCGTTTTGCGGGCGTTTATCCAGCCCTATGCATATAGGCAGAGGAAATCGGCATCCAAAATCGTTTGGATTTGTTTGGGATCCTCAACGCCGAGCAGGCCAATCAACTGGTCATGATCACCACTCAGCTCATCAAGATACTGGGTTTCGAGAATTGCCTCCTCCGGATTCTCGCTTCGTTGGCAAACATCGAAATTCGCCACGATGTTTTCAACCGTCTCCCGGCTGGCAACCTGGATATTCAGAGTTTTCGCTTCTTTGATGCTCAAGATGTTACTCATGTGCTGCTCCTCAGCGTCTTTAATCAGTGAATTGGCTGGTCAGGAGCTGGGCCCCGGACGATCGCTTCAATGTTATGAGTAGGTAGTTCAGAGAGAGTTTTCATTGTCTCTGGGCTGTCAGGATCATTTAGCAGTAATCTTTGTCCAAACATGTTGTATCCGGGTTCCCAGGGCATTCTCCGACCAGGATCAGGTAACACCAACTGCAGAGCGCGAATATCGTGTTGTTCAGTCGAAAGCGCATAAGCAAATACTAATTTCTCTCTAACCTGTTCTAATTCGGCTTCAATCATCAGAACAGGGAAGCTTTCCTCTAAGAGGCCCGTGTAAACACCCGGCTCGAGACTGCGGATTTGTTTCGCAGCCTTTGCAACATCGCTAAGAAATGCCTGACTCAACTTCGGTGGAACCCCCAGAAGGATGACCTCCCTACCAATAAACTTCTCCAGCCCAACGGTATAACTGAAAGGTTGCTCACCCGATTGGATGTCGCGCCCAACTGGAATGATCGCAAACCCGTTCTCGGCGACCCTCTTACGGATCTCCTCCATATACTCTTCCATTCAACACTCCTGAATGCTTATGGCGTCTGGAGGCACTTCGATCGCACCTCTCACGTATTCAATGGCAGCTTCCTCACTCATTCGGCCAACCATCTTGACCAGCCGGTCGCGTTGCCACTGCTCGTTAGTGTTACTTGCTACCATGCCGCCGGCGAACACACCAGGGCGAACCTCGGCATAGAGGTCCACGTAATACTCATCAGTCGGCTTTTTGCCAGTGATCATCGTCTGATAGCAGAGCTCGTTACCGCGATTCGGATTGATGAAGTAATCGCGGTGGGTAGCGATAATCTTGACGCCTTGCTCGGTGGTTTCCCGGGCAATCGCTGCCCTGGGTATCTTCGCCTTCCAGTTTCCGACTCGAGCATGATTGCGAATAATGGTGATATGACTCATCGATCCCCCTCAGCAGAACACGTCTGATTGCTCAAGGATGGTCTGAGCGTCCACAACCCCTTCACCCGCGAAGGCGACACCGGCGCTCTCGCGCAGCAGGCCCGCCATGGCACACAGATAGGTGGCATCGGGCCGGGACTCCGCAGAAACTCGCATGGCGTCATACTCGTTGCTCGCCTGTACGTGGTCCAGAAAGCTCTGGCCGGTTTCTTCGTAGAAGCCGAACACCGAGTAGTTCTCAAGAGGCTCCTCGGATTCAGGGGCGCTGGGGGTGTGCTCCGTGATCTCGTAGAAGGCCTCGGTTTCATCGTCATCGGAGTACTCGAAATACCAGTCGATGATGGCCTCACGCTGTTCAGCGTTTGCGGACTCCAGAATGGGGGTGATGTCACCGGTCTCGTCCTCAACCTCTAGGCCCAGCGACTCTGCTTCGTCAAAGAACGGATCGGCACAACAGGCGGGGATCCGCCCAGACACATAATTCCAGAGCGACTCCAGCGCTTCCGCCCGGGTCTGGAAGAGGTAAGGCCCGTTCATGGCCGCTTCAGCGTCTGAATCCCTGGAACGATCGAAAAAGACCAAAGTGAAAAGGGTGGATGCGTTGAAGCGCGGGCCGTTCGAGCTGATTGTCATGATGATCTCTCCTGCGTTGATGTCCTAACCTGGAAACCATTGTACCACTATTAATACACCGTTGAAGGTGTATTGCTGGCAAATTCCCCGGCGACAGCCGGTGCTACGCCACTGGCCTCAGTGCACATAAAAGGGCGCTTGCGCCCCGGGCTGGCGGAACGCCAGGCACAAAAAAAGCCCGCATGGCGGGCTGATCAAAGTAGGGTGGCCGGGCGGAAGGTAGGTAGGCGGCAGGAGTCCGCCCGGCCGAAACGGTGATTTAACTCTCTGGCATAGCTTGAGACCGAGGCGATGCCTTTGGTTTGGTTCGCTGCTTTTCCCGAATCTGCGGAATTTTGGTCCAGATGCGTGCAAGTTCTGCGTCCGCACATTCGTCTTGGTCGATGCCGGCGGCCAGGCAAAGGGCTGCCAGAGTCACTCTGACGCCGCCTACTTCTTGAGTCGGCTCGCCGAGCGGTCGAGAGAACACATAGTTGGACAGCATGTCCGCCCGCTCCCGGGTGTAGCCAACCGACTGCACCAGCTCAAGCGACTCCTCGAGATAGCGATCGCAACGCTCGACCATATCCGCTGAGATCTCGGGACCAAAGCACTCCTGCATCCAAGGCGCTACACGGTCCTGGAAGGATTCCCGCTCGGCTTGCTCAGCCGATTTCTGACTGTTGCAGGCTAGCCAGCCTTCCCATCGGCCGATGTACTGATCTGAAATCTGAGGCCCATCACTGTCGCGGTCCCACCAGAAATCGTCATCAGATTCGATGACATATCGCTGATCGGCCTCACTCCACGCCATGCCTTCCGGAAGCGGGAAGACCTGTTCAAATTTTTCGCGAAGCTCTTTCATGGCAATGCCTCCAGCCAATCAGGCTATACAGAAAATGGGTATGCGATCGGCTCATGGTGCTGATACCCAATAACTTTGAAGTCATCGGTCGTTACCCAGGTCTCCAGATCTTCCAGAGTTTTGATGTCCGGGTTGATCTCGAACTGCGGTGCCGAGAAGGGCTCACGCTTCAACTGAACGTCCCTCATCAGCTCGTACTGATCTTCGTAAATGTGCGCATTAACAATGTGGTGGGTGGCCACCGCCGGCTTAGTTCCGGTGATCTGTGCCATGATGGCCAGCAGGAAAAAGACTTGCATCTGATTGAAGTTGCCGCCAAGGGGGACGTCCATCGACCTCTGGTATGACGTCAGGAACAATTGATCACCCAGCAGGGAGAACTGGTGCGTATGCATGCACGGACGCAAACAGCCAAGATGGAATTCACCAGGGTTGTAGAACGTAATGATCTCGCCGCGGTCATCAATGCCATTCGATAGGTCATTTACAACCTTGCGTAGTTGATCAATGGAATTGCCTTCCGGCGTGCGCCAATCCCGAGCCTGAACTCCATAGACTCTGCCCATGTCATCCTCACCCTTTCGGGCAGGGTTGTTCAGCCAGCTTTCGTTAGCGTTGGCGTTGGCATCCCATGTCCGACAACCAAGCGCCCGAAACTGAGCCGCACTGTTGTACCCCCTGAGATAGCCAATAAACTCGGCAATAGCCTGCTTCCAATAGCTTTTTCGGGTGGTGTCCAAAGGGCATTCGCCGGCGCCTACGTCATAGGTCATCGTCGCGTTAATAACCGCCTTGCAGGGCTTGCCGGTGCGCTTGTTTTCAACCCATACACCTTCTTCAACAATACGCCGGCACAATTCCAGATACTGCGTCATTTAAGCCTCCAAAGCTTCGGGCCAATGCAGGCCGGTTGTTTTTCCTGTGGCACGCTCAACGGAGCGCACGAATGCTCGAAAATGGTCTCCAACACCTCCAGAGCGATCCGAGACCCAACCCTCGAAGTACTTCAGAGTCTCGTCAGGAATCTTGTTCCCGAGGGCCAGGGCAACCGTAAGCTCACCACACTGGCGCATGGCTGACCGGCGGAACAGGGCAAAGTCCTCATCCTCGGAGCGATAAAGCGTCAGCTTCATTCGGGCCTCTTCGGTGGCATTTGCTGCGGCAACCACCAAATCGTGCTCTTCTTCAGCGGATCTCATAGCTGTCTGCCTCGTTTCTGGCTGTCTGGATCGTGGCTAGTCGGACACTGGCCGCTGTATTGGCCCGATCCTTTTGCTCGTCGGACGTACGGCTCCAGTTCGCGATGCTGTCGATATCTCGACCGCATGAAACGCACTCGCGGTTCTCATTCAGCTTGCACTGTTTTTTGCAGGGCGACTGGATGTTCATTTGAATGCCTTTTGCTTGCCTTTGACCAATGTTTATTTTATCAATTTTCAAACATCACGGAAACTGTTTGCCTGAATTTATTAATTGATATATTTAATCATGGCCTGTGTTGATCTGATGCCTTTTCAGGTCATCCAACGTGATTCGCTTGGTAAAACGCTTGATTCTCATGCTTTCAGCCGGAAACGACTCACCCTCGATCATCTCTGGCTCCGGTTTGACGAAACGGTAGAGCTGCTCGGCATTCGCAAAGGTTTGACCGGTCTGGTACCCAAGAGCCGGAGACAGGCGAATACCTCGAAGCTCCACACGCTCCCGCGGGCTCATTGTCTCCAGCAGATCAATCAACGGGCTTCTGGGCCGGTAAGTCTGTGGCAGTCGCCCAGTGGCCTTGTACTGCATCATTGCTCGGGGATTTCGCGCCAGGAAGCGGGCCTGCTTGGAATTCATCACTGAGTCCTCGTGGGTAAGGGCAGGGCCTTTCGGCCCGCCAGTGGGTTTTACTGGATTTCCTCAGGTGGAATCCCGTCCCAGACCCAACCGTCACCGATCGCGTATACGTGCTTCACTTCACCTTCAAAGGTGATGTCGAAGCCTTTGTATTCCTCGTAGCGGCACTCATCATCAACTTCTTCGCCCATATCAACGACGAACGTGTCCCGCTCCTTGTCGTAAGTCATGTCAGGGCCTTGCTCGGCCAGCATCAGGGCGCCTTCTTCCTCGAACACCGGCATGGCAAAGCCATTCCACAAACGGCCGGTGGTGTAACCGGGAATCGGATCGTCATAGGCACCGTCGATGTTGAAATAAGCGGCGCGATACTGAACGTTGTTGATTTCGTTCTCGCTTACCTTTCGGAAGGTTTCTTCGAATTTCTCCTCCGGCATGCGATAAACCGGACCACCTCCCATCGGGGCGAACTTCACGTAACCAGCTTCCTGTTCTGTAAACCGGCAGATAGTGATTGCACCGTTGGGATAGGTGTTCTCTTTTGGAATGTAAGTGTCGGTACTCATGGATATTTCTCCTGCCTGAAGTCGTTTGCCTAACCTGAGAACCATTTTACCAGACATCGTACACCATGCAAGGTGCATATAGTTCTAAGTCTCACGGCGCCACCCGTGGCGTAGCCAACCGGCCTCAGTGCACACAAAAGGGCGCTCGCGCCCCGGGCTGGCCGAACGCAGGGCATCGAGTAGGAGGGGGAGTTACCTCCCCCGTCCTCTCACACCACCGGGCATACGGTTCCGTACCACGGCGGTTCCCACTTCCCAATACTGGGCGAGCTGCGTTCCGTTGATCTTCCGCCTGTCAGAGTGCATTGCGCTGCAACTGTGTCCGAGGTTCCGCCTCGTCCACGTATGTTGCGAGCCCTCGCTTGAGGCATCTGCAAGCTCTAATCAGAGATAAGATCCGACTATCCACTCATAGTGGGTTCAGCCCTTCAGTACGCGGTAACGCACCTACTACGGCCTCTGCTGAGTTCTGGCAGCCCATCCCCACCCCTCACGAGGTGAGTAGCACAACGGCAGACCACCAGAGTTCCCAGGGTAAGACGCGTGACCTTCACACTTATGCCCGCCGCATGTACGTCCACACCTTCCGTGCAAGTACTGGGCTTTGACGATATTGGCCGCCTTACCCGGTGTGACCGCCTGATGCGATTCCTGTTCGTCGGGCCAGTGCTTTGCCTGCGGCTTCCTTCAGATTCCACCTCGCGGTGAACACCCTTGCCGGGCCCACAGGGGACTTGCACCCCCAAGTCATCCGGCCAGCACCACCTGTACCGGAACAGCGCCCGTCAAGGCGCTACGCGCCATGCCTGGCGCACCAAAAAAACCCACCAGATGGTGGGTCTCAACGCTGGCCTGAAGCTATCGATACAGTTCTCTTACATCCATCTGAGCAACCGTTAGGCCGGTCTGGTGGCAGAAATCTTCAAGTTCTTCCGGAATGATGGAAAGCTCTTCACTTAGCGGCGTATCCGGACTGTTTTCCCGAACAATGAAGGCCACAAAAATCTCATTCTCTGATCGAGTCATAAACTCTGGGTCTTGGTGCTTGGATCTGGCCAGAAGAATGAAATTCTCATGCAAATCCGATCTTTTAGCTGGCGCTATGCGGAAATGACCGGTGGAGCCGATTTCGTCATAGAGAATGTCCTGGGCCTGATCGCAAAATTCGGTGGCTTCGATCCGGTTAGCAGAGGTGAATTTGAGGATGAAAATCAGGCCTTCATCCACAACTAGGCCCATGGCGGGATTAATGCGTTCCATGTGGTGTCCTCAATCATGTTTGATGTGTGAAGGCGTTGTTGTCCCCGCCATTGACGGGGACCGCTTCATCAGGCGACTCGCAGAAGGCGAGGGGGTACCCGGTAACCGCCACCATTGTCGGAATCAACGCTGATGCTCTTCCTGTTGATTCGAACAACTCGCCCCACCACCTGCTGCCCCTTGAAGTGAAACTTAACCTTGTCGCCAACAGCGAAGCCGGGGCCCTTTGGTGGTGGTGTTTCGATTAGCGTGGGTGTCGGAGCCCGATCTCTGGCAATAGCTCGGTCCTGCAGCGCTTTCAGGTACTCGCCTTCGTTGAGTTTGGTCGCCAAACTCGGGGAAACGCGGTACTTCATGGGTATGCCATTTTCAGTGCCATGCACTGTGAGGCTTTTGGGGTTGATACGGACAATTCGACCGAGCGCGATCGTACCGCTAATTTCAAAACGAACCGCATTGCCAATCTGGAAATCACGGCCATGGCTGGCAGGTTTGACCGCTGCCTGAGTAGTGGGTTTTTGAGTGCGTACGCTGTCTACGTCAATGCCCAATCGCTCCAACGTGCCACGGAGCGAAGTCCTTACGTCCTCGCCGTGCTTGGCGTGCAAATCCGTCAGAATCCGGTAGAACGCAGGATTATGGACGGATCCTCTGAGGCGTTCACCGCGAAGGGTCTGAATCGCATGGGCGAACTCGTGAAGGATCGTATGGGCCAAAAGCGAAGACACCGACTGATCACCGTTGTAGAACCGGTAGCGTTTAATTTCTCGGGCTGAAAGCCACGCTGCACCATTGCCGTTGGCCTTCTCTGCGACCATGCCGGGGCCGAAGGTGAGTTTGTGGTTTCCGTTCTGGGCCCTGTGGTAGGTGCTATTACCTTTACCTGCCCTGGCGGTGACGTAGGCGTTCTTTACCTTGAACTCATCACGGTATGCCGCCCCCAGGAGGCTGGTGGCAATCGTAGCCATTGCGTGAGCGACACGACTTGCATCATAGGGAGTAATCATCGTTTTCCTGCCTTCTTTGTTTGCCTAACCTGAGAACAATTTTACCAATAAACAGACACCTTTCAAAGTGTATATGATCCAAAATCCCGCGGCGCCAGCCGTGGCGTAGCCAATCGGCCTTAGTGCACACAAGAAGGGCCGTAGGCCCTGGGCTGGCGGAACGCCAGGCACAAAAAAGCCCGCATTTGCGGGCCAGCAGGAAGGAAGTAGGGCGCTTCTAGGAAGCGAGATCGCCCTCTACGATCGCCCACAAGTAGAATTTCCGCTCAATCTCTTCCAGCGGTCCCCGGAACTCCTCTTTGTAGTCCTGGAACCAAGCTTCACCAGTGTTGGGGTCATACCCGAGAAGGCTCGGGCCAGGGTAAGTGACACAGTAGTCCGTGACGTTGATGCCTTCCACCAGATGCTCGTATTCCGATGGCAAAGTGGAAACGTGGTCAAACTCACGACCCTGCTGAAATCTCAGGAATGAGATGACGTTGCTGGAGTCGAGTTCGTTCGTGCTTATAGTTGCCAGGGCCTCCGCACTGAAATCGGTATTAGCCTCATCTTCGCCAGCGGCTTTCAAATACTGCGAGTAGGCGCCCGATATCAGGTTGTGCCAATCTGTCGGCAAAAACCTTCCACCTTCCTGAGCTGATGCAGCTGCATCACTGAGGGATTCATTCGCGTAGTCCGCCAGCTCCGGCGTCACTGTCACGGAAGGTTCGCGGTCGGTAGTCAGGGCCTCATTCACGGCGTCGCGGATTTTCGCGGCCCAAACCGGCGTTTTCACCGTCTGTAGTGCTGGATCTCGATCCTCAAGCTCGTTCTGGTCGGCCAGCATTTCCAGCGCTTCGAAAATCATGGTGGTCGAAATTTTGTGGGTAGGGCGGTTCATGCACTTGTCCTTTAATTCTGCAGCCCGGGAAACCCCGGGCGAATGGTTACAGTGGGCGAAGAATTTCGCGATTCAGATTACGGGCAGCTTCTAGCGAAATCGAAGTGCGTGCATAATCTGATCTCCTCTCAGGCTGCTTTGCGATAGGGGTCGATCACGAAGCCGTCTGCATCGAGATCCTGTTGGTTATAGGCATCAAGAGCTGCTTCCATAACCTGAAGCTCATAACCTGAACCAAAGAAGTCATGGCCAACGAAGCCCCCAATGATGTTGTCCGTAATGTTGTCGAACCTTTTCCATTCACGGCCGGTCCAGTACTCGGAAATCATCACCCAAACACCGGTACGTCGGATTTTGCGGCGGAAATTTTCTGCTTCGCGCTTTAGTTGTTCGGCGGGGACGCTGGGGTTTGCATCCGGATTAAAGCAGTCACCGGCTAATTCTTCGAAGCCACCATGGGTGTCAGCCTGGCGTGTAAGACGAATCTTACCCAGTTGAATGGCTTCGATGACGCTTTGAACCGCCTCGCTCGACTTTTCATAGCCGGTGCTCAGGTGTTCTTTGAGGGACTTGATAACCCGCTGGTCCAGATCGGGAAGATTCTTAATGCTCATCGTATGATTACTCCTGCCATTGATGTCCTAACCTGGTAACCATTTTACCAGAATGCAGACACCTTGCAAGGTGTATCTCAGGGGAGGGGGGGGTAACGGCGCAGCCGTGGCGTAGCCAACCGGCTTTAGTGCACATCAAAGGGCGCTTGCGCCCCGGGGAGATGCCCCCCGGGTTAGGTAAGCCCGCTCTGGCGGGCGCTGGTAAATGACTCGATTACGCGGCTTGAGCGTCTGGGCGACTGCCCGCCAAGGTCTCGAAGGTGCGTGCAGCAACGCGGGCGTCCCTCATGGTGCGGAAGCAACCAAAGCTGAAGGGCTCTGCGTCGGAAGGCTCTGCTGACAGGCTGAAGCCCTGCCTGTGCCGGATAGCGCTGAACCGGGTGCCCGGAGCTTTCAGCTGATCCACGTCCACATCCACACTGCTGAGCAGGGCCCACGCTGCGAGAAAGTGCCCCTCGGAGAGGCGGCGGTCGTAGCTGGCCACACCGAAATGACCGAACAACTGGAACAGCGCGTCGATGATCCCAGGAACAAACTCCATGTCGAAAGGCTCATCATAGAACTCCTCGACCCGGCCATAGAGATGGTTGATCTCAATCGCAAGGTTTGCAGCCCGCTCCCGGGTCTCCGAAACGCCCTGATCGTTCAGGGCGCCCTCGAGGTATTCGCCGTATGGGCCATTAATGTGGTCCGGGATGTTCAGAGTCTCCCAGACACACATCGCCGCAGTAGCCAGCTCGATATTACCTGCTGCGTATTTCATATCATCACTCCTCCTCAGTAGGGAATATCGTTGTCGAACACCGGGTCAAAGTCCGGGTTGGTCGCGTCATAAGCCAGCTTGTTCGCCAGAGCCTGATAATCCTGCTCCTGACGAATGAGAGCTTCCGCCTCTCCGATATCCGGGAAAGCTGCGCGTGCCTTGCCGTTTGCCCACTGGCGAGCGTTGCCATCGTCCAGACCAGCATGGCGAGCGCTGGAGTAGGCTTCGGAATAAATCTCGTCAAACTGATCGCTCAGAAGATATGCTTCTTCAAGAAGCGCCTCGGGTACGGATGCGATGTTCATGTTTCCTGCCTCTTGCCTGTTTGCCTAACCGAACTCCATTTTACCAGACAACGTACACCTCGCAAGATGTATATAGGGTTAATTTCCCGCGGCGCAGCCGTGGCGTAGCCAACCGGCCTCAGTGCACAACAAAGGGCCGAAGGCCCCGGCTGGCGGAACGCCAGGCACAAAAAAACCCGCTAAGCAGGCGAGTGGGATAGGGTGGCCGGGCGGAAGGTAGGTAGGCGGCAGGAGTCCGCCCGGCCGTTGAACGTTGTGCCGGCGTTAGACCAGCTCGGCAGTGTCCACGATCTGCCGGTTAGAGATGATCAGCTCATAATGACCGGCCTGAACCACGCTTTCTACACGACGCGGGGTAAACAGGCCCCAGCAAGTGGCACCGGGATTGCGAACAGACCAGTACTGGATCCCTTCGGAATCGTTTTTCCGAAGCTTTGCACCGAGTGCCTGGGCGTCAGCATAGTCTTCCTTGTCATAGATCGGATCTGACAGCTCCAGAGCTGTGGCGTCCGCCAGCTCACCGGAGAACTGAACTGCCAGAGTGCGCAGAACGATTCGATCGAACTTCAGGTCTTCAACCCCGGCAACGTAGCGGCCCCAGTGATAAGAAACCTCAGACAGAGCAGTTTCCTTGGTGTCAGCAATGTAGAAAACACCATAATCGCCATTGCTGAATCGGCTTCCGTCCGGTGCAACGTGAGTAAACGGTGCCACGGCATAACTGGTTCCCTGGATCTCCCACGGCACTTCATCCAGAGAGAGGTAATCGAGACTCCCAACCTCGTTGTTAAGGCGAGGGTTGGTCAGCTCCTGGAGGGCATACAGAGTCTCGAAATCCTCAAGGCTCGAAACATCCTCAAATAGATGGATGGTCGGCAGCTTCGAGTTGATAAGGCGGTAGCCTTTCACTCGCTCTAGCATTTTTGTGGGTAGGGAAGCGCCCATCTAAACCAGTCCTCCGCGTAGCGCATCAACGCGCTTGAATGTTTCGTAGAGCTTGGTGAACTCACCGCCCTCAATAACTTCCATTGGGCTGCGGCCAGAGAAGTACGGGTTGTGGTTCTTCATCTTCATAAATCCGTACTGGTTCTCTGGGTTCTCAAACACGATCCGCAGTGCCTGGTGAATGTTCAGCAGCATACTGATCCGGGCGAGCTGGTCGGCATCAAGGTTGGCGCTGTCCGGATCGCCTTTCAGCTTGAAGTACGTCGCCCGCTTCAAGCGCAAGATGGCTTGAGCCTGCTCAGCACTGCATCCCCATTTATCGAGGATGTTGAACGCGGCCTTCAGGCCGGCAACACTGAGTTCCTTGTTGCTGAAGCTTTTCTGTGCGCTGGCGGTATTCATGGCGAAACTCCGGTTCAAATCCCTATTTAGTCCAAGTATAGACAAATAAAGCCCTAAAGTCTATATATGGACTAAATCAGTGATCACAGACTGACTCCAAGTTCGTCTGCAATTTCCTGGTCGGAAACGCCGCACTGCTCCAGATATTCAAGTTGAGAGCTCATGCCATCGTTGTTGATGGCGCTGGCTCGCCGGGATGCCGCATCGTGAACCAGATCGTCCAGCATGGTGGATTCGATGCCTTCTTCCTGCAGCCGAAGCTTCAAGGAACTCATGCCGCGTTCTCCTGTGACTCGAGCAGTTCCAGACTGGGGATGTGTTCAGTTGATTTGATGCCGGACTGCAGCCAGCGAACCTTTGCGAACTTGCCGTCAACACTCAGTACTTCGGCAGAACCGGAACTTCTGAGCGAGATATCGTTGTACCGAACAAAACGTCCTGGCTCGATGTTCTCCATCAGGTAGTCGGTTCGTACTTGCTGGTAAAAGCTCGGCCAGAACTGACGCACTGGCGAAACAACATAGCCATCTTTCACCAAGACAGGTGAGGGGCCTTTGTAACCGATCGAGTGAAGAGTTTCGGTGACATCTCTCATGGGATTCTCCTGCGCTGTGATTACCTAACCTGTAAACCATTTTACCAGAGGGCGCACACCATGCAAGGTGTATATTGGTTCATTTCTCCGCGGCGCAGCCGTGGCGTAGCCAACCGGCCTCAGTGCACACAAAAGGGCGCCCCGCGCCCGGGCTGGCGGGACGCCAGACACAAAAAAAAGCCCGCAAAGCGGGCAAAGGTTGGCAGGCATTCGGGGTGTCACAGGGAATCCCAGGTATTCCCTGTGACGGGAGTCAGGCGGCTTGGGCCAGTGCCGGGCGATGGCCTCCGATCAGTGCAATGCTGTCATCGGCGAAGTGAACAATGTGCGGGTACCGGTCCAGATCAATCGCGGCTGCCTGCGGCATTTCCTGCTGCTCGGCAGTCAGGTACAGGATGTCGCTGTCGAACCATTCATCGTTGGCGGCCATGGTGCCAACGGTCAGGCCGATCTGGGTCAGCATCTCAATGCCAAGCTCAACAAAGACCGCTTCGAAAGCTGGGATGATCACGCCCTGACCAAGGATCTCATGGCCGACAGTGTTGGAGTTGCCCGCGATGATAGATGCCGGGGCACCTTTAACCGCGCAGTGCTCGGTCAGGGTGAGCAGGCGAGTCAGCTTCTCGTCAGTTGGGTGCTTGATACGCGGCTCGGTGCTGCGGACTTTCGCGTAACCCCGGCCGATAGTGCCAACCTTCTGAGCTGTGAGGTCAAGCTCCTGCATGGCAAAACCTTTGCCAGCGGCCTTGTCGCGGTCAGCCTTAACGCGGAGGTAATCGTAGTCTTTCCAGATTTCGTCCTCAGCGCTGAACTGCTCCACAATGTCAGCCAGCGTGTCCGGCTTCTTCGCAACGCTGCGAACTTCCGGGAACAGGTTCATAGCATCCAGACCCTTCGATGTTGCGATCATAGCCAGACGATCGCGATTCTCGAACGCGCCCAACTGGTTGCCGTTCAGGACGGTCTCACGCAGGGTGTAGCCCCACTGGTTCAGCACAGACCGGATAATAGCCATGCTGGCGCTGGAAGCGTACTCGACCACGTTCTCAAGCGTGATAACTGCCGGATTCATCGCTTCGATGTACCGGAGGAAGTAATAGAACATCGAGCCGGCCTGATCGTGTTCTTCCGGGTGGGTAAGGCCATTCTTGGAAATCCCACTCTTGGAAGCGCCGACGCAGGGGACGCCGCCGGTCAGAATGTGCAGGCTCAGGTCTGCAGGAAGCACAGAGTCCTGAATCGGGCCGTTGATGATGATGGAATCTTCCCGGAAAAACTGGGGATTGTTGGCGTAGCTGCTTCCGATGTAGCGCGGATCCCACTCAACCGCCAGCTTGGTATAGCTGGAGATGCCGACGCGCTCAAGGCCACTGTGAAGGGCGTAGTCGAGCATCCCGCCGCCGTGGAACAGGGAGCCCAGCTGCAGGGGCTCGCCCTTCATCAGGGTTTCGAGAAAGTCCTTCTCGCGGGCCTTGATGCGCTCTTCGTCAACGTGCGCCCGGATGGTGATCTTGCCCTTGAAGACGCCGATGCGTAGCTTCATCTGGCCCGGGAGGGCGTCGAGAACGGTCGGGTCTTTGATTTCGATCAGCGGCTTGGTGCGGCCGTCCTTCAGGGTACGGCGGGAAACGCGCACGGTGCCGAGGGAGTCGCTACCCGGCTTCGGGTGCAACTGGAACACGTTGCTCTTTTCGTGCTTGCGGATGTGCAGAGTGACGCCCGGCTCAATGCCACCGTGACGGAGATGGAAGCCTTCCATCCAGATCCGGCGGGTGCCGTTGTTTTCGCCAACTCGGGAGTAGATGATAACGCTCATGTTCTGTCCTGCCTGTTTTTCTGCCTAACCTGTAGAGAATTATAGCAAAACAGAGACACCTTGCAAGGTGTATTTAGTGTTTTTTTTCACGGCGACAGCCGTGGCGTAGCCAACCGGCCTTAGTGCACACGAAAGGGCGCTTGCGCCCCGGCTGGCGGAACGCCAGGCACAAAAAAACCCGCTCAAAGGCGGGTTTTTATCATGGCTGTGGTTTAGATCATGGTACCGGTGCCGGGCTCCGGCATGGGCCACCACTCCACAACGGGTGCATCTCCGGAAATCCCGTCGACCCGCCAGCTTTCTATGCCGTGCAGGTACCGGCCAATGTCCATTGCGTAGCCTTCGCGGGATTCCACGCGGACAATGACGTTATCGCTGGGTTGCGCCTCAACCTCGGTCGGGTGAGGGTTTGCCTTGGGATCGGGCAATCGGCTCTGATTCATCACTCGTCGTCCTTAAACATTGAGGGATCCACGCCCAGCAGTCCGGCCAGTGTTGACCAAGAAACGCGACAAGCCTCGGCACTTCAGGCCGGGGAAGGATAGCGTGGCCACGGAACGTGGCCTATAATACTGTATGTACGAACAGTGGTGGATGAGCTGAATGAAACGCCTGCAAGCCTTTAAGTACGAACTCCGGCCCGATGGTCAGCAACAGCGCCTCATGCGCCGTTTCGCGGGCTCCTGCCGGTTTGTGTTCAATAAGGCGCTGGGGCTGCAAAAGGCCCGTTACGATCAGGGCGAGAAGAAGCTGAACTACGCCGGGCTCTGCAAGCAGATCACCGAATGGCGAAACGCTCCGGAAACCGTCTGGCTTGCGGAGGCTCCGGTTCACCCACTGCAACAAACACTGAAAGACTTGGAGCGGGCCTACACCAACTTTTTCGCCAAGCGGGCTGATTTCCCTCGGTTCAAAAAGAAAGGCATCTCCGACAGCTTTCGCTACCCTGACCCCAAACAAATCAAGCTCGACCAAGCGAATAATCGCCTATTCCTTCCTAAGCTGGGCTGGGTCCGGTATCGCAACAGTCGTGAAGTTCTGGGCACGGTGAAAAACGTCACCGTCAGCCAGTCGGGCGGTAGATGGTTTGTCAGTATCCAGACCGAACGTGAGGTGGAAACGCCGATCCCCAAGGGCGATGCCATCGGCATCGACCTGGGCGTGGCTCGCTTCGCCGCCTTCGACCGGCCGCTGCCGGCCTTCGAGGGTGACGACCATCTGAAGCCCCTCAACAGCTTCAAAAAACATCAGGCCCGACTGCGCAAAGCGCAGCGGGCGCTCAGTCGCAAAACCAAATTCAGCAACAACTGGAAGAAAGCGAAAGCCAAAGTTCAGCGCATCCATGCCCAGATCGGTAACGCCCGCCGCGACTATTTGCACAAAGCCACGACGACCATCAGCCAAAACCACGCGATGGTGTGTATCGAGGACTTAAAGGTGCGAAATATGTCGAAGTCAGCGGCAGGCACCGCCGATCAACCCGGACGCAACGTCCGGGCCAAATCCGGTCTGAACCGGAGCATTCTGGATCAAGGTTGGTTCGAGTTCCGCCGCCAGCTGGACTACAAGCTCCAATGGAGTGGCGGGTGGTTGGTGGCGGTACCGCCACACAACACCAGTCGAACCTGTCCGGCTTGCCGCCATGTGTCGGCAGAGAACCGCCGAACGCAATCGCTGTTCCACTGTGTCGAGTGCGATTTCAAAGAAAATGCCGACACGGTTGGCGCGATCAATGTTTTAAGGGCGGGACACGCCCGGTTCGCCTGTGAAGTGAGCGATGCAGCAAGGTCGCCAGCAGCAGGAACCCACCGAAGCGACTCAGGCAAGGCTCTATGCCCTGCCTGAGCGCCGCAGGAATCCTCGGCATTCATGCCGGGGAGGATGTCAATGAACCTCTGAGCTGCGAGCATCAAAGCCATTCCGATAGGCGCGGAGGATGCAGACGGCCTGCTCAATCAAGGCGCCCGGGTTATCCTGGGAAACCAGTGCATCACCAAGAGTGGGCATCAGGGAGTCGCCATGGCGGCCGGTTTTAATGTCGTCCATCCGGGTCCAAAGGTACGCCTTATCGTGAATTGTCTCCCGGCCAAGTGGCATAATCTCAAGGTCTCCGGCATAGACTCGGTACCCAAGCTTGTACATTTTCTCGACCAGACCGCTCAAGTAATACTCTGGCTGGTCATTGCGCTCAAAAAACGCATTCGCCCAAACAAAGCGTTTGCGCAGATCCTCCAGAGTGAAGGATTGGAAGAGCGCGATAACGTCGCTCTTCTCCATCACGTTGCGCTCGAAATGTACGTTCATGTTGCCTCCTGATTAATCCTGGATGCCGGGGTGGGGGATAAGAGCAATCTCAGCCCCGGAGGTTTCCAGAATCTCATTGGCCATTTCGGCAAAGGTGAAATTCTGCTTTTTGATCACCCGCTGAGCCTCTTCTGTCCACGCAATAGCCTCATGGGCGGCTTCCATAGTAGGCCCCGGGTTGAGCAGGCCGGCAACTTCCCAGATAAGGGCTGTCCGGAAGTCAGCGCTGGCGAGCTGCTTCAGCGCGGCCTCGGCGTTGGGGAATACAGCCTCAACACAGTCAGTCCACCGGTCCATATTCGGGTAACAGATAATCCCGATCCGGGCATTCGGATCTGAGGGCCCTTCGCCGTTTTCCGGATTCTCCAGAACGAACACCGGCTTCTCATCGCCACTTGGGGCGAGCATCAGCAGCTGGTAGCGGCCACCGGAGGCCACCGAATCGAACTCAAGGCCGTGGCGTTTGCCGATTGCTGTAATGTCGTCGGTGCTCATCTCAGTGTCCTTCTGCGTTGTTGCTGTCGGCTGGGATCTTGGCGTTAATCACCCCCAGCGCCCGGTTAACCATGTTCTGGGCCTCATTGAGGATGTCCAGTTTGTTCTCCTCATCGTGCAACCAGTGCCAGGACTGGCCGACGCCGCCCAAGCAATTGGCATCGACATGATCGTGAAGCTCACTGAAGTTGTCGATCTTCTTGAGCGTATCGTTCGAGAGGATATCCAGAAGGATAGCCCGTGATAGGCGCTGTGCCTTGAGTAAATCTGCTTTTTGCATAGTGTTCTCCTGCCTGTGTATGTTTGCCTAACCTGACGACCATTGTACCACAGAATGAACACCTTGCAAGGTGTATATCAAGCAATAGAAGCCTGATCTTCAACGGCGCCAAAGCTTACTTCAACCCAGCCAGACACGTATGCGCCGGGGTCATCACCGAGAGAGGCCACAGAGTGCTCGTCGAATTCGACATCTATGTGACTGGCGGCTGAGATATAAGCAATGGGATGGACTCCTCCTCACCTCACCGGCATCTACGTGGCAAAATGGTGAGTGATTAGCCAACCATCATGAAGATGAGGAGAAGCCCAAGTGAACATTATCCGTGTCGGTGTTGATATTGCCAAATCAGTTTTCCACGTGCACGGCGTAGACCGTCACGGCCAAACTCGATGGCAAGGCAAGTATTCTCGCAGCAAGTGGCTTGATGCCCTCAGCCGAAAAGTACCGGCCGGCGCCGAGATTGGTATGGAAGCCTGCGCGTCATCACACCACTGGGCTCGGGAACTCCAGAAGCGGGGGTATCATGTTCGGTTGATTGCCGCCCAATTTGTCAAACCTTACGTCAAGAGCAACAAGAACGACCGAGTAGACGCGGAGGCAATCTGCGAAGCCATGAGTCGCCCGAACATGCGATTTGTCGCTCCAAAGACGGTCGCTCAGCAGGATATTCAGGCTGCACATCGGATCCGGGAAGAGCTTGTGGGGCAGCGCACGGCCAAGGCCAACCAGATCCGGGGTTTAGTGGGCGAGTACGGTATTGTAGCGCCAGTGGGCATCCAGCAGCTGCGCCGGGCCTTACCAGGCTGGCTTGAAGATGCTGAGAGCGAGCTTACCGATAGTTTCCGCATTCTGCTCAATGGGTTGGCCGAGGACCTCCGGCATCTTGATGATCGCATCACAGCCCTTGATGACCGGATCACTGAGAGTGTCAGGCAGGATCCTGTAGCAAAGCGCTTAATGACATTACGCGGCGTGGGGCCGCTCACAGCCAGTGCCTTGGCAGGTGCCCTGGGCGACGGGAAGGCCTTCCGCAAAGGACGAGACTTTGCCGCTTCTCTTGGATTGACACCTCGACAGCACAGCACCGGGGGACGGGATCGTCTGTTAGGGATCAGCAAGCGCGGCGACAGTTACCTGCGCAAGCTGCTCGTTCACGGAGCACGGGCCGTGTTGCGTCATGTTGAGAGCAAAGACGACGGACTGAGTCATTGGCTCAAAGCCCTTGCCGCCCGGAAGCATGTCAATGTGGCAACGGTGGCATTGGCCAACAAAACAGCCCGTATTGCCTGGGCGCTGGTACACAACGAGGAAGCCTATAACGAAGGGCTCTCAGCGGCAGGAGTTTGAGTGGGTAGCTGCAAGGCTGAGTGTGCCAGGGTAACAACCGGCAACTTTTCAGGAGACGTCCAACACCACGATTGCATGGCATTTTGATTGATGGCGAACAGGTCGAACCGGCGCTGGGAAACCCCTAATGAACGTGGAGCCTTGAGCTCGTGTAAGCGATTGGGAACCAGTGCGCGGATAGCCCATCAGGGTCCGATGCCTACAGGGACGGCATCATTAAAGAGACCGAATACACGTAGGCAGTCGTACCTTAGTCGCGATCAGACAAAGTGCTTGCAATAGAGGAGGAGTCCATACACGAGTTCTATGTTGTCCTCGTCGGCATCCTCGTCCAGATCGTCGCACCCGGCGTCGGCGGCATCGACCCAGACCCAGCACATCACCCGGTACCCATCATCGGCAAAGGCCACGGGAAGGTCATCGGCGAATTCTACTTCACCGTCCCGGGCGTACATTTCCCGGGCGCACTCCCGGGCCTGCTTCGCTTCCTTGTACATGGTATCCACAACAAGAGCCGTATCAGGGCCGGAAAGGACGCTGGCCGCGCCATTGTAAAGAATATCCTGGGTAATGGCGGCCCGGTCAAAGTCCGTAAAGTCCGCCAGAATCGTCAAGACAGCATCCAGCGTATCGGCCCGTTGCTCAACTGAGTTGAGATTGATCGTGTACCTCATGCGTCTGCTCCCGACTCCTGGTGCTTATCCAATACGAATTTGACCATTTCCTTATTCAGTGGCATCAGTGCCAGGCCCATATCCGCAGTGCCATAGGTCACAACAACGCCACTGAGCGTCAGGTACAGATCGCTTTCACCGTCTTTCAGATAGTCGTTGAAAGACTCCTCGCTGATGGGGATGTAGGGGCGCTCAAGATGCACGACGCCGATTCCGTATTCACTTACCGACCCGGAAAGGGGGTGTAGATTGCTGCAGTCGAACTCGCGATCTGCAAACCAGCTCTGAACCGCCTGAATAACTGAAAGCCCGTCCTCGGCAGCTTGGTCAATAAACTCCGGGTTAACGTCCGCTGAAAGATCCAGGGCTCGGATTTTGGCAGCCACTTCCGCCGCAAAACCATCAAACACGGGGATCTCGCGATCAATGGATGCTTCACTGGTCCACCAGCCCCGGTAATCAACGCCTTCCTCAGGGTCTCCGGGCATGGTGATATTGTCGTAGAGCTCGCCTTCACTGTATCCCTGAAGCATCATTTCATGGGCCCGGTCCAAACCGGTCTCCTCAAGTGCTTCAAGGTGGCGCTCAGGGGTTTCTTCGGTCGTGCTCCAACGGATGTTGATAGTGATGGTCTTGGTAACCTTGAATTGAGAGCTATTGGGCATGTTGCTGGTCCCCCTGACCGGATTTGTTGATTTGGCGTAGCGGCAAACCGGACTGGCCCCACAGTGAAAGCAACTCTTCAGAGGCTTCACTGACCAGCCCCGTTTCTTTCAGCTCGTTCTTCCCAGTCAGACGAAACGTCTGGCTGTTGTAGGTCACCGGGCGTCCGGGTAACAAACTGCCGGCAGTAATGGTGACAAGGTGGATAGCCGGCGCCGGCTCAGTAAACGCTTTGAGTCGTTTCTGGCAGGCAAGGAAGTGGGCTGTGTTGCCGCAATAGGTGACGGTCAGCGGTACCCACGTTTTCAGCTGGTAACGTTTTATGGAGCGGAAAGCTTCGCGAATGGCTTCCTCGGCGGATTCCGGAGTGCCAGATTGCATAGCGCACCCTCTCAGCAATGATGGCATCGTTAGGGCCTCCATGTACTGGTCGGATTGCCAGACAGGCAGCCGAACTCGGCCCACTGGCGGAGGCGATCGGCCTCCTGATAGCAGTCCTGAATATCCCAATGATTGCCGTCCGGATCTTCTTTGATCAGCCGCTCAGCTTTGTTCTCTAGTCTGCAGGCCCTGCTCATCAGGGCCTCTTTGTTGTGTCGTTTGGTCATGCTGCCACCTCGTGTTTTCCTAACCTGAGGACCATTTTACCAGAGAGCGTACACCGTACAAGGTGTATTCGGCGTTTTTTCACGGCGCAGCCGTGGCGTAGCCAACCGGCCTCAGTGCACACGAAAGGGCGCTTGCGCCCCTGGCTGGCGGAACGCCAGGCACAAAAAAACAGGCCTCGAAAGGCCTGTTCTTGTCATCTGAGATCAATGAATGTTTCAGGGCTGGCGCATCAGCTCCGATTCTCGCCAGCCGCCACCCTCGGTGCCATCGGAAAACTTCAGGTACCAGAGGGGCTCGTTGGAGCCGTTGGGATGTGAAGCCGGATCCGGGTCAGGCATCAAGATCTTTCCCGCCTTGTTCAAGCCGGGCACAATCACCGAGTCACCAACGGTAAGGGGCAGGGGATTCGCGTTCTGAGACATGCTGGCTCCTTGGATGCGTTTGATTGATTGTTGCCCTCTACACGAGGGCAAGTGTTGGTTCTTCGATCGTGTCGGGATAGATCGTCCAGAGTTCCCACTTATCGCCAAACCCTTTGGCTTTTTCAAATTCCTCTGAGGCTAAGGCGTACGGGATAACTTCATAGGACGGACGGTCGTCCCAGTGCTCCCCGGTCGCGGTGTTGGCCACCTGATATCCGATCGGGTTCTTGTCGAGATCGAAATCCTCGGCGTTTTCGCAAACCTGCTCGAGCAGATCTTCCTCTGACTGGCCGGCGAACCAGATATCGCCATCGGCGGACTGCTCGAAGGCCTCGACCAGATCCTTGAAGTCGAAAGACACGGTGTTGCAGGGCGTCTCGTTTTCGTACTCATGGAATAGGGCGCTGACGTAAAACTGGTTCCCAGTGACGACAATCTCTGGAACACCCAGAGTGAAGTCCCCTCCGTGGTATGCAACCTCCGGTTTGGTGTACCGAGCCTCTGACAGGTCGTAACTGGAAATCAGTTCCCTGATCTGGCCGATGCGATCAAGATCGGTCTGGGTGATGGGGAAAACTGCGAGAGTAGGGCTGTGAATCAGGGCCCCGGAACTTGTAGTGATAACGACTTTGATAGATTTCATGGTGCCTCCTGGGCGAAAAACGGTTAAAGGCGAGCGACGTCCGCGGAAAATTGCTGGAAGTCCCCGCCGTAGTGTTCAGTCAGGTATGCCTGAAACTGGCGATCGTCGGGTGACACTGGGTCGTGGGTAATGGCCAGGCCGTCATCAAGGCTCTCAACGTCCACCACCGGAACAAACGTAGTCCGGGGATCTTCTCGAAGAACCAGGGTGTCCACCGGGAAGTCGTACCCGCCATCGCCGCGGATGATGAAGCTGGTACCAGGGCAATCGCCGTTGAACCAGTCATCCAGTGTGATCACCGGCAGGGTGTCCACCTGAAGTTCAAGGCGGAAAACCTCACCATAGCGCCGGGCCACGTTGGGCGATCGGGACAGAAACAGCATGTCGGCCTCGTCGCTGCGCCCCCGGTCATCCCGCCAGACGGTAAAGCCGGGCTGGGATGCGCCGTGGTAGAACATGGTGGTTTGCATGGACGCCGGCGACATGGTGTTAACCCGCGTTGTCAGTTTGAGTGTCCGGCAGATCCGCCGGCTCAAATTCGTGGCCTTCAACGTGGTATTCAGCATCAATATCACTGCTGAATACCTGATCCGGGGCCAGGGCCATGGCATGGATTTCCGCGGAGGCCGGGCCAATTTCGTTCTCAACCTGAATCTCACGGCAGCGAACGGCAGTCCGGTGAACCTCGACGGTGTAGGTGCCATAGGCAGCCGGGTCCGGGTGCCGGCGTTCATGTTCCGCCAGCGCGTACGTTGGTACCGCGTTGAAGTCGTAGGGGTTCCCGCTGAAGTAGGGCTCAATCGCCGGGGTGTTGCACTCTGGGCAGTCCTTGGCGTCGTTGAGTTCGTCTTCGACGGTCCACTCATGGAAACAGTGGGTACAGCGGTACCGGCCCTGCATCAGGTGCTGTGCGTTTACCTTGTCCAGAGCATCGTTCACCGATTTCCGAAGGGCGCTGATTTCAGTGGAGAACGGGATGTTTCCGGAGGCTACCGCCGCCAGCATATCCCGAACCTGATTCATCAGGGCTTTTTCCACGGTCATGGTGGAGGTTTCGATGGTTACTTTGGGTGCGCTCATGGATATACCTCAAGAATTAACGTAAAGGAGAAAAATTATCTTGGTCGATCATGGCTACTGCGGTGCCAAGGTGGCGCGTATCTCAGCGAGGGTGCGCCCCTCATGCGCCTGGGCGCTATCGAGCCATGATTTGGATCCCCAAACATTCCAGCCCTCAAGCCCTGCTTTAAGGGCGGGCGATTTCTGGGCCTTAAGCATTAGTGAGGCAGACAGTGCGTCTGAAAACTGGGAATCCGTCTCAAACGCACATTCCAGAGTCCGGGTGACCGGTGCCACGGCCCCCTTACGGCCATAACGTGAGAAATGGGCTGCCACTGTTTTCAGTGCTCTGTCGAAGTGCTGTATCCGCTTGGAAGTGCCGGTCATTTGCTATGCCTCTATATGTCCTAACCTGAGAACCATTTTACCATCGAGCGTACACCTTGCAAGGTGTATATAGAGAGAATAACACGGCGGCAGCCGTGGCGTAGCCAACCGGCCTCAGTGCACAAGAAAGGGCCGTAGGCCCCTTGGTTGGCGGAACGCCAGACACAAAAAAAGCCCGCAATGCGGGCTTCTCAGCAAGAGTTTTGAGGGCCTATACCTCAACCAGGTAGAACATCGATTGCGTTTCAAAACCCTTGCGACTGGGAATGTCTGGAATAGAGGCTAGATCGAAACCATCCGGCAGCAGAACAAAAGAGGGCTTTTTCAGCCAGCTCTCCATTTTCCCCGAAAGGTCTGCCAGATCTTCGGCGCCCTGGCCATCAAAGTTATAAAGCGGGCAAGACAGGTCCCAATGTGGCTCCTTACTTGGATCGTCGAAGGCGTAGCCGGAGCAAAACAGCAGCTCATCTTCAAAAATGAAGAAAAATCCCTTGTCGATATCCGTGGTGAAGCATGGATAAGGCTGGCTCAGGATTGCACGGTGAATAGCATTCCAGTTGCGGGCTATCCGCCGGTATTCCCGGCTCTCATCCCCATCATCGGACCATTCAAGATCTTCGCGTATCAATAACGGCATTTTCAGTTTCTCCTGACACTGGGAAGGGCCGGCGCTGATTCGGCGTCCATAATCGAAATTTTCGTCGCCTCTACCAGCTCATCGGACTCTTCCGGAATGATCCGGTATCCATATCCGATGTAGCTTTCCCGGAAGTAGCTTCGAAAAACCGGATCGTCGTCTGATTCATCCTGGCTGAATTTCAGCGTGATCATGTCATCGTCAAAATGGGCCTCACGCACCAGAAAATGGTGCGTTGTGGCGTCATCGACTTTGATAAAGACATTTACCCAGCGTCCTTGCTGGCTAACGATATGAGGCATTATCTCTCCCATGGATTCTTCTTAGGTGTCGCGACCCGCATGGCTGCTGCCCATAGGGAGGTTCTGTCTCCCTTGCGAATCTGGTTGAGCTCGGTCTTCAGGCTGGCGCGGTGCCAAAGGCGGCCGTCTTTGCTTCGCTCGTGAAGCAGCCCTTGATTGATCAGGTCGTCAATCAGCTCTTTCTCGAACTGGCGGGCGATCGGACAAGCGCCCATGCCAGTCGAAAAATGCTCCACAAACTGCAGACCAGGAAAGCCCGAGTTGATTGCACCATACTCGTAAAACAGTCCATGGCCTGTTATGTCTCGGTAGACCTTTCGTTTTCCTGTGTAAGCAGAGTCGAGAAGGGTCTCAGCCAGCTCCTCACGGTAGTAGGTCAGCCGGTTCAGTTTCTCGTCATCATCCAGCTCCTCACAAATGGCATAAATGTCGATCCAGCGCAGGCTGCTCTCTTTGCTTTTCCCGGACTTGATTGCCTCAACGATGCGCACCAGGCGATCGAGGGAAACCAGCCCGTTAAGATCATCCGGATGAATGTGCAGACGCTCCGGAACTTCTCCGAAAGTCCTGGCGTAGGTGCCGTCGACAATCATGTGCTCGTCGCTCAGCAGGGCGCCCATCTGTTCGTAAAAGGCATCGTTGCTTTCGGCGTCCGGGAACTGGGGGTGGCTGTTGCTGACAATGCGATAGCTGGGGGTGTGGATCCGGATGTGAACGCGCACATAGATTGATCCCGGATTGAAGCTGCTCGGCAAGGGGAGGGCGGCTGCGCCATGGAACTCGCACTTGTCGTCTGCAGAGAAGATGTCTGTCAGTTTAAGTTGGGCACTCATATCGATACCTCGGAATTCGAAAAGGGCTGGCAGCCCGTTAGCGGAAAGACTGCCAGCCAAAACTGGAATTAAGCGGCGGCCTGAATGTTTTCCGGGCCGTGGAGGAACTGGATGTTCGGGTAACGGCCGGCAGCTGCGTACAGCTCGCCGTTATCGGTGGTGCCCAGATAAACCGGGCCGTTAACGCGCTCGCCAAACTCGCGGATGGTCATCGGCTTGCCAATGGCGTCGCTCATGTCGCTGGAAGTGGTGTGAGCAACGATGGCGATGTCATCAGTGAAGAAAGGGATCGGGGTTGAGTTAATCATGGTGTTCTCCTGCCTGTGTTTGTTTGCCTAACCTGTAGAGAATTATAGCAAATCTAAGACACCTTGCAAGGTGTATTTAGTCAGGATTTCACGGCGGCAGCCGTGGCGTAGCCAACCGGCCTCAGTGCACACAAAAGGGCGCCCGCGCCCCGGCTGGCGGAACGCCAGACACAAAAAAAGCCCGCTAGGCGGGCTCTGATGCAACGGCTTATGTCAGCTGAGATATTGCAGCCAGCCGTCACCGGCCGTTCGGGGATCGATCGGCCGGCACGGGTGGTTCAGTCCGTTAACCTCACCGGTAGTCCCGGGCGCATAACGACCTGTGTTAGTCGAGTAGTCTACAACACGAAGCGGAGAGTCCGAGAGATCAGTCAGGCATGGCTCCACAGTCATCACCTGGATGTCTTCAATCGAATCGTCCGCGTTCTTGTAGCAATGAAAACTGACCCGAGCTCCTATGCCCATGGGGCCCAGCACTTCCACCCGCTGGAACCCGCCAGCCTGTTTTATTTGCTCCCCGATCGGCTTCGCCAGCATCGTAACCCAGTCGCACGGATACCCGGATTCTGGCAGGCACTTGGCCAAATGTTCTTCAAATCCTTCATCCACGCCTTCAAAGCGCAGTCGCAAAACCTCCTGATCAACCCGCTCGTTGGCGATCTGGTAGTGTCGGAAAAGATCTCTCAGTGTCCTCATCATCGGTCCTTGTGGTCTTATGTTGATACAGCGCCAGCTATCGCTGGCCTCAAGTCAGGCTCATCCCGAGCCATTTGATGTGTTTCTGAATTTGTTCTGCAGTGATTCCTGGAGCACAACTCTTGCCATTCTCGTCTACGCCTGCGATCAGAACTGGTCCTGCAACCAGCCCCGGATATAGGGGAAAACGAAAGAAACAGAAGTGCGTAAACAAGGCATCACCATCGAAAAGAATCGAATCGTCATATCGATAACCTTCAAACAGATTTTCTCCTTCGATGTAAAAGCCCTCTTCATCGAGTCGCCCCCCTGGCCCAGCGTTTATAACTGGGGTCGCCTCAATCCTGTCAGCGCCAGTCAATTCAGTGAATCGTTCAAGGGTGCCGTCGTACGGAACTTCGGTGACAGTACGGTTAACGGGATCGATGAAAATAGCGGTACGTTCTGGGGTGCTCATGATGCCTCTGCCTCTGTTGTTTGCCTAACCTGAAACCTATTTTACCAGGCATTAAACACCACGCAAGGTGTATAAATCTTAATTCCAGCGGCGCCAGCCGTGGCGTAGCCAACCGGCCTCAGTGCACAAGAAATCCGCGAAGCGGAGGGGCAGGCCGAAGCCTGCCGGGCTGCGCCCGCTCAGATTGAGCAGGCGAGGCAGGCCATGGGCACTTCGTCGTGCTCCAGGCCCTCTCTGGCGGCCGTGCGCTCGGTCTGGACGCTAACCCCGTCCAATTGCATTTGGACCTGCTCAGAGACGTCCTTGCTCGGCGTGTAGAGGCCTTCCCATGCCAGCTCCCCGGTTACCTTGGGCAGTCGGGCGATCATGGCAGCCAGCACGTCCACCTGCTCGGCGGCGTCCATGGCGGTGCGCTCGTCTGCCGGGTCGCTCTCCAGTACGCCCAGAGCGTCCTCGTAGCGGCGTTTGAGGTCAGCCTCCTGCAGGACCGCCTGGCAGTGCTTCACCAGGTTGCGAAGCTGCTTGTAGGCGGTCTCGCTTTTCCAGGTGAAGGACTCCGCTGCCGGCTTGCCAGTATCGATGGTGCCCTTGGGGAACCGGATCTGGGTAATGACAATCTTCATGTCAGCCAGATCGTAGTGGGGCATGGGTGTGGTGGCCTTGAACTTGTAGTGGTTGCCCACGGCGGACTTGATGCCAGTCAGGGAAGGGCTGAGGGTGATCAGCTCCTGCCAGTATGTGCCTGGGGTGAACTCCCGGCCGGTGAACTGGGCAATGCGAGAGTCGGTGTAAAGGGCGAACGCCACGAACAGCTCGTCATACGCCAGCTCGTCGGTCTCAGGCTCGAAGCCAAACAGGTCTTCGGTCTGGTCGTCCTTGCGTGTCTTAACCCGCTCAGGGGCCTTCTTGGGTACCTTCTCGTCCTTGCGGATATCGATGAACGCCGGCACCGGGTATGCCGCCGGGAAACCCGCTTCGGTCAGAGTCACGGGGATGTTGTCCCAGCGCTTCTCGTCCTCGGCTGTCAGCTTCTCCAGGCGCTCGGTGATTTCGAAGTTGTCCGGGTCGTTCACCAGCATGCCCACAGACTCCGCTACGCGCTGGAAGAAGCAGTTATAGCAGCCGCTGCGTGAGCGGTACTTGTAGGTCTCAGGAATGCCGATGGTGCGGTCCAGAATGTCGAATACCATCGCCTTGGTGATTTTCAGGTCGATGAAAGGGAACGCGGCCTTGGCGTCCGTCTCCATGCTGTACTGGAAGCTGATGCCGTCCCGGTCGGCCTCGTCGTACCGGATGCCCGCCAGCGACACGTAACCGTTGTCAGCCGGGATGGTGGCCATGTATTGGGTTAGCGGGTCGATCTTGAGCTGGCGGGTGCAGTACCGGGCCCGGCCAGACGGCAGGAAGCCGTTGTACTTGTCGATCAGGCCGAACAGGTCGTTCTCCGGCTGCAGGCGGGTAACCGCGATGCCGGTCATTTCCTCGATCTGATCGAGGGCGGTGTAGCAGCTATCCGGCTCAGCACCGGTGTCGGTGAAAAGGAATGTCAGGTTCTTGTAGTGCGGCGCCAGGTACGCCGCGGCGAACAGTGCCAGCACGGAGGAGTCAGCACCCCCAGAAAGGCCCACGATAACCTGGGCGCTGGGGTTGGAGATCGGGAGGCGGTAGCTCTCCAGGGTCTCGCGATCCAGATGGCTCTCAAAGATGCGCTTGATGTTGGTGATGTCGAACAGTTGCTTAACTGCGATCTCTTTGTAAATGCCCATGTCTCTCTGCCTCTTCAAATTGCCCTAACCTGGAAACCATTCTACCAGAATAAATACACCCTGCAAGGTGTATCGGTGAATTATTTCCCCGGAAAAGCATTAAAGAGATACAGCGCTAGAGCTGTTTGCTGGCGGTCTAACCGCCGCCAGCCTGGCGGTATTGGGCGTCCATATAGGGGTGCCGCCCCCAGTGCGTGATGTATTCAGAAAAGCCGTTCTGGATCAGGTACAGGCCGATATCCCCAATGTTGGCCGCAGAAACAGAGCATATCGGGCGTCCATACTTACCCACATCCCAACATCGGAAGGTGACCTGCTGGTCTTCCGTCAGGCGTTTCATGTGAGCGCTGATCGACTTGCCCCTGAGGGTGTTGCGGGCCTCATTGGTATGGACAGACTCTGCCGTATCAACCGCGCCAAGGCGCATCTTCACACTCCGGTACCGGTCGTTGAAGTGGTTCCTGTCTCGCGAATGGGCAAAGAGCTGGCGGTAGACCTGCGGCTCGATGCCGGAGACCCAGTAGGTGTCACCGTCCACGGCCCGGTAGATGTAGCCGGTGCCCTGCACATCGAATGCCTGGGCCTGGGAAAAGAGCAGGGCGCCCAGAAGGGCAATCAGGAGCCTCATAGCGGTCCTCCGAAGATGGCTTCAGCTTGTGATTGCGTCAGGCGGCCAACGCGCACCTTGTGTTGCAGGTCGGCCCTGTCCCCCTCACGCATTTGTTTCATGATGTCACTGGCCTTCCGGCCGCTGCCGGTATCACCGGCAGCTATCTTTCTGAAAGCTCGGATCTCGGCGTCGCTATAGCTCATCAGGCCACCTTCTGAATGTCGTTGGGAGTCAGGTGCATCTGGGCTGCCTTCTCTTCCCAGTATTCAGGGGTCAGGATGCCCTCGACGGCCGGGATCTCGACATTGTATTGGCGCGAAATGCCCGCCAGGATCTGGGAGATTTCCCGGGGCTGGACACCACTGAGCTGGATGTAGTTCCGGGCGATGCTGTTCACAAAGCCCAGTGAGGGCTCAGAATCGCGCAGGGTCTCCAACCACTCGGCATACCGATGGTTCCGGAAGTAATGCTGAAAATAGGTCTCAAACGACCCGTAGTAAGTCTTCAGCTTTGGGCGGGCGTCGTACTTCGCCTTCACAAACTTACGGAATGTCAAAATCATGGGAACTCTCCTGCGTGATTACCTAACCTGAAAACCATTGTACCAGAATGCGTACACCATGCAAGGTGTATTTAAGGCTAATTAACCGCGGCGCAGCCGTGGCGTAGCCAACCGGCCTCAGTGCACAAGAAAGGGCGCTTGCGCCCCGGCTGGCGGAACGCCAGGCACAAAAAAGCCCACTCAATGGCGGGCAGGGCGGAGGTGTTGCATCGTGCTAGCTGGCTGGTTGGGTGAGTTCGACCACCTCGCAGTCGCCTTTTTGAATAAAATTGACGTAACCTTCCGGTTCGCGACTTTTAAACTCGTCCCCGAAATCCGCCAGCAACGGGAAAGTTTCCCCGATGTGGGAGGAATACCATCGCATAGCGTCTGGGCAGCGGATGATCTTCAAGCCAAATCGGGTGCTGGGTTGTGCCATATCGTGCTCCTGCCTGTACGTTTGCCTAACCTGATAACCATTATACCAGAATAAGTACACCTTGAAAGGTGCTTTATGGCCTATCTATCCGCGGCGCAGCCGTAGCGTAGCCAACCGGCCTCAGTGCACAACAAAGGGCCGTAGGCCCAGGGCTGGCGGAACGCCAGACATAAAAAAGCACGCCGAAGCGTGCATCAGAGAGTTGATTGATTTCTGCTTTTGCGCCGAAAAGTCTCAGTTTGTGAGCGAATGATCTCTGAGAACTGTTTCGCCAAGGGCTTCAGCCTGCTTTGAAAACTGTTCGAACAGCGCCTGGGTACCGTTCACCTTTGTCAGATCAACACCGTGTTCCAGAGCAACATCCGCCAGCCTCTTAAGTGCCCGGGAGCCGCTGTGCGACTCTGAAAGGGCTTTCAGCGCATTCTTAACCATTTCGTCGCACTGCTTATCCCAGCAGTCAGAAACGCTCAAATAGGCGGGGCAATCGTTGGTTGTCTGAGAGGTGAGCGAACCCATGAAGTCCCTCCATGAAAGTTCACTTAACTTCTCAGGCCACTGGATCTCTGTGAATACCGGCTTGAGGCAATCACCGTCCCGCTCGAACGATTGTTTTAAAGGCGGAGAAGAAAGAATGTGGTCCATCCAGAACTGGATTTCAGATATCACCTTATCCTGATTCTCGGCCAGATAACCGTTCAGGAGCTCTTCGATCTCTCGAGCGTCTTCCTCGCTGATAGTTGGCCCCATCTGGGCATGAACGTAGCCCTCTCGATCGACAAGAATGCTCGAAACCCGCTCAGCCTCTGCACTCTCCTTGATTGTTTCGTTCGGTATAAGAAGGTGTCGATAAATCCGGCGGAGTATATCTACCAAGCGTTCAGGTTCTACGCCACCATAGGTTTCATTGCGATAATTTGTGCCCGATTCGTCGGCCAGGTTATGAGGGACAGCGGTCAAAAAACGCCATAAATAGGCGCCTGATACCTCAAGAACCTCCCGCTTGCCGGAATTAACGAAAACCATCTCAGCATTTCCGGCCCGCTGATGAGCCATATCGATAACATCACCCGCTGACGGTTGAATCATCGTGAATTTGATGTACTCCAGGCTAGGTATAACCTCACTTAAGGGCTCGAAGCGAACACCGTTCGTCTTGAAACGAGTACCAAATGGGCCTGAGAGATCATAGATGTCGGGCATGGATGGGGAACCTTATATCGAGTGCAGTATTCGCAGGTCTCATCGGCAGGCGGGTCGAAAATGACTCGCGAATAATGTCTTGTATCATTCTGCTGGCTCAAGAGCCAATGCTTGGCTGCAGCCAAATGCTTTGTTCGGGTCTTTTTCGGGGGTGTGATAGGCGAAAAGACAGAGGTATTTGACGCCAGTTTGTCCTGCGAAAACGGATGATCCACCACTGAGGGTTTTAAATTCATCAATACTCACAGGGCCAGCTTCAACGTCAGCCACTGCAACGAAACTGCTTTTCAGTTCTGCAGGAGAGTTGGCCATTCGTAACTGATAAACTGGATCGTAATCTCCATTGTCTGGGTGAGCAACCTCAATCCAGTCAATGGTGAATCCCGAGACCCCGAAAGGGTCTTTTGGGCCTACATTATATCTTGAGGCCGCAAAAATAATGGGCGGAGTATCCTGTTTCTTAAGCTCTGACGTTGCCTCAAACGTATAAGCCAGATCTCCTGCTGGGGATAAAAGGCCAAACCCGCTTGCAAACGCTTTCCATGAGTCGCTTTGGAAAAACGCAGATGCCGTAGCGCCGGCAGACACCTGGACGTAGTAACCAAGAAGGTTATCAGTGTATGCGTCATAGGTTTCGAACTGCGCAATCTTGTCTATCGCGGCCGTTTCGAAAGCCCCCTCGACTTGTGCATACGGTCCAATAAGCAATCCAAACGAGTCATAGAGTCGGGTACCAACACGGATGTCCAGCTTAGTTTTGGCCGAGCCAGACATTCGTCCGTCACGGATAAAGGTAGGCTCAAGCCCTGTGTCATTGAGTACCGTCGAAGAGGCTGTAATTCCGTCGATTTCATGGAAACGCCAGATAAATTCACGCTTCTCCCGTTTAGAGATTTCGCCGCCAACTATGCCCTCGATGTTAGATGCCAGGGTTAAATCCACACTGCAGCGCCATCCGAAGTCAGCTGCGATGATTATAGGTCCGGCCGGCACGGCGAAAGTTCTAGTGAGACGATCGTAAACCTCATTGTCCTCACGGTCGTCACACTGCAGAGATCCGGTTCGGTTCCCGTTAGCATCAAGCCTGGAATAGGCGCCGGCATCGAGATTGACATCAAGTACTGCGCGAACCCTGCCTTCGTTTGCAGAAAACACCCTAAAGTTAAAATCGGCTGCGAAGCTGCTGCCGAAAATGGCGCCGGCCCGAGCGTGAGAAGATGCATTCGATACGGGGCCGGTAATGCCCCAAATAGCTCCAACATCGAAGTTCGAAAGTACCCCATAGCGCGTTGAGCCAAAAGAAAGCTTCGTTGATCTAATGGCGCAATCAGAACTGAAAACCTCACGGTGACGATCAACCGTCAGACCCGAAATAGCACAGTATGCCAAAGCATCATATTCATCCTGGAAGCCTGTTGAGGGGGTAGCAACGACCAATAAATCCTCAGTGAACAATGAGTCAGGGAGCGTCAGCGACTGTCCAGTTAACTGATAGCCCTTTGAGAATTGCTTACGGTAAGGGTAGGGCGACTTCATGGTTCTATAAGGGAGAAAGTTGTTAGTAGCGTATTCCGCAATAGCGCCCCGGGACTGAACTGCAGTGGTCAGGGTACGCGAGCCGTTTTCTTCGGCGCGACCATCCCCAGCCCGAATGCTTACCTGACCGCTCTTGATGGCATCAGCCAGGTTAGCCGGTTCTGTCACTGCGATCCGCTTCCCATTAACGCTGTCGACTCCAACAACCTTCCTCAGGAAGCCCACCGGCGCCGTCTGAGGATCAGAGGCGGAAATAATGGAGCCAGCCCGAATATTCATCGCGTCAGGGCCAGAGAGAACCAAGTCACCAGAGGTTCTATCGAACGATTCAACTTCAAAGTCCTGGTCTTGCTGTGAGATAACGTTGTCTTGAATTTCCACAGGCCCAGTAACCCAAGCGGGTAGGGTATTCTGCATGGCCTCATAACCAACAACTTGCCCCATCAGGGTTCGAATATTCTCCATGGGCACCTGTAAATCGAGGTCTTCTGCAATAGGGCGAAGGTCATCCAGTACGTTGCCGCCGGCACCGTTTAGAATGCCGTCATCCGCAAAGTCGTCCGCCATAAGCGTCAAATCCCCGTTCACCGAGTTTTTTACAGACAAAGCAGCAGAAAGCACAAACAGAGCTGCATCGTTCCGATCGGCATCAGTGGTATCCGGGCTGATCGATAACGAGCCCAGCTCATCAACGTCTGATACAGATATTGCAAACGCTGCGTTTAACTCAGCAAGAGCCTGATCCGTTGCAGATGGGAACGAATTACCAGCACGAACTAAGTTAAGAGATCTTTGCGCATGAAGGTGCGTAAGTGAATTGACATTCGACTGGCCATAGCCATCAGTAAAGCGCGTCAGCGCAGTGAGAGTTGCAGGTTGAAGAGCATTGATGTCTATTTCACTAATAGTGTCGCCGGAAACCTCGATCAGAACCCAGCCAGTCCAGTTCACATCAATCTCAAAAACACCCACGTCGCGCATGCCAAATCGCTGGGTTGCCTGGCTGTTAGCGCCGTCATCCAGCAAATTTGCCACAACCACTGCATCCATTGCGTACGGCCCTTTTTCAGCCTTGCCAGTCGAAAATGTCGGTGTGGCTGTTGTTTCATCTCCTCCCGAACCTCCAGATCCACCGCATCCGGCTATGACTAGCGTCAAAGCCAGAAGTCCAAGGACCCGTGCGAGTTGTAATGTGGACAAAACACTGAAATCTATCACGGCAAACTACCCTTATTGTCGGATGGCATATTCTTCAGTCTGGATTCTTTGGTAGAGCCCCAGGCTTATGACTTGAATTCTCGGATTCGGTAGAGATTCCACAACCCATTCTGGCGTTATGTATTTAACAAATTCTGGTGCCTTGCTTTTGCCTAACCTACACCCATTTTAACAGGCCTAATACACCAAACAAGGTGCATGATGTTAATTCCCTGCGGCGCAGCCGTGGCGTAGCCAACCGGCCTCAGTGCACACAAAAGGGCGCCCCGCGCCCCATCTGTCGGACCGGCGGACACAAAAAAAGCCCGCTGAATGCAGGCTTCGGTGAGAAGTTGAAAATGCAGGGAGATTTAAGCGGCAGCCTCCTCCTTGGGTAGCGGCTTCAACCTTGCGTCAATGGCCACCTTGAGCGGGTCGCAGTCGGTTATGTAGAACCGTGATTCCTCATCCTCTGGGATCGACTCTGCGGTATCAGGGTCAAATCCCAACAACTCATGAGCAAAACGAGACTCGGGATTGTCGCCTTCGTGCATATTCCGGCCCATCATGAACACCCATTCCGGAAGAACGTGAACACCTATTCTGGTTTAACGTGAACAGCCATTCCGGCTGAAGATGAACACTTTTCGATGATTTTCCGGAATCGGTGTTCACCATGCCGGAATCCGCGTTCACATTCCCGGAACCGGTGTTCACGTTAAACCGGAATCTTTCTTAACGCATTGTTTATTCAACCGTTTGCTACTCTGGTTCCTTTTTTTGGGGTCCAGAGTCATGGCAGCAAAGAGAATTCCAATGCGCAAAATCAGAGAAGCCCTTCGCCTGAGGCTGGAAGCCGGGCTTTCGATCCGGCAGATCAGCGCTGGCACCAAGACCAGTGTCGGAGCCATACAGAAGCTCCTTTCTCAGGCTAACGCCTTAGAGATTACTTGGCCGTTGCCGGAGGATCTGGACGATGGCCGCTTGGCGGCTATGTTCTATCCGGGCTCAGATCCCACCTCATCGTCACGTTATCAAGTGCCTGACTGGACAACGGTTTATCAGGAACTCAAGCGTAAAACTGTCACCAAGCAGTTGCTGTGGGAGGAGTACACTGCCCGGTACCCCAACCGGTGTTACAGCTACTCGCAATACTGTGATCGCTACCGGCACTGGTTGAAGCAGCAAAAGCGCTCCATGCGCCAGACCCATAAGGCCGGCGAGAAATGCTTTATTGATTACTGCGGCCCCACCGTACCCATCATCAACCCGCAAACCGGCGAGATCCGCACGGCTCAGGTGTTTGTCGCCGTACTGGGTGCCTCCAATTACACCTATGCAGAAGCCACCTGGACTCAGGAGTTGCAGAACTGGCTGTTGAGTCACGTGCGCACGTTTGAGTTTTTTGGAGGTTGTCCGGAGATGGTGGTACCGGACAATCTTCGCAGCGGTGTCAACAAAGCCTGTCGGTACGATCCGGACCTGAACCCCAGTTACCAGCAACTGGCGGCGCACTATCAGGTCGCGGTGATGCCAGCGCGGCCCTACAAGCCCAAAGACAAATCCAAGGCGGAAGTGGGCGTGCAGATCGTTGAGCGCTGGATACTGGCCCGGTTGCGTCACCACACCTTCTTCACTCTGGCAGATCTGAATCAGTGCATCCGATCACTGTTGGAAGACCTGAACAGCCGACCGTTCAAGCGTCTACCAGGCAGTCGTCAGGACGCCTTCAAGGCGTTGGACCAGCCTGCTCTGAGGGCGTTACCGAAACACCCCTATGAGTACGTGGACATCCGACGCTGCCGGGTCAATATCGATTACCACATCGAGTTCAGCCAACACCATTACTCGGTACCGCACCAGTATGTGGGGGAGCGAGTGGAGATCCATGCCAGTGAGCGTCTGGTGCAGGTCTACTTCCGGCAACGGCAGATCGCCAGCCATCCTCGCAGCCATCAATTCGGCATCACCACCGAGCCTGGACACATGCCTACACGCCACCGAAAACAACAACAGTGGACACCTGGGCGTCTCAAGAACTGGGCCCGTGACATCGGGCCAGACACCCTGATCTGGGTCAGTGATCGGTTGGATGAGCGGGAGCATCCGGAACAGGCCTACCGGGTCTGTCTCGGGCTGCTCAATCTGAGTAAGGCCTACCCCGGTTCACGCCTGAACGCCAGTTGCCGTATCGCCAACCGCGAAGGCCTGAACCGCCTGAAACACATCAAAGCCATTCTCCAGAGCAACCGCGACAAACTGCCGGAACAATTGCCCCTGCATACAGAGCTGCCCCAGCACCACGAGAACATCCGTGGCCCGAAAAGCTTCCACTAGGAGACACCACCATGAGTACGATCAAGACCCTGACAAAACTAAGAGACTTGAAACTGGGCGGCATGGCTGCCGCCCTGGAACATCAACAAAACCAGCCGGGTACTTATGACGAGCTGTCGTTCACTGAACGGCTGGAGCTGTTGCTCGACCGGGAGTGCCAGACCCGGGAGCACCGGAAACAGGATCGCCTGGTTCGCCAGGCTCGCTTCAAGCTCCGGGCTTCGGTTCAGGACATCGACTACCAGCACCGACGCAATCTCAAGAAGGCCCAAGTGGCGCAGCTGGCCCAGACCGACTGGCTGGAACGAGGACAGAACCTGCTGATCACCGGCCCCTGCGGCAGCGGCAAAACGTATCTGGGCTGTGCCATTGGCCATCAGGCCTGCCTGAACGGTCTCAGTGCCCGCTACTACCGAATCTCCCGATTAATGCTGGAGCTGACGCAGGCCAAAGCGGACGGTACTTACCAGAAAACTCTGAACCAGCTGAGCAAAATAAACCTGCTGATCCTGGATGACTGGGGGCTGGAAGCGCTGAGCCCGGCGCACCGAAATGATCTGATGGAAATCATGGATGACCGGCACGGCACCCAGTCGACCATGATCATCAGCCAATTGCCCACCGATCAGTGGTACGCCGCCATCGGTGACAACACCTTGGCCGATGCCATTCTGGATCGGCTGATGCACAACGCCCATCGCTGGGCCCTGAACGGAGAATCCATGAGAAAACGACTTCCGGAAATTGACTGAACGTGAACACCCGGGGTACAAACCTCGGTGGGTAATGCGTTAAGAGAAAAGGTGTTCACGTTCAGCCGGAATGAGTGTTCACGTTCGCCGGAATACGCACTTCGATGATGTAGTAGGTATCGTCGTCATCACCATGGACTCGGCCCGTTACAAGGGTCAGATTTTCAAGATCTGGCCCCTGGGCCTGATCAACCAGATCCGAGTGGTTATGGACGAAAGCCGAAACGAAGCTATCGATGTCGATTGCTGCAATCGGGCGGGACTTGCCCTCGCGATGCTCGGCCAGCGCTTTCAATTCATTGCCAAAAACCATTAGCAGTGCCTTGGTAGCTTCCGTGGCGGGTCTTTGATGTTGGGTCATAGCATTACCTGTCAGTCTATGGATCGAAATCGGGTCAGAGGTTCATCAGGTCGTCGGCAACAGAAACGTCGAAGTAATCCTCGAACCAATGCCAGACCTCTTCTCGGTGGGTACCGGCGGCAAAGATCAACCAGTCTTCGACCAAGCACTCATCATCCAATGTCCCGTCGTGGTGAACCGGTACCGTACTGAGGTCTTTCCACAATGCTTTGGCGATAGCCTTAGGGTCTTCGAAGCCCCAGCGTAGACGACTGGGAAACAGGTCGCGCACCATGATCAGATGCCTGGCTGCTTCCGCGTAAGTTCTGTGCGAAGCTGAATTGTCCGCCAGCTCCGAAGGAAACACCGACTGGTAGTGTTCGCCGTCATGCTCAACCGTGAACACTTCAACCTGATTGCGCAGGTCTTCTGTTGTAGGGTTTAGGGGCGACTTCGTTACGCTGTAAAGACAGATCTCGCGTCCAGCCACATACCACTTATCATCTTCCAAGTTCACTTCGATGCGACTGAGTTCATCCAGCGAGATCATTACACCCATATCACCATGGACCGTTTCAATAGAGAAGTCAGCTACCAGTGTTTCTGGATCGCCGTCCGAATAATCGGCAATTTCTCCATGGAAGTTACGGGCAAAATAGCCATCGACTTCGATGGCGTTCGCAGCTTTAAATGCCTGAATGAATTTATTGGCAAGCGCAGTGAGGATGGGAGGGCGGTATCCCCGTACTTCATCCTGGTCTTCCGTGTCCTCGGGTTCAACCGCTTCCATGTTGGTAAGGCGGACCACGATGTGTCGGTTTCTGGCAAAGTGGGGGATGCCTTCGCCGTCTTCCCCGAATTTCGCTCTCAGGGCGCCGAGGATGGTGTCCCAAAGATCCTCAGGCATATCTGAGCTGTCGCCTTCGCCTTGGAGGTTGGGTTCCACGAGAACGGCCACGTCGGACCATTCCGTAGGGCAGCTGCCCGCCTGGTGCCACGAAAAGACGGTCTGGGTCTCGATATACCGGATAAAGTCTTCTCGCTCGAAGAACTCGGGGGCGTTCAACTGGACGTGCAACCCGAATTGGTCCTCAATGCCGCGATTCACGATAGAGTCGATCATGGCTCAGGCCTCCACTACCGGATTGGTGGAAATCTGGGAAACGCTGTGGAACTCCACGTTGCAGCCCGCTACGCGCCAGGTATTGCCCTCATCGTCGATCTCGATTTCGTCAAGATCCTGCTCAGTAACATTCAGTTCGAGCATGCCGTGTTCTGTCTCAACGGACAGCTCAATGACTGTTTCATCCGGTGCACCAGAACCGCTGTGAATGGTCTCGTCGTAGTACCGGACAAAGAATCCGTTGATCTCGATCGCGTCTGCATCCTGAAAAACGTCGAGGAATTTCTCGGCCAATGGGTTTCTCTTGACGGTTTCGACACGCTCAACCACATCACCGGCATTCGCGAGAGAGTAGGCCTCGTGCTTATCGCTCGTTGCCAGCGGCACGCCGTTGCGCATGACGGTAATCTCAAAGTCGTCAAGGCATTTGATGGCTACCGTGGCGTGCAGAACATCCAGAGCAGCATCCGCCAGCAGATGCTCAGGCGTTGAGGCGTCAACCGAAACGGGTACCACATCGGGAACGTCCAGATCGTCTTCGTGATGCTCGCTGTCATCCACCAGGGAATCGATCACAACGTCCAGTACGATCTTCTCCGGCTGCTCACTGGGGCTTTCCTGCTCAGCCAACGCACTTTCTAGCTCGGCCAGCACGCGGCGGGTAATGCCCTCAGAGCCTTCGCACTGCTTACGTAATGCTTGATGCTCTTCAATGGTGAACTTGAAGTCGCGCTCCTGTCTCAGGCGCCTCAGGCCCATGGCAACAGCATCACTCTTGGCAAGGCTTGGCAGCTGGTACCGATCTGCCAGCACCTTGATCGGCTCACCACGCAACAGGTCACGAAGGATCTTCATATCGCGAATGGTGCGGTCCTGGGCCGCCAGCTCATGTTTCGATGGGGTGAGGGAGTTTCGCAGCAGCTCGTATAGCTGGGATTTACCGTAACCGGCTTCTTGGAGGTACCGGCCGGAGAGAAGAAATGCCTCAACTTCCGAGGAGGGCGCCGAAAGGCCGTCCTCCAACGTTTGTACGCCAGTCTGAAAATCGTCGTTCTCCCATGAAACGAACTCCGTGGCCTTCAACAGCTCCATCGCTGCAGCCGCCGGCATTCTGAGAACAACCAGTTCTTTGGGGTTGGTGGTGCCTGTCATGAAATTCTCCTACCTGTGTTGATGTCCTAACCTGGAAACCATTTTACCATGGCAGGTACACCTTACAAGGTGTATTGCGGAGAGATTTTCCGGCGCCAGCCGTGGCTACGCCACTGCCTGAGTGCACACAAAAGGGCGCTTGCGCCCAGGGCTGGCGGAACGCAGGGCACAAAAAAACCCGCCAAGCGGGTTTTCTGCATGAGGTTGATTAGATCTGCATTAAATTTTCACGAGGTAAACTCCATGAAATTCTTCGCATTTATGAATTTGGTTTGCTGTGCATCATTTAGCATCATCACCGTCACATCGTTGGCGAAGGGATTCCCGAATGTCTCACAAAAAAGGGTAAGCATTTTTTCAGAAAGGCGGGCTGAAGAGCTAAGGCTCCCAGAAAAGAGCGCAGGCATTACGCCAAGACCTGAGGGCTGTGGTGCTCTTGAGAAGAAATGCTCAACCATCCCGTCAAGGGCAGCCTCCAAAATATCAGCGGATCCGTCGTCATGGACGGTTATCACCCCATTGAAAGTCTGCGGTGGAGCCGACTTTGTGTATGTTGTAACCCACCTGCTATTCCGCAAATCATGAGCTTTGAAATTACCGTGTTTCGCTCTGCTGACTAACTCGCGCATGTACATAAACTGGTCGTTTTCGCTCAACGTCGGCTTAGTAGCGCTTTCCAGCGAGTCGTCAAAAACCTCAACCGTAACCGAGTCGCTGATATCTGGCTGACTGGCTGTCAAAAGGTTTCTGATGTTATCCCCTAGTTCGGCCCAGTCCATCTCCGCTAAGTTATGAAACGGCACGCCGCCATTTCTCATCACAATCATGGAAAACTCGTCAGTATCGGTAAGGATCGAGACTGAAAAGAAGATTCGGTATGTGTCCATTAGTTAAGTTACCTTTTGTTTTCTTGCCGATCACTACGAGTACATGGGTGCTTGTTTGCCAGTTCTTTAAGCAAGTGCACCCCCAGTGGAAACTCCTCCAGCGCTTGGGCAGAAAGTGCCGGGCGCTCAAAGGTACCTACCGCCTGCCCAATCAGGTCCCGGATAGTCTGAATCCGGAACTGGGTACCAGGCTCAACACAAATGAGGGGGCCGTTAGCAGTGTATATTTTCCCGTCCCCGGCCAGAAGCATGGCAGCGAAAGCATCGTACAGACCGGCGTGCACTCCATTCAGGGCATTACGGGCCTGACGCTGCTCAACGTTCTGAACACTGGCCTGCTCCTGAATGGAGAAGTAATCCTGAACGCTGATCGCCAGAGCGGGGGAGCTGGCACCGATCAGTGCCAGCCATGTCAGGGCGAATATGAAGGGTCTGCTCATTGTTAACTCGCAAACAGTTCCGTTTGGCGGGTCCGGACAATCGTCCGGTTCCCGGCGTTTTCAATCAGGTGATCCTTGATGGAGCCCATCAGGGCCTTATGCATACTGTAGTCAACAGATTGCCCCAGCAGTTCCACTTCCTGCTCCTTGGCCATCCATGAGGTCACAAAACCCTCTTCATCCTGGGGGATCGACATCAGGTCTTTGATAAGTGCCGGGCTGGGGGCATAGATACGGCCACCATCGGCAATATAACATCCGTCTTTTACGAGGCGATCCTGTGATTTTATGATAGTCGGGCAATAGGTGGATTCCCGGGTGATGTAGTTGCCACCGCGCTCAACCGCTTTGGGGCTGGTAATGGCGTAGCTATCCGTAATGTCACGGCACTCGTGCAGACGGGCTTCCACAATTGGCCAGATCGGGGTTGTGTTTCTCTCCTGTGGTGCCGGGTGCTCATAACCCGGGAACACACTGGCTACCATGTGGTACCGGCGACGGCTCTGGATGCCACCGTAGTCCCGGGCGTCCATGACAGCCTCAGAGATGTGGTATCCCCAGCGACGAAGGGTCGTCTTCAGGATGTCCCCGGCCGCACTGGTTCCGAAGCCCGGAACGTTCTCCACGACTACCAGCATGGGCTCAAGCTCTTCGATCGCCCGAAGGGTGGGAAGGAACATTATACGACCGTATTTTTGCACAAATCGTCTGGGTGGGTGGGCTAACCCTCAACTTACCTACTGTGCACTCAAGAAACTGCACAAATTTATCTCCTCTAAAAAAAACCAGAAGCAAAAAATTAATCTAAATATATCAATACTCTACGAAACACTGAACTCAAAAATTACACAAAAGCAGCTCAGCATAAGGTGTGCAAAATGAACTTACCTGCGGCAATACAGCTTAACCCTTATAGGGCTAGTCCCATACCCCAGGCCGCACCAAAAAACCATTGACGCCTTGAACTTCTCGGCCGCTCTGGCATTTACCTAAAGGCGCGGCTAATTCGGTGATGCTCTAACCTCAGTATGAACTGGGTATACATTACGCTAATAGCTACGCTTTGCTATTAATGCCGGCTTTCGAGCCAAAACATTCCCGAAAATCGTTGATCAACGGTGCAGCATCATTGAAGAATGGCAACCCGAAAATCTTGTAGTCCTTTCCTTGAAACAAAAGGTGCATTTTCGCATCTGTCTCAAGTTGTTTGAGAAAGTCCTCTTTCCACCTATCCTGATCTACCAGGTGAGCGCCTTTTGGCTCAATGAAAAGCTGCATAATTTCCTCGGTTCCAGACCCAGCCCTTCGGAGGAACAGTACAAAATCAGGCTCAAATGCTTGGCCGCTCTCAAAGGCAAAAAGCCTAACCGCCCTTTCATTCCGTAACAGATGGAAATCGTCGTACAACTTACGTAGGCGATCCGCGTGATCATTCAGAAATTTGATGAAGTGCTTTTCCTGGTCCGTGCCATAGCTGTCGTCATACGCGAACCAATCCTTGGCTGTAAGGTCTATCTGATCCAGTCCTGGCACATTGCTTTCGCCTTTAACCCAACTCAGCCCAGTTTCACCTTCTAAGCGTAATTTCAACGTGTTGTCGGTAAAGCACTCGCTAATCTTATGCGGCTTAAATTCCTTGGTACCAACGTATTCCACGCTTTCAGTTTTTACCTCGCTTTTAATCTGGTTCAGCACATACTGCACGATATCGAGCTTTTGTCGGGCTGTCAGTCCTTCGAGATCCTCAGGTAGCCCACGCACCGTCACCGTGACTTCGCCAAGATAAGCAGTCGACATCATGAATTCTGATAGGCTGGAAAGCTTAGGAAAGAAGTTCCTCAGATTAGCAAAATGAAAGAGTTCATCGGAATCCAACGCAAAGCGGAGAATAGCCTTACCAAAATCTGCGAGATTGAAGTCGCGCGAAACAGGCTCTTTGGCGCTAGGCTTCAACGCTAAACTACCAGTACCGAAAGCTGAAGCCTCTGTGACGCGCCCCGTCATCAAGCTTGGATACGTATAACTGCCCCTGATCTTGTATGCCTCTAACCCATCCACCTCATCGCGCGGGTTCTTTATCCGGTCATTTGTCCAGACATGTCCTGACAAATAGAGAGGCGACTGTTTGAAGTTCTCTTTCAGACGCACTTGCACGGTTCTGGTGGCGTCGTCCAACATGCCGGTTTCGCGAAGAGCATTGCGAATGTCCTGAATATACTTTGGGTTATGGGAACAGTGATAATGCAGCTCTTCCAAAACACGCAAGGGGTTATCCAACGCGCTGTCATACTTGCGCTTTTCCTTAGCGGCATCAGGCTGATCGGGGGCGTTGAAGGGGAAATAGCGTGCCCCGCGCCCAATTAACTGAGCCTCAGCCATGGTTGTCTTACCTACCTTATTGGCTTTGCCATCGCGGGTGTCATAGAGGCGGACGATGTCGAACAAGTTCAACACGTCCCATCCTTCGTTAAGCTTATCGACCGCAAAAATTACCCGAATCTCGTTTTCCCGATCCTCAAGGGCGTTAAGCTCTATCTGCCTGTTTTCCAAATCTTTTGGGTTGTTTACGTTCACTACTTTCTCTGGAGCGAAATCGCCACAAAGCTCACGGGCGAAGTCTGCCCCACTAACGTTTCTTTCGTCCATGATATAAGTGAAGGCGCGGGAGAGGGTTTCATCATCTTCAGATGCTGACCTGATCGCCTCAAGCGCCTCACCGGACAGACCGCTGACCATTTCAGTAAAGGCCGACTCATTGTCGGCGCTCTCCTTAATTGTCTTAGATTTCATCAAGATCACGGGTTTGCAATGCAATCCGTGCGCCTCGGCTACCTTGCGACGGTACTGACTCATTACCATTGCCTGCATCATTCTCTCTGTTGCTGGTAAGTCAGCTTGCCGTAATTCTATGTCTTTGGAATATCCGTCTTCACGAAATTGCTTGAGTGAATAATCATACAAAATCTTGTCATGATACTTCGCTCGAATTGCTGGATGCGACAGGTCTACCGTCGCCGTAAATTCAAGTAGCATGTTTTCGGAGTTCTGCTTAAAAATCTCCGACACTGTGCTTTCCCAACTTGCTTTATCCTCGGCTTCACCTTTGGTAAGTGTTTTCTTTGTTTCGGCATTCAGGTGGTGAGCCTCGTCCGAAATCATCGCCACCTTGTGGTCGCGGAAGTCCTCGATCGTGACGGAGTTCTCTTTCGGGGCCTGCATCCGTGTATGAAGCCCTTGAATTGTCGTGAAGTGGATGTTGATCGCATCAACATTCACTGCGTCGAAGGTGTCCACCGCGCGGATGTCTATCGGCTTTTCGTCAATACGAATCTCCGAAGCGAACAGGTGCTTGGCGGATGCTGGATTAAGGAAATTATCCTTGGTCTTCTCAATGATCTGAGAGGAGTTCACGAAGAACAGGAAGTTGCGATAGCCACGCCTGTACAGATCGAGAATCAATGCTGCCATCAGTACCGTCTTGCCGCTTCCCGTTGCCATATGGAACAGCAAATGAGGAGCAGTTGGGCGAGACTCGTATTTATCTAAATAGAACAGCCAACGCTCGAGTGCCTTGACCTGATATGGTCGTAGTGCAATCTGTGGAGCAAGGCTTTCAACAATTTCGGCCGGTATATCTGCCGTGAGGGCGCCGTATTTGGCTAACGCATCAAACTCTTGTGCGAGACTGTTTGTCATTCTTTAATCCCATAAAAAGAGCGGGTCGCAGTTACATCTTTATCGCTGACATTGAAGCTCTCATCGCCGAGGGAGCCGAAGTTGACATAGAGATGGTTTGCATCGAGGCAGTCCATCAAAACTCGCCGACCATCATCCAGCGGCAGGGCAGCAAAGTCCTCAGTATCGAAGGCGTTCAGGTCTACGTCATAACGCATATAGCCGGTAGACTGGATATCAGCGTATATGGTTTGAAGGGTGGCGATATCTTCGGCGGCGCCGATTCGGTCAGCGAAGGCCGAGTTGGACTGGGCAAGTTCAGCATATATAAACGACCCACCGCCTTCCCACTCTACCAATTTGGAGATTCCGCTTTGCTCTCCTTCGATAACTTTCTTTAGGCGAGACCCGGGCAGGTCAAGGATATAATCCATCTGCTCCACAGCGATCCACTGTCGACGCATTTTATGTGCAACGGCAGCAGTGGTGCCAGATCCCGAAAAGAAGTCGAGAACCAAGTCACTTGTAGATGAGGTGAACATCTGAATAATTCGACGCGCAAGAGCCTCGGGCTTCTTACCAGCTGGGAAGCTTATTCCTCCCTCCGACTGCAAATTGTTCGTAGGGATATCGTTCCATAGATTTGAAACCGGACGCGCGACTAGCTTCTCACCATCAATTTCACGCACCCCCTTTCCCAAGAAATAGACCTGGCGCCCTTGGTACAGATAAATTGGATCAAGACCCTCGCGATGTAGCTTTATTACGTAGTCAAGGTCACGCGAGCGCTTTAGATGTCCCGTCAGCCAAGCCGAGGGTTTTTGAAGGGTTTTCGTTTCAAAAACTCGAAAGGCGTTTTCTACTGCGAACTCATTTGCCCTTTCGTTGGCAAGCTTAGTCGCTTCTTGAGCTCCAAGCTCACGTTTCGCCTTGGCCCATTGGCTATTTGCCGTCTCGCCAGTGAAGCCAAGTTCTTCAAGAACATGCGAAAAGATCCCCTTAAATTTCCATTCCTCGCAGGGATCCTCAAAGTTCTCTATAAAACGCGAAAAGTGCCCAAGATCAACCTCTGGGCTACCAATATAGGGAACCTGATATTCAAAACTTGCCTTTCGCTTTGAGTAACACAATATAAAGTTCGTGACCTGTGTAGGCCCGACGTTGATGGTCTTGAAACTGGAAGTGGTAGCTGCTTCAACGGAGATCGTGGTGATGTAATTTGAGGCACCAAAAACTTCATCCATTAACACCTTACAGTAGTGTACCTCCGTATCATCAAGTATCACAGCAACTGCGCCCTCATTAGATAAAAGGTCTGAAGCAACTTCCAGCCTGTTCCGCATAAAGGTCAGCCAAGTGGAGTGATTGAACCGGTCGTTGTATCGAAAACCGTCATCTCCTGTGTTGAACGGCGGGTCTATGTAGATCAACTTAACTTTGCCCGCGTAGCGTGCTTTGAGGGAGTGCATAGCCAACAAGTTGTTGCCTTTGATCAAAAGATTGTCGTGCTCTGACACCTTCTCCACGGGCTTGGGGCTACCAGCTGCCACTGCCTCCTCATCCCAGCGCTCCCAGCCAGTCAGCACTTTGGGCTCGAACAGGCGTGTGATGTCGTCTGGCGCAAGAGTTGTATTCCAGAAAACCTCATTCCGGCCGGTGTCTTCCTTCGTCATCCCACCTTCTAACACGCAATCTTTGTATGGCCATGACAATACTACGTCACACGACTGACTGAGGTAGTCGCGCCCATTTGTCAGACCGATACGGTTCTTAAAGGAGGTGTAGCTGTCTGGCAGAAAGGCCTTGTTGGAAACAAAGTCCTGAAACTTCACCTTGTCAAACACAAGCGCACCCGCTACATCGGTAAAGAAATACGTCTTTATGGCGGGCGACTGCATCAGTAGCGTCAGTAATCCGGAATCCATCTTCAGAGCGGCTTCGATCACTGCGTTCTTAAGGATTGTCCCGTCCGAAATAAAGGCTTGGTCTTGCTGCAACAGGCTTTCAAGCTCTTTAAATAGGTTTTGCAATTTTCACCTTCCTGCTTGGTTACAACATGGCTACGCTGCATATGACGTCAATATTTTGCAGCCGCCTTGGCAGCGCAATCTGTGGTGAACGATCAGCGAACCTGTTTGTCTTGGATGACCCATACACCACTTTCGTAGGGTCAAACTCTTTTGTGACGCTACTTCTACTCTTTTATTCCATAAAATAGGCGGGTCAAGGTAGCGTCTTCATCGCTGATGTTAAAGACCTCATCGCCCAGGGAGCCTAGATTGACATAGAGGTGATTTGCATCAAGGCAATCCATCAGCACCCGCTTGGCGTCGTCGAGTTGCAGGGCAGCAAAGTCGTCGACGTCGAAGGCGCTCAGGTCTAGGTCGTAACGCAGATAGCCGGTCGCTTTAATATCTTTATGAATCGCTTGCAGCGTCGCGATATCTTGAGCCGATTCAATGCGGTCTACAAAGACAGAATTGGAGGCAGCGAGCTCTGCATAAACGTAGGAGCCACCCCCTTCCCACTCGACCGCTTTTGAGATACCACCCTGCTCGCCTGCAATGACTTTTTTTAACCGAGACGCTGGCAAGTCTCGGATATAGTCCAACTGTTCAACAGCGATCCATCGCCGACCCATTTTAAGTGCCACGGATGCGGTGGTGCCTGAACCGGCGAAAAAGTCTAGAACAATGTCACCAGGTTTAGTAGCCACGTACAGGATGCGCTGCAATAGACGCTCAGGCTTCGGGGTTAGTTTATTTGCTTCTTCCGCCCCAAAAAGCTCATAAACCTCTCGCTTCGCTTCATCAGTGTGGCCAGCCTCATCATGGGGCCACCACGTCCATGGCGCTATTCCTTCTATATCTTTAAGGAATTGCTTTCGAGAAGGCATCGCGTCGCCATTTTTACCGAAGTAAATGCGATCATCTGCGAGCAGACGCTCATACTCTGCTTTGACTACCTTCCAGCAAGAGCCCGCAGGTGGCCTGTGAACCTTTCCATTAGGTGCCTCAATTTCATACATCTGATTAGGTCGATATCCTTGAGCAGATAGCGAAACACCCCGCCAAAGCCCGCGTGGATCATTGTTCGGATTCGAGTAGACGGCTTTCTGTTTCGCCCCAAGGGGCAGCTTGTTGAAGCTGTCTTTGTATGCTCCAGGTACCTTTGAATAAAGCAACACATGATCATGCGCCGCTCCAATGGAAGTTCTATTTTCACGTGAGTAACGTTTTTGCCAGACAACATTGGCGATAAAACAGTCACGCCCGAACACCTCGTCCATCAACACTTTGCAATAGTGCACTTCATTGTCGTCCATATTCACAAATATCGTGCCGTCCCTGCTCAAAAGCTCCCTTGCAACTTCAAGCCGGCCCCGCATAAAGGTCAACCAAGCGGAATGGTTGAATCGATCATTGTACTTAAACCCGTCTGAACCAGTGTTGTAAGGCGGGTCGATATAGATCAGCTTAACCTTGCCCGAATAACGTGCCTTCAGAGAGTGCAGTGCTAACAGATTGTTGCCTTTGATCAGAAGATTATCGTGCTCCGACAGCTCCTCGACGGGCTTGGGTTTATCGGCTGCAACAGCTTCAGAATCCCAGCGCTCCCATCCAGTAAAAACCTTGGGTTCAAACAGTCGCGTTATGTCGTCCGGAGCCAAAGTCGTGTTCCAGAACACTTCGTTTCGACCCCTATCCTCTTTTGTCATACCGCCTTCCAGCACGCAATCCTTGTAGGGCCAAGCCAGCACAACGTCGCGGGATTGGCTCAGATAGTGATGACGTCCATCCGTCAGGCCAATGCGGTTCTTGAAGGCGGTATAACTGTCGGGCAAGAAAGCTTTATTGGAGACGAAGTCCTGAAATTTCACCTTATCGAACACAAGCACACCTGACACTTCGGAAAAGAAATGTGCCTTGATTGTGTCGGATTGCAGCAGGAGCTCTAGTAACCGAGAGTCGAGGTTTAATGCCGCTTCGACCACCGTATTCTTAAGGATTGCGCCATCGGAGATGAAGGATTGCTCCTGTTGCAAAAGGCCTTCAAGATCTTTAAATAGGTTCTGCAATTTTTACCTTCCTGCTTGTAAAAACGTGGATGTAAACAAACCCGCTGATAAGCAGCCAGCCCAAGCCGGCGAGCTTATTACGGATACTCGACGCACGCAAAAGGGAGCGGATCCAACTTAGTCGTTGCTAGGTTCAGTGAATGACCATCGGGCAGCGTCTTGGACCTGTTTCGAAAACCAATGTGAAATCCGCCCGGTTGCACCCAAATGGGGATTACCTTGTTTACAACACCCAAGCTCACCGGCTGCAATCGAGCAAAGCGGAATTGCCGCCAGTGTGGAAGCTTCGTGTTGGGAAATCATTAATCTTGAGCCAAGAACTCATTGATTTTGGCCATCCAGGCCAAGACGTCACCATCGGGGTCAATTGCATCCAGACGTGCTTTGGTCATATGCGCCGCCCCGGCACTACATAGAAACTCTTTGACGCGGCTCTCGCCCCACCTATTTCCCTGAGGCGCCACCGCATTCAGCTCATTCTTCACAAGGCTTGGGACGTCCTGGAAGTCTTCCGGTTGCAGCCCGATCTGGAGGTCAATGCCAGCATCAGCAATCGCCTCGTTTATTGCGTCGACGTGTAGATAATTTTCTATTTCCAGCTTATTTGTCGAGGTGGCAAAGCAATTGGGGCGAGCATTCACTTCATCGATGTATCGCTGGTACTTCGGAAGCTCTGGGGGCTGCGTATCTCTGTCATAGAGGTGAAACTCAGGCCTATTCAGGTTTGCTAGGCGGTTGCACCAAAGCGCAAGACCGGAACCGCCGAATGGCGTAAAAATAACCTCCCCTTCGACCTCTAAGCGCCCCAAGTCAGGCACATCTTCCCCCGCCTCAATTAATACACTGGAGATGTTTTTCAAAAAAGGAATATCTGTCTTTCCTTCGACTCCGATAAACACTTTAACGGTGTGGTCTGGAAGTACCCCAAGGCTTGATGCGATTAGACCGTTTGTTTCTTCCGTCCCGCCAATAGCAATGTCTTTGTCGCCGTTCTCGCCCTCTGTCACGAAGCGTAGGGAATCAGCAGGAACAACCCTGGCTAGCATTGGAGTATGCGTTGTGATGATGACTTGGTCAGTACTTGCCAGCTCCGTAAGAGCCGAAACGAGCAGCCTCTGGTTGCGAGGATGCTGACTTGTCTCAGGTTCCTCAATCGCCATGATCACACTTGCCTTGCTCTGCTCTGCAATTGCCTTCTGTGCCTTGGCCCGGAAGAAGTTCAACAGGATAAGTCGCCGGACTCCGCTGCCGCGTTTGTTTATGGGGATATCGTCATCGCCCGTGATACTGGCCTTAAAGAGGCTGCTCCAGTTGGGCTTCGTGAACGAGGGTGTTAGTGTGGAGGCCAGAGTAGGGTCCATTTCCTTAAGCTTTGCCAGAGTAAGATCAGCAATCTTCTTGACCTCCTGTTGAATATGCTCCGTTATCAAATTGAGTTCTGCCTCTTTTGACTTAAGAGCCTCTTTGATAGCCGATTTCAACGGGTCCTGAGCTTCTGGGTCCTGATCTGTGCTTGATCTGTCAGATTTGAAAAGGGCGAATGCGGGGAGAGCCGCTTGAATTCCTTTCCATATGTTACTCCCGTTCCCTTCCATCAATGATACCGAAACAGGGGCAAGGCCCAGCTCTTTCACCGAGCCTCGAAGAACTTCACGGAGTTGCGCATTCACCTTTTTGTCAACGTTGCTTGTATCAGCACGGAGTTCCTGCGCCAGCTGTTTTAGCTCGGTATTGTTGAGAGTTGTCAGAGTAGCCACATGCACGTGTGTTGGGTGATATGCGTTTACGTATAACGAGCTCAGCTTTGGCTTTTCGAGTTCACCATTGAAGGTCTTTTGGACTTCCAGCATTCCTTGCTGGTTAGTCAAATATTCTGCATCAAAAGAAGTCGTGGCTGTCTGATCGAGCACTACGGACTCAGGCAAATCAGAAAAAACGCATGTGATTGTTAGATCTTTTGGATTGCCGAATTTACAAGCATCATCTTTATCCGGCGCCCCGTCGTTGAGAAACATGTCTAGTGCGTCCAAGATAGTGGACTTACCCGCATCGTTTCTTCCGACCAAAGTGGTTAAATCGTCAAAGGGGACCGAAATCTCATCTTTGTAGCCACGAAAATTTCTGATGCGGACTTCCTTGAGCTTCATTGCATTCCCTCACTCGAAACCAATTGCGACCCTAGTCACTTAGTCACAGACAAACAATTATAGGTGGATGGACTGGCTCGCTTGTATCGCGAATTACATGTAATTGCGTTCGCAAACTTACCCCATCTGATTCGCGCACCTCAAAACCATAAGACTCAAGGGTATGCCCACAGGTATGTGCCTTGAGGTGCAGCAGCTGATTGGCCCTTTGTGCTAAGCCGTGACATCCGATGTGAGTTCGTTCCTCGGTAAGATGCGTAGTGTTGGACCATGACTTATCAGAACATCGGTATCATCCGGCACCTGCTCTAACTTCCACTCTAGCTCTTCCACTAGGTCATTGAATGCCATGAGCCTATGGATGGGCCGGTATGGGAAACCATACAAGTTTATTCCCTCGACTGAAACTCACTCAGTTCAGGGCATAGAGGTACCGATAAGTACTGGGAGGTAACAGCCTCCAAATAAACCTGACGGCTTTCAAGCTTTAATCCCCGTTAGCCCTTGATCTGTAGACTGCGCAAAATTTGAGGTTATGGTGAAACAGCTCTGGGAAAAGGAGCCAGGCCTCTCCCTGGCGCGTCACACCACTGGGCAGGTGTCGCGTTTGCCTGGCATCCGTGCCGGCGCTGAGCCCCGATCATCCTGACCACACGGCTCTTCACCAGACTCTGCTAGCCCGGATTTCTCATAGTGCTCCAACAACCTTCGCAGACCAAGCCTGGTAGTGCCAGATCCGAGTGGTCATGGTCGAAGTTGGCGATTATTTAGCCAGTTTCCGGCATTCAGGCACAACTCCCCCTTTCCCCCATTGGTATCGGGCCGGGGGAGCCCGATTATCTACTGGGGCACCAAGCGCTGAACCAGTGCTGAGAGATCGTTCTTGTGTGGATAGCTATCACTCATCAACACCCGTATTCGGCGGGTGTTGCGGATGATGACTGCGCCAACCTTGATCAGCTTCAAGCGCAAGGTGCCGGCACTCATACGTTCGAAGGGCGTGTTTTTCAGATGCACCCGCAAACGCTCGAACAGGGTGTAGGCGAAGCCGGATAAGATCAGCCGCCACTGGTTGGTCCACCAGTGTGTGCTGGAGGTGCGACCGGCAAACAGATCCAGTTGTTGATCCTTGATCCGGTTCTCCATATCACCCCGTGCGCAATACTGTTCGTAGTAGAGCTTGAATCCGTCATCGTAGCGGGAGCTGATAACGAACCGGGGGTTCGGGCCTTGAGGGCCATATTCCAGGCGCGCAACCACCCAGCGTGGCTTATGCCAGCTTCGGGCTTTGTAGCGGAAGCGGAAGGTGCTGGCGAGCTTATGGCCATGAGCCTCGTAGTAGGTCCGGACTTTGTCCATGGCTGGGGCGGCAAGCGCCTCCAGCCGCTGGTTGCGGGCCATGCCTACGATGTAATCCACCTGGTTGCGATCGCACCAGGCCAGCAGTCGGGGCTTGCTGAAGTGGGAGTCGCCCCGGAATACGATCCGGGTCTGTGGCCAATACTGGCGAATAAATCGCACCAGCAGCGCCAGAATGGCCCAACTGTGCCGGGCATCACCCCGGTTGCTGGTGCGCAGATAGCTCACCAGCAAGTGCCGGCCGCAGAAGACGTAAAGCGGGAAGTAGCAGTGATGGTCGTAATACCGGTTAAAGAATTTACCCGGCTGATCCCCATGCACCGGGATATCGGTGCCGTCAAAATCCAGCACGATTTCCTTCGGCGGCTCTTCGTGTTGTTCAATAAAGTGGTGCCAGAGCAGCTCATGGGCCTTCACAATGGTTTGCCGGTCCATTGCCTGTTCCATTCGGCACAGCGTGGATTTGCCAGCCAGAGCGGAGGCGTTACCCGTGGCGGTTTGTAGTGCCTGATCAAAGCGAAGCGCTTCATGATCATTCAGATCTTCGTAGCCGCTGGCCACGCCGTAGACGCGCTGCCGGATCATGGTGTTGAGCCCATGACGAATCATCCGGGGATCCCGCTGGTCGGTCAGAGTCTCGGCCAGCCGTTGGGTTAACCGGTGTTGTTTGTCGACTTCGCGCAGTAACAACACACCGGCATCCGAGGTGATATGGCCTCCGGAGAAATCGGCTTCAATCTGGCGGCGGGAGAGTGGCGAGAAGGTCAGTTTTTGAGGTACCATTTTGGATGCGGCTACTGGTGCTTGGTGGATTGGTTAGGTTCTTGAAACTATAGCACTTTTAGCCGCTTCTTTTTATCCCTTCATGAGAAATCCGGGCTAGATAGGCGTCTATCGGAAGCCGAGATCACTGCAAAACGATTGGGAAATCTCTCACAGCAGGACAGACTCAGCCGCACGTTTTACTATGACGCCCGCAATGGCCGTTTATTCATTCGAGGAGTGGGCAGTGAAGCACTTCCAGTATCCTATACTGGCGCTCACGCTGCTTATCGGGTTTACACCTGTAGCAGCTGAGACAATCAAAAAGACGTCTTCCGGCATTTGTCATCCACCTGAAAGCTCATATTACGATCGCACCAAAAATTTCCACGCCTTTGACTCAATGGAGACATGCTTGGCCCGTGGCGGTCGCTTACCCAAGCAACTGGCCTCCACTGATGCGCCCAAACTGAATGAAGATCCCGCCGATTCGTACAGACGATCAGCCTTCGGTCATGGCTGGGACGATGCCGATGGCGACTGCCAGAACAGTCGCGCTGAGGCATTGATCGCAAGTTCCAGTAAACCGGTGCGTTTTGCGAGCGATAAACGTTGCCGGGTCGTTGCCGGTCGTTGGGTCAGCCCATTTACGGGCAACGTTATCCTGAATAGCCAGGATATTGATATTGACCATGTGGTGCCACTCAAGTGGGCATGGGAGCGCGGGGCCAATACGTGGCCCTCGGAGAAAAGGGAAAAGTTTGCGAACGATCCAGTCAACCTTTGGCCGGTCGAGTTGGCGTTGAATACGAGTACTATAACAATATAAAATATCCCAAATGATCGTATGAGTGAGTGAATAAGCGTTTTTAGGTTTAGTAAACATACTAATCTAAAATCCTAAAAGTTAGCTGAAAGAAACCATGGCGTGACTTCTGTTCATGTAGTAGCACGCAAAAAAATCACCCCACTTTTGCGTCCACTCGGTTTTCAAAGCGGACCTTTCTGGACGTTCAGTTAAGCTCAAGCTCTTTAAACAAAAGCGAACATTCGAGTCAGGCCTTCCTTCTCCCCCCCGAAGGTTCCAAGCTCGTCATTGGCCTTTGATTCATCATGGTTGATGGAGCAACTTTCAGGTGCCAACTAATTCCGGTATAGAGTTAGCGATAATGGGCTAAGCCGATGTTTACCCCGATTGACCTGCCCCCAGCTTTCCAAAGGCCAAAAAAACTGGATATGTGAAGCCCGGCAAAAGATGAACATAAGCATCCGACAATCAAATCTTGAGTCACGGGCTGCTGCCGTATTCCGCAGCAGCTAAGCATTACTTTCCAATGGCAAGCTTCGTTAACTCAGGCATCCTCCTGAATAAGAGCAGCGAGGTCATGCCGAATTTCTTCCCCGCTCAAATCGGGCCGCATTAAAAGGCGAGGGTTACCTTCGCGATCAAATACATAAATCGCGCTGCTGTGTGACACCGCATAATTTCCATCAGCGTCAGGTTCGTCATAACCGAAGGTTGTCCTATATCGTTTTGCCAGTTCACGAAGCTGGGGTTCTTTTCCAGTGAGCCCTACAATATTGTCACCGAAGAAATCCACGTATTTTGCGAGGCGCTCGGGCGTGTCACGTTTCGGATCGACACTCACGAACAAAGTGAGTACTTCATCCTGAAGCTCGGGGTCCAGGCCACTGGTTACCTGATTGAGTTTTTGCAGGGCGGTCGGGCAAACATCGGGGCACGAGGTGAACCCGAAAAACAGCATTCTCACGCGGCCACTGTAATCATCGCCAGATACAGACTTGCCCTGGCTATTGATCAGGTCGAATTCCAGCTCAGGCATCAAGCCACTGATGTTTTTACCGTTCCAGTCTTCCTCGTCATTGCCAAAGCAACCAGTCAGCAATAGGGATGCTATCAGCGTTAAGGTCGCCGATATGATGTTGGCTGTCGCCAGAAGCGAGTTCTCATGACGCTGTTTCCTCAAGTTGTTTGGATTGGTTGGTATATTTTCCGTCCTGATGCATGGCTCGCCGGAGCATCAGAAGAATGCCAAGAATGCTCATCATGGCCGGAGGAATATAGGTCAGCATGCCGCCCAGAAGCTGGTCGACTTCTGGATCCAGCGGCCAGGCCCTGCCACAGACTTCGTAAACGTCATAGACCATGTCACGTGAGAACACGATCCACGCCCCAAGAAACATCTGAAGCACACCCGCGGCAGCCAGAACCAACATGCGTCTGCCATACCCCAACGATGAGGTGATCGCCGGCGGTCTTGGGTCAAAGATCAACCACCAGAAGAGAAGACCATCCAGCAACATGCTCCAGTTCATGACCCAGTACAGCTCCCGGCTGAGCATGGCGTCGAAATGGATCGATGGCCACAGCCAGAAATAAATGAGCCCAACAAATAGGAAAAGGGCGATAAAGGGCTGTTGCAGAACCTGATAAACCCAACCCAGAGGCCGTAGCGCGCGCCTCCAGCCCGGGCGGATTTTTTCAAACCAGAACCGCATGACCGGTAAAGGGTTGGACAGGGCGATAAGGATAGGCCCGATGTGATGAAGAATCAGATGCTGGCCCCGATGGACGAAGAACATGTATTGCGCGTAGTAATCGAAGCGCGTCTGCATCACCGCATAACAGATCAGCACCCCCAGGGTGAACGCAAAAATCCGTAGCGAGCCAGGCCGATCCTAATCCGGCATCCGAATTAGCCCGACGCCATAGAACCCCATCACGAGCATGTAGCTCAGCACGGTCAGCGGCGAGAAATCGTAGGGTAGAAGGTAGTCAAGCAGTGACATAGCGTTGCCGGTTTTGTTGTTATTCCAGTGACTCTACCTTGGATGTCACCAGGTCGTACAGTTCCTGAGGCCCCAGGCGGCTCAAGATGTCTCCGTTAACGTAGAATGTTGGGGTTCCGGAAATTCCAACCGCCTTAACGTCCGCAGCATCCTGTTGAATAATGCCGTCAATCTCGGGTGAGTTCATACCGGCCCGGGCGGCTTCTACGTCAAGCCCGGCTGACGCCGCCGCATCCCATGCTGCGGTGACCTTTGGATCATCGTGCCATTTCGGCTGTGCTTCCATAACAGCGTCAAGCACCGGTTCATAGATTCCCTGTTCACGGGCGGTTTCCAGAATTCTGACGGCCTCTTCCGAGCCTTTGTGAAACAATACGTAGCGCAGTACCAGACGCACGTTGTCCGGGTAGGCAGCCTGAATCTGTTTCACATAGGGATGCATGGCGCGACAACCTTCGCAGGATGGGTCGAAGAACTCGACAATGGTTACCGGCGCGTCCTCAGGGCCAATAACGGGAGAGTAATCCCTCACCAGTGGCGTTTTTTCAACAACGGCGGGTTCATTAGTGCCCTGGGAGCGATCGTAAATAACAAAAGCACCAGCAAAGACAACCAGACAAAAAAGAAGGAGACTGATGACCAGGGTTCGGGTTTGCACGGGAGATCTTCCTATTTTAAATGAGTTTACGGGTTTCAGATTATTCAGGTGTCCGGTAGCAGCCGACTAGGCACCCACCGCAGATAAAGCATCATTCCAAACAGTTCCAACAAAGACTGGACGACAATCACCACGACGGCCACAGCCCAGGCCTCTGGCATTGACAGTGCCAAAGGTAAAACCACGAAGGAGTTGCGTGTTCCTAGGCTGAAGATGACGGTGCGACCGGTTTCTACCGGTAATCGAAAGACCCGGCGCAGAGCCTTTCCAACCAGAGCCGCAGCTAGAAGATAGGCCGGAAACAGAATCATCAAGGGCCAGATAAGTGAGCCGGTACTGTCGATCTGGCTGACCTGTGTCATTGAGATGATGAACAGTACGACTGTCAGCAGAGGGACCGGCATCAGACCCATGAAGCGAATGAACCCGATGGCTTTTCTGGAGTTTTCGGCCCATTTTTCAGTCAGAAATGCCAGGATAAGCGGGACAATAATCAGCCCGCCAAAGGCCGGCAGGAGGTGCCGCCCAAGCTCAAGATTCACGTCGAACTGATTACCCATGAAAAGCCAGAGGTAAAGTGGAAGAAGACCCAGTTGAGCAATCAGCAGAACCGGTGTTGCCGCAATGGCTCGGGTGCTGTCCCCCTTGCCTAGGTGAGTGAAGGTGACAAACCAGTCGGTACAGGGCATCAGCAATACCAGAAGCACTCCCAACTTCAGCGCGTCATTGTCCGGCAGCGCCAATATCAGCAAGGCAGTGATCGCCGGCATGACCAGAAAATTTCCGGTGAGCAAGGCACCCATGAACCGACGGTCCCGGAACATATCAGACAGGTGGGTCAACGGTGTTTGAGTAAATGTGGCGTAGAGCAGAACTCCGAGCAACCCCCAGATTAAGTAATCCGGCACACTGTCACCGAGGGACGATGTCCAATCCACAGACAGTCCGAAAACAACAGCGATGAGGTAGGCCCAGACCTGGTGGCGTTCAATTACGTCTCGCATGGCGTGCTCGTAACCGAGTGGAATGTCGGCCATTCGCAGCATATCTGCCACACGGTACCCTTTTCAGCAGCCCTGCTAGCCATGGCCATAAGTATGGGCATCTTTGTGACTGTGATCAGGATGTTCAAACTCCAATGTTGAATGAGTGATGCCGAACTCGTTTTCCAAAGCTCGTTTTATCCCACCCTTGACTTTTTCAAGTTCATTCCAGGCACTTATTTCGACCACCACATGGGCGTCGAGGGAGGCATCATGCTCACCCATCTGCCAGAAATGTACGTGGTGAAGGTCTAAAACGCCTTCTACGTTTGATAAAGCCTCGATGACAGAATCTGTGTCGATATCCAATGGACTACCCAGCATGAGTGTCCGGATGGTTCCGCCGATTTCCGTTAGACCCAGGTAGAGAATATAGCTTGCGATACCAATTGTGATCGCGGGATCAACCCAACGCATGTCGTACAGGAGAATCAGGGCGCCGCCTACAACGACTGCAATTGACGCAAACGCATCAGACAAGTTGTGTAGAAACAGCGCACGGATGTTGACGCTGTCCTTTTGCATGGAGTAAGTAAGCAGCGCGGTCAAACCATCCACTACCAATGCGATAATGCCAAGCCAAACTACCCACCACCCCTTGATTTCCGGGGGATCTATGAATCGCATGCCACCTTCGTAGATCAAATATGCCCCGATCATTATCAAAGTGGTGTAATTTATGAGTGCCGCAACAACCTCAATTCTCCCGTAGCCAAAGGTCATCTTCGAGTCGGCCGGGCGGCGTGCAATCTTCCGCGCCGCAAATGCGATAAATAGTGACGCCATATCCGAAAAGTTGTGTATAGCGTCGGCTATCAGCGCCAAGCTGCCAGCGAAGATCCCTCCAGCGATCTGAGCCAAGGTTAGGATACCGTTCGCCCAGATAGCTACTGCAACTCTCTTATCCTTAGTATCCGGTGACATGTGAGCATGCTCGTGGCCCATTGTTTTCTCCTTGGTCGTTGCTGTTCAATTAAACGTAGTCGCAACACTCGCTAAGCCTGGCTCAGAGGGCTTAGCGAGTGTTGCGACCGCGCGAAAACTAGCCATTCTGGCGATTTTCCATGTTATTCCCGGCACCTTTCTCGGCTGTGAAGCTCGTGACCAAAATCATGGCCACGCCCAGGACGATGAACACGTCGGCAAGGTTGAACGCCGGCCAGTGCCGGGATTGCCAATGAAAATCCAGGTAATCGACAACATAGCCTCGAAAAACTCGGTCGATGACATTTCCAAATGCACCGCCAAGTACCATCGAATAGGCTAGTGCTTCGGTTCGCTTATGGCTGTCCCGAATCAATTTGACCAGAACAGCCGAGACGACAATGGCTATCGCAATAAAAAAATATCGCTGCCAGCCACCGCCATCGGCAAAGAGACTGAAGGCAGCGCCTTTATTCCATACGTGCACCCAATTAAAGAAAGGGGTGATCTCAACCGATTGTCCGTAAGCCATGGATTGCTGGACGAGCCATTTAATAAGTTGGTCGGCCAGAGCTATAAGTGCCGAAAAGCCGAGAAAAGTGAGCGTAAAAAAGCGAGAACGGTCTTCAGACATCGAATTATCCTTTTAGCGCAAGGATGCGCTTGGCACCAATGAGTACAATGCCTCCCACAATACCGCCAATAACCAGATCCGGGTAGTTGGAGCCGGTCCAGGCAACAAGAAGGGCTGCAAGGATAACTCCCAGATTGATAACCACATCATTGGCCGAAAATATCCAGCTGGCTTTCATGTGAGCACCGCCGTCACGGTGTTTGGCGATCAGGAGCAGGCAACTGATGTTGGCAATAAGGGCCACAGATGCGACGGCCATCATCATTGACGACTGGGGATCACTGCCAAACAGAAAGCGCCTGCCAACTTCAACCAGTACCCCAGCGGCAAGGATAAGCTGGAGTATGCCAGCCACATGCGCCGCTCTGACCTGCATTTTGATGCCGTGCCCAACGGCGTAAAGCGCGAGACCGTAGACGGCGGCATCGGCAAGCATGTCTAGCGAGTCTGCAATCAGGCCAGCGGACTGGGCGATCAGGCCCATCGTCATCTCGACCAGAAACATCAGGCCGTTGATTGCCAGCAGTATCCATAAAGTGCCGGATTCTTCGCTTTCGTTGGCCTTAGAAGATTCAGCCGCTCTGACGGATTCAGCGCTGGCGTCTTCTGTCCGCTGCAAGGAAGCACCCAAGCCCAGGTTTTCCAGTTTGCTGGTAATAGGACCGGTTTCTCCATGGTGGATAATTTCCAATGTACGACCCGATAAATCGAATGACAGCGACTGAATGTTTTCAACGCCAGTCAGTGCCATTCGAATCATTCGCTCTTCCGAGGGACAATCCATTTTTGGTATTTTGTAGGTGCTTAGCTGGCTACCTGTTTCGGCGGTGGCGCGTCCCTGAAACTTGTCATCTACGACAGAGTCTTCACTACCACACTGCCCATTGCAGGGTTTGCTCATTTTCTCGGCTCCGGTTTTCGTACAAATGATGCAATTTAAAACCCTGTAGCCACTACAGGGTCAATAACTAATCTACACTAGTAGTCGTCAAAATCGGCGTTTGTCTGGATAAAGATCTACAATGATAAGTGCGATGATGTGGACGTCTAATTTTATTTCGAGGGTAAACTTTATGATTTCATTTAAAGGACTTACAGCAACCGCTGCGTTGTTGGTTTTTCCTGCATTCGTGCTAGCGCATGGTGATCAAGGCTCATGGCAAGGGCATGGTCCTGGCATGATGATGGATCAGGAGCAAATGCAACAGATGCACCAGAACTGGTCTCACATGAACCAGCTGATGCAACGCATTCCTGATGAAGCTTCACCGCAAGAACGGCAACGATTGATGCGAGAACACAGGGAGGCGATGCAAGAGCAAATGGGTTTTATGCATCACGGTATGATGGGCCCCGGCATGATGCGTGGACAAAACGGCATGATGGGAGGTCAGCACATGATGAACGGCGGCGGTAAATCAAAGAATGGTGGTAGTCTGTCTAACGAGCAACAAATTCAGATGATGCAGGAGCGCATGGATCAAATGCAGCTGATGATGGAGCAAATGCTGCAATACCAGCAAAATCTAAAGGTAGAGTGATCGAGAAGCCTTCAAATACTTTTACTTAACAGACGCGTAGTAACTGGCGAGTTTGATAGGCTGAAGTTTGTGAAAACGGCGCAGTAGCTGGGTTTCGGTCTCAACGAAATCCCTGGCCTTTTACGGCTGGAAGATGGCGCTCTGGGCACCACTTCGAATGTTCGCTTTGCGACCGTAGTGGCTCCCTAACTCTCCTAAACAAAAGCGAACACATGGGTCAGGACTTTCCTATGAATCTTCCAAGCTAATCACAAACATTTCATCCAGCATCATCGGCAGAGCAAACTGCAGGCGCTGAATGGATTCATGGCACCGATGGCCATGGTCGTCTAAGCTATTGTTTTATCGATTCATGTGCTGAGCGATTGTTAGTTCAAAGTCAGCAGTAATGGCACAGTGAAAATTTCGGAACTCCAAAAGCGCTTGGGATGAATCTGAGAATATAAATGGACGCTACTACCAGGCCATATAGATCTAGGGAAGCGTAAGCATGGACCACACCCACATTGTTCACGCAGGCGACTTGGAGCGTTACGCGCCTACGAGAGACAGCCAATCAGTCATTCCAGAACTCGTTTACTGGCTTGTTAAGCAGTCCAGTTCAACCCTCGCCGTTTGCAGAATTCCCTATGGTGATGCTGTGAACCAGCCTGGTTGGGACGGCATGGTTGAAACGGAGGAGGGATTTCTCGAGTTCCTTCCAGAGGGCAGGTCGTATTGGGAAATTGGAACTGGAGCCGATCCTCAGAGTAAGGCAACTGATGATTTCAAAAAGCGAACTGACGAAATTGGTGATAATGAACGCGCTGATTCCACCTTCGTGTTCGTGACTCCGCGGTCATCGGGCGCCGGGGGTTGGAATGAACCCGAGCAAACGAAGTGGTTGGAACGAAGGAAAGGCAAAGGATGGAAACTGGTACGAGTCATAGACGGCGTTAAGCTCGCCGACTGGTTAAGAGAATATCCGGCCGTTGGAAAATGGCTGGCCAAGAAAATGAATTTGACAGAAAAGCTTGGAGGACTATCGACCGCAACCGAGCACTGGCACGATCTAATTTCAGAATGCTCTGCGGAAGACCCGCCCTTTCCGCCTCAACTATTTACTGTCGGACGGTCTGGAGCATGTGAGGCTTTACAGGCACTATTTGAAGGAAAGACACAGGTTCTCATGCTCTTCGCTGAGAGTCCGCAAGACGTCGCGGATTTCGTCTCGGCTTTTCTCGCAGGACTGGACCCGGACGCATCTGGGAGTTTCAGCAATCGTTGTCTTTACATTAACGACGAACAAGCCTGGAGGAGCATCGTTGAAACCCGATCCCCTCACGTTCTAGTTGCGGACCCTCGTCTTGGCCTAGAAACCGATGAAGGTGCAACACTTCAGTCAATAGCCCGTCGTAAAGGCCATGCAGTGGTGGTGCCTCTTTGTGGCGCATGGTCAGGGAGCAGCCCGGAAATCCTAAAGCTACGGAGTCCGTCGCGATCACAAATCGAGTCGGTTCTCAAAGAGTCTGGATACACCGATATGCGCGCCAGAGAGCTTGCTAGGATTGGAGGCGACCGAATTTCTGCTCTTCGCCGCCACCTGCGAGGCTACGGAACTCTGCCTCCGTACGCCACATGGGACAATGCGACTCTCATCGCGCAAGCAGGTCTGGTGGGGAAATGGGATGGATCAAGCCCCGCAGATCGCTCCGCGTTGGAGATGTTGCTGGGAAAAAGTTACGGGGAGTGGATCGAGATCCTGAGACCTGACACGCTTCGTTCGGACTCTCCCCTGATTCAAATTGACGAAAGGTGGCGGTTTGTTGCACGTGGCGAGGCGTGGGGTTCACTCGGTAGTCGGATTACCGATGATGATCTAGATAAATTTCAGAAGACGGCGGTATATGTGCTCGGGGAGCGAGACCCCAAATTTGACCTTCCCAAGGACGATCGATTTGCCGCGAGCATTCATGGCAAAGTGCTGACTCATTCATCTCTGATTCGGAAAGGAATTTCCGAGACACTGGCATTGATCGGAAGCCGTCCAAAGGCACTGACTTCTTGTAGCGTCGGGAAAGCAGAGTCCACCGCTCTTCTAGTTGTGCGAAGCTTATTGCACCAGGCGAATTGGGATCGCTGGGCTAGCCTTGATTCAATTATGCCGCTTCTGGCTGAAGCTGCGCCCGACGAGTTCCTCGATGCAGTGGAATCTGTTCTTGTCGATCTAGAAAACACGCCATTCCATAAGATCTTCGCAGAAGAGGGAGGAGGTGGACCGGGTGGCTGGAACTATATGAGCGGACTTCTTTGGGCTCTAGAAACCTTGGCTTGGTCTCCCGAATTCCTCTCCCGCGTCTCAGTTATTCTCGCCGATATTGCCTCGTTCGATCCCGGTGGGAACTGGACTAATCGCCCGTCGAACTCGTTGGCAGATATCTTCTTGCCATGGCATGTGCAGACCACTGCGCCATTCGAAAAGCGTAAATCGGCCGTTGAGGCTGTCGTGAGAGAGCAACCGGATGTTGGCTGGAAACTTCTCCTGGCTTTATTACCACACAGTCACGGATTCACTAGTGGGTGTCATCGCCCTGTTTGGCGCGACTTCATTCCGAAGGATTGGAAAGACGGTGTCCTGAGAACCGAATATTGGGAACAGATCACTGCCTTCACTGATCTCGCCGTTTCTCTAGCAAAGAGTGATTCAGAGAAGCTCTGCGAACTTATCAAAAGGTTATCGGATTTACCAAAGTCTGCTCATGAAAGCCTGCTCGACCATCTGAGCTCGGACGCTGTTGTATCGTTATCTGAGGCGGAGCGCTTGCCTATTTGGGAAAGTCTTGATGAGTTGGTTCGGCATCACCGGAAATTTTCCGGTGCAGATTGGGCACTCCCAGAGGATGCGGTCAACAAGATCGCGGAAACTGTGGAAGCGCTCGCGCCAACCTCACCAGCATTTAAATACCATCACCTTTTTGGCGGCAGGGATTTTGATCTGTATGACGAGAAAGGAAATTACGATGAGCAGCTCAGGCGACTAGATGAAGCACGTCAAGTCGCTATTGTTGAAATCATAGGTGACAGTAATGTCGATACCGCCCTGAACTTCGCTGCGACGGTCGCCGCCCCTTATGAAGTAGGTCGAGCGCTTGGCATGATCGCATCTGATGAGATGGAGAGTTCAATATTGCCCTCGCTGTTGGATACCAAGGAAGACATAACGGCTCAAGTTGTTGCCGGGTTCATTTGGGCTCGCTTCTGGAAACTCAAATCTGAATGGGTGGATGCAGTTCTTGAACGGGCGTGGTCTCCAGAGCAACAATCCAAGTTCCTAACCCTCCTTCCTTTTGAAGAGGAAATATGGAAGAGGGCTGCCTCCCACCTGACCACCGCTCACGAGGCACTGTACTGGAAAAATGCGAAGGTGAATCCTTATGGTCCAGATCGCGACTTGACGGTCGCTGTCGAGAAACTGCTCGAATATGGACGCGAAGGGGCGGCGGTCATGTGCGTTGCTCACATGGCGCGCAATAGGTCGCTGTTCATTGAACCTCTAGCCACGCGCGCTCTTCTCGCTGTCATTGGAAGTGAACGTGGAATTGAAGAGCTGAACAGCTACCAGACAGTTGAATTGATAAAGCACCTTCAGGAATCCGAAACAGCTGATAAAGACTCTCTTTTCCGAATTGAATGGAATTTTCTCCCGTGGCTTGATCGATTCTCATCTGGATCACCGGTCACTCTGGAAGAACAAATTGCCTCTGATCCAGCTTTCTTCGCCGAGGCGATTGGGCTCGTTTTTCGCTCCAAAAATATCAACGAGAATGATTGCGACGATCCCGATGAGCAGAAGAAGTATCTCGCTAAAAACGCATACAAACTTCTCACCGAATGGAAACGTTGTCCCGGAAGCCAAGATGATGGAACGTTCAGTGCGGAGGTTTTTAACGCGTGGTTCCAGGAAGCGCGTCGGTTAACAGAAAAGTCAGGGCATGCAGAAGTTGCTCAAATTCAAATTGGCCATGTATTAACCTGTGCTCCACCGGATCCCGACGGATTATGGATTCACAACTCGGTCGCTACAGCGTTGAACCTTCGCGACACGAGCAAAATGCGCTCTGGCTTCACTACACAGCTCTTCAACGATCGTGGAGTTCATGGGTTCACTCATGGGCAAGAGGAACTTAGGCTTGCGAACGAAAATCGGGAAAAGGCGGAACAGCTCGATTCCAAAGGTTACACACGGTTCGCTACGGCAATGCGCGAGTTCGCTGAACAATATGAGCGTCAGGCTGAACGCGAAGCTGAACGCGATCCATATGAAGACTGATTAAATTGAGCCGAACAATGCGCCGCACCAGGCGGCAATTCCGCTGCGTTCTATTGTCGCCGGTGAGCCTTGGAGTATTCGCCCAAGCAAAATGTCCGCTTTGCGACCTCAGCGTGCTTAATCTCCCGGAATCTCGGCGACAAAAAAGGTCCGCTTCTTATCAAAAAACGGACGTAGCCTCGATTTCAATTGAGGGCTCTGCCCTCTCGCCGCAAGCGGCGATTCGCCCGAGGTATTTAAGGACCAGCGATTTTATCGCCGGATTCTGGCGCACGGCGCTCTCTCCGATACCGATAGCGTTGGCGACTTCGCCACGGTTTAGCTGGCCCCGAAAGACGATTTGCTTTAAATCGTCATCGGTTTTCGTAGCGGCCCAACGCTGAAAGGCAACAAGGTTTTCGCGAGCTTTTTCTTGTCCGTTAGTCATTCCCGATACTCAACGCTTTTTCAAGGGCATCCACAAAACCGTTTCTGAGGACAACCTTGCCGTTTTGGTCCTTGATGCTGCCGCGTTCTGTTTTAGTCCAGCCCTTTAATTTAAGGGACTCCTCAGAGATGGCGTCTCTCAATGCATCAATCTCGTGACTCAACAGGCTCGGTAACCTCGATTCAGATTTGTCTTCAGCACCCGCTCGGTAGTCAATTTCCAATTTCTTGATCGATGCAAACCTTTTTGTTAGTGGCCAATTAAAATGACCCACTACTGGCCATTTATTTTGACCCACCTCCGGGTGGCCGTCAGGCCACAGAACCAGCTACTGTCCCCCGCTTTTATCGATAGCCGGGGGCATGTCAGTGAAGGAGTGGGTTGTGATACACAAAATCAAGGCACTGCACGATAACGGCAAAGGGTTGTCGATCCGCGCCATCAGTCAGGAACTGGGGCTGTCCCGCAATACCGTCCGCAAGTATCTGCGGATGAATGAGAACGCGATTTCAGAACAGATTGAAGATCCCTCACGCACCAAGCGCCTCGATGATCACCGGGATTATCTGGTGCATTTGCTCAAGCAATTCCCCAAGCTCAGCGCCGTCAAGATTGCCCGTAAGCTTCAGGCAAAGGTCGGCGACTTACCGGCCTCAGACCGTTCCATTCGCCGTTATGTGCGAGTGCTCAAGGAGGAAGTGGCCTCGGCCCAGATGCGCTATTACGAGCCCATTCTGGAGGATGTGCCCGGTGTTCAGTGTCAGGTGGACCCCGGTGAGTTGCGCGGCGTGCTGATCGGTGGCGAAGAACGCACGCTGCATTTTGTGGTGTTCGTGCTGTCGTACTCGCGGTTGATGTACGTGGGCCTGGCCTTCCGCCCGCTGGATACCCAGACGTTTATCCAGCTCCATGACGAAGCCCTGCGGTACTTCGGTGGCCTGCCGGATGAGTGCGTTTACGATCAGACCAAGCTGGTGGTGATCAACGAACAGTACCGCGAACTGACGCTCAACCAACGGTTTCATGAGTATGCCACCACGGCTGGATTCCGGATCCATGCCTGCGAAGGCTATGACCCGGAGAGCAAGGGCAAGGTGGAAGCCGGTGTTAAGTACGTCAAGCAGGATTGCCTCTACGGTGAAGTCTTCCGGGATCAGGAACACGTGCGTCAGCACGTGCAGGATTGGGTTGAGAGCGTGGCCAATGTCCGCATCCACGGCACCACCGGCGAACCACCCCGGGAACGCTTCGAACGGGATGAGCGAGAACATCTGGAGGCCTACCTGTCACCGGCTTGCGTACAGCCTGTGGCCCGCGAGACACGGCAGGTGGACAAGACCGGCCTGATCGCTTGGAAGGCCAACAAGTACTCCGTGCCCATGGCCTGGCAGCAGGCCCGGGTGGGCGTTCTGGAGTCCGGCAGTCAACTCCATATCAGCGACCTGAACACGGGCGAAGTCATTGCCAGTCATGCGCTGTGCGCCGACAAGGGCAAGGTGATCAAGAACACCCATCACTACCGGGATCATGCCCAGCGCGTGAACAAGCTGGAAGCTGGCATCAACGCCCTGATCAGCGACGAGACCGGGCACCGGTTGTGTCAGCAGCTCAAGCGCTCCGAGCCCAAGATCTACAAGGATCAGTTGGTGGCTGCCCGTGACCTGCTCAAGCGCCATGCGCCGGTGGATCCAGAGTTGATCACAGCGCTGGCAGAACGCCCCGGCATGACGGCCACACGACTGCAAAACTACCTGGAAGCAGCCCAGGCGGCCGTTCTGCGGGAGCGACAGCCGGAATCGTTACCGGAACCCAAGCAGGCATTGGATCTGAGCGCCTACCAGCGTCTTGGCCGCTCCAGTGGCCAGGGGGTGACCCATGAGCCAGCTTGAACAGACTGTAGCCCGTTACCGCAGCCTGCGCCTGAGCGCGGCCGCCGATGAACTAATCAACCTGCTGGCCGAGGCAGAAGCCAACGAGATGTCCTATCTCAGCTTCGCGGATCGGCTTGCCGAACACGAACTGGTTCAACGGCAGGACAAGCGCATCCACCGGAATCGGAAGATGGCCGCGTTCCCCGCCGAGAAGCGCCTTGAGGGCTTCGACTACCGGCACCAGACCACCATTAATAAACGCCAGGTGAACGCCTTGCTGGACTTCCAGTTCCTCGACGAACGGAACAACCTGGTGTTCATTGGCCCGCCGGGTGTGGGCAAGACCCACCTGGCCATCGGTATTGGCCACAAGGCAGTGGAAGCTGGTTACCGGGTATTGTTCCGCAATGCCCTGGATCTGGTGGAAGAGCTGGAACTGGCCGAGATGAAGGGTGAGCTGAAAAAACGGGTCAGCGCCCTGGCCAAATACGACCTGCTGATCATTGATGAGCTGGGTTACCTGCCCATGACCCGGCAGGCCCGCTACAATCTGTTCCAGTTGATCAACAGCCTGTACGAATACCGGTCGATCATCTTGACCACCAACAAGGACTTCACCAGTTGGGGCGAGTTCTTCCACGACGACAACGTGGCGGTGCCGATCATTGACCGGGTCATCCACCATTCGCACATCTTTATGTTGGGAGGAGAAAGCTATCGACTGAAGCAAAAAGCCACAAGATAGACTATGAAAGGTGGGTCAATTTTATTGGCCAAAGGTGGGTCAAAATAAATGGCCATTGACACTTTTATTTTCGGCCCTCAATTTACGGACCTTCGAAATCAGGTCGAGTATGAGGAAGCGGTGAGTTTTATTGCTTACCTCATCAACCCAATCGTACTCGCCCGAGGGCGTGGTCTGTGCTTTGATCGCTTTCTTTTTCTGGTCTCCAAGCGCCTGCCAAGCCTCAATGACCGCTCTATAATGTTCTCCGGTTTTGTTTCGGATGGTCTGCTCGCTAGGAGCGCCACGACTGGCCCCAAGCTTCGCAATCGTTGAGATTCTGAAATCAACCGAGCCTGACTCATGATGTTCCTTGCAAACGGCGTGAAGGGCCTCCAGGGACTTCCTGGAACGAGAATTTTTCAGTTGGCCCAGTATGGCCTCGTAGACTTCGTTCGGTTCACTCATTGCAGCTCTCGATTTCTAGCGGGAATTTCAAAGACCCGTTCATGGCTGACTCGATCTCTTGGCGCACATCACCTAGCTGTAGTGGTTCGGCGAGATCTTCCAAGGTGATTTGCCCATTGATCAACTGGTCAGCGACGTGCCAGTTATTCTGTGTCACTTGCATAATCAGCCGGACGACCTGATTGGCAGCTTTGAGCTGCTGATCCTCGGTCAACCGAAATATCGCGGGTGCAATCCCATTGGTGTCCGCCAATTTGTCGAGCATCTGACTGAGCAGGGGGCGTGCTCTGGAGGCACTGGCGCTCTCGTAAATCTCAGCGTTGGCACAGACCTCAGCGAGCAACCGAAATTCGCTGCTTTGCTCCTCCAAATGCATCTCCATTTCCACGTAATTGCCGCTGACGATCAGCTGGTGCTGGCCTGTCTCGGAGGTCTTCAGCAGTTCGGTAGATTGAGAAATCAGGCGGTATAAGTGCTGGAGATCCGTGAGAAGCATGTCGAGCTTTTTGGCTTTTTCCTCATACGCCGAGGTGATCTTTTTCAGCGTTCGCTCTTTACCAAAAAACTGTCCCGAAGACTCGGCATCGTACCGCTCGTCATCGAGCGTCTGCCTTTTTTCTTCGAGTTCGTGGTATTCATTGCGGGTGACATTGATTTCCAGAATGATTTCGTTGGCAATGGCCGACAAACCGCCCAGAAACGCCGGGCCGGTAATGAAGAAGCGGCACTGGGGACAATTTCGAGTCCCAAGGTAGCCATTGGGCACGGGCGCGTACTGTGCTTCAACCTTCCGCTCAACCAGTGCCATGCCACCTTCGTCACACTTGTTGCCGCTCATGGGGCAGATTCCGAAACTCATAAGTTGGAAGGCTCCAGAGGGCCAATTAGGTGTCAGACACTGATCCATGATGCTTCGGTCTGTGGCGATTAATTCCGGACGCGCCTCTTCGATTTTCTTCTGGAGGATGAGGTCTTCGTAACGATAATGACTCTGCTCAAGTGCCCGTTTTTCAGCCGCCGCCATCTCCAGCCGCATTTTGCTGGCTCCTACCTTTGTGTAGTAAATCGTCATCACCAGAGAGGAATGACCAACCAGCTTTGAAATCACGGCTATGGGCGCTCTGCCGTCGACAATGTAGGCAGTGATAAGGCTGACGCGGAGAGCATGAGGTGTAAATTGGCTCTTGTAATCCACGCTGCTCTTTTTTTCGATTTTCTCAGCGAGGTCCGCGCCTGGCCTCTGACTATGGAACAACAGAGCAGGCAGGGTTCGTGTAAACGCGGTTGTCGTACGCATGGGCGACGCCTTCTCATCACAGGCGTGTGAGGCCGGGTCGCGGAACAGGAACGATTGTTTACCGCGCCTTTTGAGGATGTCTTTGTGTATCCTTTGCTGCGGGTTGATTTGCGTCCACAGTGTCAGTTCTTCGATTGGGTTGTATTTGGATTGCCACTCCCGAAGCTGGATAATCCAATACGCCAGATCTTCCGGCATGAACGGAATATCGTAGCCGCCCAATTTCTTTCCGGTTTTGTTCGTCGTGATGTAGGCGCTCAACTCACCGTCATTGTTCCCTTTCTGAATAAAGCCCTTATTCCGCTTTCGGGTCGCAAGCGGACTTGGATTTTCGATCCAGTGAACCTTCCCATCACGCCATAACGGAACGAATTCATCTCCCTCTCCGCTGTCGAGCCAACAGATTTGCTGTCCTCGCAACGGAATGGATAGCAATGTGTAGTTTGCGACAATTTTTACGGGCGACCATAACTCGTGCATCTCTTCAAAATAGCGCTTGCGACCTCGCTTCCGCTCTTTTTTGACCACTCGATAAATGCAGTTTGGGTCATTGTCATCAATTAACTGTGGATCAACCCCGAACCAGCAGTCTTCGAGGAAGGGATGCAATTGATAGAGATCGCGAAACGACGTCGCCTCTAGCGGAATCAGATGCTGCTTGGCTCGTACAATGGCATCCATGGGCAATGGAGGCTTGTCTGATTCACTGCGCTTGTAACTGGGTAACTGATCTAACAAACCCTTGAGAACGGTTCTAAGAGGATTGCGGTAGCCGGGCAGAACTATCAACTCACCGTTCTCGTCCTCGTCAGAGCAATAAGTCTCCAAAATCCACTCGAAAAAAGCGGAACAGGCGTTATGCCGTGGTTTTTTTACAGTATCTGCGGTGACATTTATGAAGTTTTCGTACGCTCGCTCATCAAACGGGATATCCCTTGACAGCATGGCTCCCGGGTCGTCAACCAAGCCCAGCTTGTCCACGTAAAATCTAAGGAGTGCTCTCAAATGTGAGTATTTGTTGGATTGGCCTGTACCAGCCTCTACATAACACTGAATGGCTTTCCAAAACTCGGGGTATTTGCTGGTCAGTTCTCGATTAATGGCGTTTTCGTTGCCCAGGAAGTGAGGCCAAGATATCCAATGTTCGGAATAAGTTTTATTCGGCTGCGATGGCAACTTCGGGTCTTTTTCGTAGCCCCTGAAGTATTCCGCACCTGTTTTTAACCCCAAGCATTGAGCGGCTTCGGACGCCTCGGCGAGCGTCGCGTACCTCTTAACGGGGCGCTCAATGCCAAGGTAGCTGTACCAATCATCCCAATCTTCGGCATAGAAGTCGAAGGGACTTACTGTCAGCTTCGGGTCTTGTTTGTAGCCCTCGTAGAATTCCTTCTGTGTTTTGAATCCCAAGCGCTGGGCTGCTTCGGACGCCTCGGCGAGCGTCGCGTACTTTTCTTTGGGACGCTCATTGCCAAGAAAACTGTACCAATCAGCCCAATTTCTGCGATACATTCCGTCGGGATGGCGTGGCAGCTTCGGGTCTTGTTTGTAGCCCTTAAAGTATTCTGTGGACGTTTTGAATCCCAAGCGCTGAGCGGCTTCGGACGCCTCGGCGAGCGTTGCGTACTTCCCATCGGGGCGTCCAGTGCCAAGGAAGTTGTACCAACTACTCCAATCTTCGGCATAAAAGTCGTTGGGAGAACCTGGCAGCTTCGGGTCTTTTTGGTAGTCCTCATAGTATTCCGCCTGTGTTTTTAACCCCAAGCGTTGAGCGGCTTCGGACGCCTCGGCGACAGTGGCGTGCTTCTCACTGGGGCGTTCAGTGCCAAGGAAGCTATACCAATCATCCCAATCTTCGGCATAGAAAACAGAGGGTTGTGATGGCAGCTTCGGGTCTTTTTGGTAGTCCTCATAGTATTCCTGCTGCGTTTTGAACCCCAGGCGCTGAGCGGCTTCGGACGCCTCGGCAAGCGCCGCGTACCTCTCGGGGCGCTCAACGCCAAGAAAGCTATACCAATCATCCCACTCTCCGGCATAACTTCGTTGGGGATTCGATGGCAACTTCGGGTCTTTTTGGTAGCCCTCATGGTATTCGGTGCGTGTTTTGAAGCCCAATCGCTGAGCGACTTCGGACGCCTCGGCGAGCGTCACGTATTTTTCTCTAGGGCGCTCATTGCGAAGGAAGTTGGGCCAATCAGCCCAATCTTCGGCATAGTGTTTGTCGGGAGCTGCTGGCAGCTTCAGGTCTTTTTTGTAGCCCTTGTTGTATTCATCTCTTATTTCGAATCCCAAGCGTTGAGCGGCCTCGGACGCCTCGGCGACAGTGGCGTACTTCTCACCGGGGTGTTCAGTGCCAAGGAAGCTATACCAATCATCCCAATCTCCGGCATAGAGTTGGTTGGGATTTGCTGGCAGCTTCGGATCTTGTTTGTAGCCCTTCTTGTATTCCGGCTGCGTTTTGAATTCCAAGCGCTGAGCGGCTTCTGAGGCTTCGGCGAGCGTGGCGTACTTAGTTGCCATGAGTGAGTCCTTTCTTGATTGGAGAAATTAAGCCGTGCTCGGGCGACAATCTGCTCAAATGCGCACGCATCTGCTTATCAGTGAGTTCGGTGTAGACCTGCTGACTTTCTATCGATTTATGGTGTAGGGCGTTTTTAATGATCAGAGAATCAGCGTTTGCATCAGCCAGAGCTTGCCCATACGAGTGTCGGTGGGCGTGTGCTGTCGTTCCCGCTTCTTTTGAAAACGGTAAACCAATTCTCTCAACGGCTCTTTTAAGCGATTGGTTATAGCCTTTGATTGAGTGCGGAGCGCCTGATTGCGTCGTGAATGCAAACGGATGTTTACCGCCATCGGGGTATCGCTGGTAGGTCAGGTAAAGCCGCCAAAGGTCGTTAAAGGTTTCACCAGCACTTCTTGGAAACCACCAAACCTGAAGAAAGTGGCGACTTTCATTGTCCTCTTTGGGCGCTTTCCAACCTGCATGCAGCGTATGGGATTTCGAATATTCAAATCGCGGTTGCATCCCATACTTGTTGAGCAACTCTTCGCGCCTGCTGGGGCCGTTTGGACGGGGCCGCCCTTTATCGGGATGAAAAATTTTGACCAGTGCGGTTCCGTCCTCCCACGGCACGACATCTTCTACCCAAAGGTGAAAGCACTCGCTGAGCCTGAGTCCGCCGTAATGCATCAGCATGGTAATGAGCACATTCTTCAGGTCCAGGCGCTCATAAACTACGTCGCTCGTTTCAAAGCCATATCGCGTAAGGCCATTCCACAAGAGGTCGTCAATTCGTCCAGGAGGAAAGCTTTTCTTACCCTCATTGCCGTTAGAACGCGACACCGTCCTGGGCATAACCTTCCGGAAATAAGCAGGGGCTGGTTTGTTAGCCCAAAGGTGGGAAAGAAAAGCCCGCCGTTTCTTTTGGTAGAAGGCTGCGAGGCCCATCCACTCCTCGTAACGAGTCGGTTTCACCGTTGGGTTTATCTGAAGCTTTTTCTCTTCATACTGCTCAGAGAGCCAGTCTGTGTATTGTGTTATCAGGCTGATTAGAAAGTTCGCGTCCTTATCCTCGCGTGGTTTCCACCGCAGCCAACTCGGATCGCTACCGTCCTCGCCAATCGTTCCGGTGTAGAGGCTGTTTGAAAACTCCTGAAACAGTTGGTGAGGAGTTTCAAAGCAGTCTTTATTCTGATTCGTGTAATCGATGAGGAGTCGAACCGCAAACGCGCTCCTGTCTTTCCAGCTCCGAGATTTGTATCGATGAACGATCAAATAATCCAAATAACTTTTCAGCAAACCATCTTGGGTGACGATCACCGGAAGACTTATCTTCGTCCCCGTGTTGTCTACTTTGATATTTGCCTCTATGCAGACGCTGTTCAGCACGCAATTTCCAATTGGTAAAATAGTATGTTCGTAATTCCACTATATATGCATGTATGCTCAAGAAAAACCAGATTTCGATTTCTGGCATAGGTTTTTGATGCTTTTTAGGATATTTTTTCTATTCCACTAAGGAGCAAAGGTGCAAGACCGCCGAACGAGTGGCTCCCCCCCACTGGCCAATGCGGCTATGTCGCACGCTTTGTGCGGATCTTAAAAGGCTATGACCTGAAGCCCTCTTCGTCCGAGTCCCATTGGATACGATCGTTTTTAGATGCTTGTCGCGGATGACCGGTTGCGCCATGGCGGCTCGATGGACCTTGAAATGGCGCAATTCTTGAAACATCCGATCACCTGCTCGACAGTTATACCCTGGAATACGCAACCGTATCTTTCGAGGTTGATTGCCCCAGAATAGCTTTGGTGTGATGCTTTGGTCTTTCCTGGCTGCCAAGGATTCTCTTGGCAGCTCAATAAGGAACCTCACACAGTGCACGCAGACATGACTCCATAACGAGGTATTTTTCAGCAATGAACCATGCCCACGGTGAAACAACAATCGAGCAGCATCGTGCCGGACTAAAGGCGGCCATTCGAATTTTGCAGGCGTGGGGTATTGAGGGCCCCGATCAAGCCCGTATTTTAAACATTGATCAAGCTCTCGTTGACGCCCCTGAAACCCTCGATAAAACGGATCAGAGTCAATTGACGACTATTTCCTACCTTCTCAATATTCACGCCTCCCTAAAAGAGCTCTTCCAGAACCCGGAAAACCACAGCGGTTTTATGATGTCTATCAATCAAAACCAACCCTACTACGGCCAGAGACCGTTAGATTTCGTTTTGACCGGTAAACTCGAAGCCATCAAGGAAGTGTTCGAGAGCCTGGAGTTATTGAAGTATGGACAATGACAAAGACCGAGTTATTCGTTCTGTAGGCGAGGAGCTCGGCATCGCTGGCGACAAGTTGGTCGAAATCGCTTCTTCAAACCGCTATCCCGGAGAAGATGTCGCACAACTGTTCCAGGAACTCCGTCATAGCATGATCGCAGCTATTGGCGACGACCGGGAAAATCTTGCTCATTGGCTGGAGACGCCCAACGCAGCGCTGAAAGGAAGACCGATTGATCAATTGACCAGTGTCCAAGGTTTTCAGCGCGTCATCGAGTATCTTAATATCGCCTCGTTCAAATGGCGATAAGTCAGGAGGGCTGCCTCACAATTACGGGAGCTCAGGAGCCCGGCAGGCCAAATACTTGGATTTCTCATGGATAGTCCGAACGCACCGCTTCTGCACCCAAAGGGAGCCAGCATCGCCCCTCCATGACGCGAACAAATATTCCTGGACAGCATTTCCAAGCGTTAGCAAGTCATCTTGGCGAGAACCGGCTTAAGCCATACCCATGGTGATTTTCTCCTTCTATATATGAGCAGCAGCTCTTGGCGCAGGCCCAAATGACTCTGCTTGAACTCTTTCGGGGAGAAAATTACGGACATATGGTGCAAAGCTGGGTCTATATGTGAGCAGATTGCCCTCGGCATTTTCGCTATAGCCAACATTGAAAGGGCGCGGTGGTTTTCTGCGTCTATATCTGAAAAGACTGAACCCCCGGACCTTTCAATGACCTACAGACCTTTCTCTAATCTCTTTGTCCGCTGATGCGGCCGATTACTACGAATTGAGGCTGGTAGGATGGCTGAGCGACATTTGGTCTGCTTACACCATTCCGTGAGTAGCGGGTCGATCTGCTTACACCACAATAATCCTCGTAAACAGAGGGAATATCGGGCCGCCGGCGAGCAAATCAGTCTGCTCACACCATTTTGAGAAACGGAAAGGCTGCTGCTTATACCACCGGCATACCCAGCTTTCATGCTGCTTACACCATCTGAAACAGATATCGCGGAGCTTACACCATGCGATTTAAGTTGGGAGGCCAGCCACAACCAGCATGCGTTCTAACTTTAGGCTCTCGAACCGTAATATATGCTGGATCAGATGGTAGTCGCCTAGACCCGGGGCGAAAGCAAAGCTTCAATGCCCTAAAAAACATAAAATGTGAGCATTAGACGAAAAACCAATTCATTTCTGGGTGCGTTCTGTAAGTGGTGGTAGGACACCACTTTCCCGCAGCTCGCTCTCCAGCTCTTTCAGGGCCGACACCACCCCAGCATTCTTTTTAATCGCTTGATAACTCAAGCCCAGGAGTTTCTTGATCTCCTGCTTGTTCAGACCGCCCGTGGGGGCGTAAACGATGTTGAGGAAATCATCGTCGCTCATGGAAGCAGCCCAAGCCCTGAACTTTTCCAAATACTCCCTGCCTTTTCCCTACTCATATTCCTCCTTAAAAGGCATTTTAAGGGACGACACAACTAAACCCAACAACCACCCCCCCTTAAACCAACAAGGCGCTCAGAGAGCCTCTCAGGGCCTCACTGCGAACCAAAAATCAATCTCAACGGGTACTCATCGGATTAAATTCAATCTTGAATTTGGTCGAGGACAGAGCCCCTTCATAAAGTTTTGGATTAAAGGGCCCTTTTTCTACCATTTTTAGAATTCGATCTTTCTCGTCAGAATCTGCGTTGACCCCAAAGTAGAGTCCAGTCATAGCCTCAGGATGCAGTGGTATCGAGTCTCCGTTACTCGGAATCACCTCAGCTCCCGGGAAAAAAATATGTCGAAATTCCTCCTCATACCCCCACGCTTCCGACTTGATTAAACCTGGACGCATGTTTCTCTCATCTTCTTCAGGCGGATAGGTAATCTGGGGATATTCTTTCTGGTACTTAACCTTTCGTGCACCGCTGATCGGCCAAACTGTGGCATCGAACTCAATACAAATCCCAGTATGTAGGGCTCCATAGTGCGTCCACATAGGGAGATTGTTATTGGATGCAGTAAAACTATACATTCGCATCTCGGCAAATGACTCAAGCCCGCTTTGATGCAGAAGTTGAGAAAGAAGTGTCGGATTTTTAATGCACCCCACTATCCTAGCCATAGCCTCATCCGCATGCATTCCGTGTTTCAGAAGTACCCTGTGAAGATGGCTCAATAATATATCTCGCTCCGCCTGGTTCGCGGGCTCCTTGTAGTGCGGCTTACATTCAAATGGGTCATTGAGGCCTTCTGGTGCAGAGTGAAAAAGCAAACCATGAACAAACAAGTGTTCCAGGCGACAATCTTTAACGCCTGCGATAGGCCGCAGATGAAAGAGACGGTCCTTACCAGCCTGTTCGGGGTAAGGGTGATATGCTTCAAATTGTTTCCATGTAATAGACTCAGGCAAGTTCACGTCCGACAGGCATAGCGTTCTTCATTTTCACCCCAAAAGGCGTCCCACCTGGCCAGACCAATTTACACCGAGAAGGGATACTTGATAGGCCCATGATGTTGGTAGCCGGTTACTTCAAAATCATCAACGGTCACCCACGTCTCAATGTCTTCAAGAGTCTTGATGTCCGGATTGATATGGAATTGAGGCGATGGAAAAGGCTCGCGCTTCAGCTGAACATCGCGCATGAGCTCTAACTGGTCTTCATAGATGTGCGCGTTAACAATCTTGTGAAATGCCTTGCCTGGTTTATTACCTGTGATTTGCGCTATTAACGCCAAAAGGCAGAATACCTGAACCTGATTGAAGTTAAGGCCCAGCGGCACATCACACGATCGCTGTGTTGATGTTAAATAGAGCCTATCCCCGAGCAAAGAAAAATTGTGTGTATGCATGCATGGGCGCAGGCATCCAAGATGGAATTCGCCGGGGTTATAAAATGTGACGATTTCCCCCCTATCATCGATCCCTTTTGACAAGTCATCGACAACCTTTTTTAACTGATCTATGTGCTTGCCATCCGGGGTCTGCCAGCTTCGCCCCTGCACGCCGTAAACCCGGCCCATATCATCCTCACCCTTACGAGCTGGATTATTTAGCCAAGCCTCATTTTCGTTGGCATTCGCATTCCACGTATTACAGCCGATGGCTCGAAATTGAGCTGCGTTATCATAACCTCTGAGATAACCCAGCAGTTCAGCAACAGCGCCCTTCCAGAAACTCTTTCTAGTCGTAATCAGCGGGAACAGATTGCTAGCGACATCATATTCCATGTCTGCGTTTATCACGGTTAAGCAACGCTTGCCGGTGCGTCTATTTTCAACCCACACACCGTCGTCAATGATTCGTTGGCATAGGTCCAAATACTGTCTCATTTCTCTCTCACCGTATTCAAAAGGTCGCGGACTCGCTCGTACTCATCTCTCAAGTTCTGCAGCTCTTGCTCTAAGGTCTTCACTTTCGCTTTTAGGCTTTCTTTCGATTTTGCTAAAAACGTAACGCTTTCACTCGCACCTTCGTACATGCCTTTCATACCTTTATATTCTTTATACCAATAGAGGATCTCTTGATGTGACTTTTCAAGCCTTTCAGCAAGAACATCGACGGGCTTAGGCTCATTCTGATCTGCCCTTTTCTCGACCGCCGACTTTCGATCTAACTTAATCGCGTTTAGCCGATCCAAGGGCCACTCTCGGTTCCTGATGGTATTTCGATGTACTTTTGCTCTTTTCGCCAATTCAGTAATGGTCGCTTTAACTTTCGAATCGGACGCAATTTCCAAAAGAGCCTCGTTGATCCGCTCAGTGACATCCTCAAAGTCTTCCTGGTTCCGCTGATCGAATGGTAATTCGGTCATTCAAAATGCCCCTAAAGACTGTAAAACCATTCGAGCTTCATTGGCTGCCTCCAGAGCGTGTTCTGTGGAGACATCTTCACTTCCACTTTCAACGACTCTCATGTTCTCGAAATACACCTCACGCCACTTCGGAATGTGCGCCTCCGTGACGACAGCATTTGAGCATCGGACGGGATTGCATCGAAGCCCGCCAATACAAGGAAGGCTTTCATCGAAATCTTCGGTTTTACCCCCGTAACACATCCCGGTCCCAACGTTTGCGATTGCCATACCTTGCTCTGCCATAGCCTCAAAAATCTCCTCTTTAGTGAAGCCAGATGCCTGGTAGCCCTCAAAAACTCTTCTCATTCTATTTTTGTGGTCTTCACCATTTACTCCTGCATAGGCTGCATCCGGATCGAAAGCGGCTCGCACAGCATCAACTTCTGCCTTGTGGCGAAGATTTCTCGCCCTCCCAGATCCACTCAACTGCTCGCCGATCTCACCGTAGCTCAGGGTGTTTACGGAAAAGCCTTTATTCGATGCTGTACTAAACGCACCCACGAGATTCCCGAAATGCTTGAGCTGGTGACTGATAAACGGAAGTCCTAAGTCGGCCCTGAAAAGCTGGTATGCAAGAGTGTGTCGCAGAAGATAGGGGTAGACCTCAATCTCTTCATAGTCCTCGGGAACAATTTGCTGAAAATGCAGCTGTAGTGGGGTTTTCAGTCCGTTTGCAGAGTAATGAGATGGCTCGTCACCGAAAGCTGTTGTCCTGTCTTTTGAAAGCAGATAGGGATTTACTCTGATGCGTGAAATGACCTTCGCCGCGTTTAAGGCATCAACCATTGCGGGTATGCAAACCCATTTATCGTCGAACAGCGATCGTTCATACTCTTGGTGTTTTTTTACATGCGACACGATGCAAGGAACGCCGAAGGACTCTTCAAGAGGCTTGTCCAATCTAATTCCGAATAGCTCCGATGGACGCATCCCCGTGTATTGAGCAACGATGTAGAGCGCTGATCGATAGACCAGAGCCAGATAGTCTTGAACGGTAAGCGCCGTTAAATCGACCCACTTGCCCTAATCGTATTGAGCCACTTTTTTCAAAGCCGGCAACTCGGCATTCCAGGGCAGCAAGGCTTCAAGCTTCTCCAGTGTATCGGCCCCAGCAATGCGCTCCAGCACATGGTGGATATAAGCGGAGGGCTCCAGGCCATTGGCCTTGGCGGTTTCTATGAGCGAATAGCAGGTGGCGCTGGCTTTCGCCCCTTGTGAGGTATCGGCGAAGAGCCAGGCCTTTCTGCCGAGGGCAAACGGGCGAATAGCGTTCTCGGCACCGGCATTGCTGATGTTCAGGTCACCGCGTTCGCAGTAACCAACCAGAGTGTCCCACTGGTTCAGGGTGTAGTCCATGGCCTTACGGGTGAGCAGGCCTTTCATCACCTGGGGGGCATTTTTCTCCAGCCAGGCTTTGAAGGTGTTGAGCAATGGCAGACTCTTTTCCTGACGTAACTGATAGCGCTCTTCATCGCTCAGATCTCGGGCGGCCTTTTCAATGGCGTACAGTTTGCGGATGTGGCTCAGGGCCACATCCGCTTTTGAGGGTGGGCCTTTTTTGCCTTTGGCCGGCGCAGCCCGGGCCGCTTCCACGTATTTACGTCTCGCGTGGTCCCAACATCCGATTCGGGTCAGCTTGTTCGCGGCACAGACCTGACCGTAGCCGGAATAGCCATCGGCTTGCAGAATGCCCTGGAAGTCATCCAGCAGGCGCACCGGCACTTTGCCACCTCGCGATGGGTCGTACTCGAACAGAACAGAGGGTTGTCCCGGTGGGCCACCCCGGGTGACCCACATCCATTTGTCGGAGTGAACCGATTTGCCGTCTTCCTTGAGCACCTGGATCCGGGTTTCATCGGCTTGCAGGTAATCACTGCCGTTCTGGGTTTCCCGCATCAGGTTGATCAGCGGTTGGAAGACGTCATTCAACCGGATGATCCAGTGAGCCATGCTGGTGCGACTCACTTCATGCCCCAGGCGCTGGAACATCTGTTCCTGCCGGTACAACGGCAGGCCGTCGGCATACTTGGAGGTAATGAGGCAGGCCAGCAGTGATGGGGTGGCGATGCACTTACCCAGCGGGTGTGCTGGCCGAGCAGCCGCAACAATCCGTTCTTCGCCGTCCTGCTCGAACACCGCCTTTTCCTGCCAGTACTCCAGCACTTTCAGTTGGGCCGGGATATATTCAAGCTCTTCTTTCACCTTGGTGAAGAAGGTCTTGGTGGCACCGGCTTTCTCTTCGTCGCTGAGGGTCAGTTCAATGCGCTCGCGCAGTAGCGTATCAGAGAAGCCACGCTGACGACGCTTGCGGGAACGACGAGGAGCGTCGGCCTCTTCGACATCCTCGGGCAGCTCCTCGCGCAGTTCATCAATCTCGATTTCCAGCTCCGCTTCATCGAACAGCAGGATCTGGTTGGGCTGCTTTTCACTGCTGGCCGCGAACTGCTGGATCTTCTTGTGACGCAGCAGTTCTTCGAGGATGGCGATATAGTTGTCGCGACGCTGGAGGGTCTCGTCGTGCTGTTTCAGTTGAACTTGTTGGTTCTGGAGGGCGTCTTCTTTAGCGGCCAGCTGTGCTTGCAGATTGCTGATAACAGACATCATTTCAGCGGTGGAGAGACCGCTGAAATCGGGAGTTGAAGAGGCGTTATCAGGCGTTGATTTCATGGCGAAATTATAGCAAAAACAACGTCCTGGCACACCAAAAAAGTGCTACTAAAAGCACTATCCAACGCTCTCATAATGCAGGGTTTTATGGCCTCTCAACAGCGTGATGTCGTAGCCGTCCAGCAGCCAGTTGATCTGCTCACCGGTCAGCGACATCAAGTCATCCGCGGGTCCTGGCCATTTGAACTTTTCTTCAGCCAGAGCTTTGTAATAGAGCACAAAGCCGTTGTCTTCCCACATCAGGCATTTGATCTTGTTCCGCTGCCGGTTGGTGAAGGCATAAAGCGCTCCAGAGAACGGGCTGTGCCCCAGTTCCTGTTCCACCAACAGGGCTAGGCCGTTGGCCTGCTTGCGGAAGTCGATCGGCTTTCGGTACAGATAGATCTCCGGCAGATCCCAGGAGGGACGCAGATAGCGGTGACGCATCACATCTGCCTCAGCACCGCGCCCAGCAACTCAATGTTGCCAGCGTGCAGGCCGGTGATTGATACGCCGCCGGGCAGTGACACGGTCAGACCGGCTCCGGCATTCGCAACCGGTGCCACGCGGGCGAATCCGGATCGAGTTTGAACCGGCTTGCTGGGCTCCTCGCGGCCAGTCAGCTTCTGCCGCCAGTAGACAAACCGGTGGTAAACAAGGGACTCTTGTTTGCAGTAGGCGGCACCGGACAGGCCCGAGGCCTGCCAGTCCGATAGCGTCTGTTGCCAGAACTGATGTAAATCAGGGGTGGTCATCGGATTCCTCCTTCATTTGAAAGCAGGAATCAGTGTGGCGAAATTCAGTTGCCAGCCACAGGTGCGGATTTATTGGCGCTTACCTTGAACGAGAGCGGATCCATTTCTAGCTTCGAAACGCTGGTTTAAAGCCCCGCGCATCGCTACAACTTGCTGACCTTTAGTCAACAAGTTTGAAACATCGTTTAGATACTTAAGTGCTTCATCGTAGGGATAACCTCGGCCTAACAACCTATTCATTGCGTAGGTATCTATGACACCCCAATCAACATCTAGCAACCCCAGATCTTCAACTTCGAACGGAAAATTCTGCCTCATCTTTAGTGCAGTTTTGTCTGTAACTTCGACTCCAAGCTTCGTCAGAAAATCAGTAATAACATAGCCCGAAATTGCAGATACTTTTTCAAAGACTTCACCTGGTAAAACCTTGTCGCGGTCTCGCTTCGTAGACTCAGAAACTACTGCTTTTGTCTGGGCTAACCTGGGTAGAACGAGCTTTTTAGCAAAAACATATTCGCGAATACGCTTAGCATGAAAAAAACCAAAAGCTCGCTCAATCAGAGCTGCAGTTTGGCTTGTGATCTCAAAACCCTCGGAATACTCAACAAAGTGAGTCCTTTTCAGATTCTGCAACGATTGGAAGTTATCGTTCACAACATCAGCACCAAAAGCATCAATCAAAGAAGAAAAGATGTGATCAAGATACCTAAGGGCAGCCTTGAACATGCTCGTGAGGGACTGAATTTTGAACGTTGTGTTCTTTTTCTCAATCCTTTGGAGTTCAGAGCGTGGAAGCAGAGAGACCATCAAAATAACCATTTTTAACTCAAAAATGATGGGCTCAGGAATGTTTGGGTAATCATCAAAATTGAACTTAAACCTATCCTTTGATATTGATTTTGCGGACTTTTCTTGGGCTTCCTCGAAATGCCAAACTTTGTCTGAAAAAATTGAGGAACGAGATACTTTCAGGTTCAATATCTCAAGTAGAGCCTTGACCTCTTTCGATTCCGAAGCACTATTAGCCTTCTGTCCCTTCAAACTCAGCATGAGGAGCGCAGAGGATATTTGGCGGTACTGCCTTAAACTTTCAAATACATTCCCAATATTCATACAGCCGCCCCATCTATCATCACCGCAGAATCAATGTACCTGGAGAGCCGTTCGGCCTTTTCCAATTCGCTTTTCTGGAACTCCGACTCGTATCCCAGAATCAGTTCTAGGATTTCAATATTCTCACGAATGACTGAGCCGTATGGCGTTGCTGCAACGCTTCCGTTTTCCCAAGCAACTCGGTAGTCGCGCAGCAAGGCAAAAAGATCTGGAAGGTGGGAAGTAGTGATGATCACATTTTCACAACTCAAGCACTTGTTAAAGTTCGAGCATGCACCACCATCATAACTAGCTGAATTTTTTATGAATTCCGGCGGATTAAAGATATTCGCACACCCTCCCAAAGGAGTCTTAAAAATAACCTCCCCATGAGCCTTTTCTCTCTCAGGCAATTTAGCCTTCTCCCGAGGAACCCAGGCGTTGCTATAAATCATCTCCAGCTTTTCGAGAATCGTTCGGCGAGACTGTTTATTGAAATCCATTCGATCCAAGTAGCTGAGAGTAGTTTTAATCGAAGAGTGCCCCATCATTAATTGAATTTCGCGCACAGACACTCCTGCTTCAATCATCTCGCTGACCATAGAGGCTCGGAAGCGCGTAGCAACAATTGAAACCATCTCGCCCGTATCAGAGTCTGTGAGCTCACTGATATTTCTCTTTTCGAAAATTTTTCGATACTCGTCGTAGCTAGAGGAGTAGAAACGAAGCACCGTGCCAAGGGCCTGTGGCGGTCTTGCTTCGGCTATAAACAATATTTTTTTGTTCTCGTGATCTTCAGGCAGGCTATCTCTCAGATTTTTTGTGAGAGCTTTTACTCTTTCAATAATTTCAGAAATTTTGGATGCTTGAGACGCTGAGAGCCACGTTATCTCAGAGCGAAAGATATCAAGGTGCATTTCCTTCGCTCCACTGCTCCGTTCTTTCCAATAACGCAAGCATGGCTTCAGTGTCGCCGGATGCTTTGGCTCGAATGAATCGACCTCTAAGTCCAAAGCGGACATGGGGTTCATGCCTGTGACTTGGACTAGGCGCATGTAAAAAGCAAAAATATCTTCTCGGTACGGATTCCTTGGAACTCCCCAGGAGTCGTAAAGCTGCGACAAAGTCATTTGCTCATCAGAATAACGCCACCGGTATTGCTCAAAGCCTGACCGGAAAAGCTTCTCGTTTGATTGGGCCTCACTCCCTACAAGTTCACTTAGACGGAATGGCTTACTCTCAAGTTTGTGATCGAAAAACCAACGCAAGTTTTCTTTCGTGCAAAGGCTTCCGTCGATCTGGAGTCCACTTTTCGTTTCAACCACAAAGGTTTGACCACTCTGTGTGGGTTCGTAAACGCTAGAATATTGCTCCCATACTCGCCGCATATCTTTTTCCAAGGCATCGGCGATAACTTCGCGTTCCGATCGAGAGTAAGGCTGGTATTTCTCAGTTGTCCTCCCCTTCACCTTGAAGCCAGAAGCTTTTATAAAATCGAAATGTTCCGCCCCGACCAGCTCAGAGAAGCGTTGAAGCGACATCAGAAGATTCGAAACTTGTGTCGAGCCGTAGGTTGGAGAGATGTCTTTTGCAGCAATTAAATCTTCCAGATAGGCTCGAAACTTCACTGCAAGATAATCACTCAATACCTCTCGGATAGTTTCAGAGCCATCCATACCTTGAGATCTCAAGAAGCTTTCTACGAACTGCGCGGTTGTCCTGTATTGTTCTATCGCTGACAAAGACGATACACCTCGCGCACCAAGTGCGAACAAGAAATAAACCGAATCAAAAGGCTTTTTGCAAAGAGACTCGAACTCGGAAACTGAAGAGATATCGATGCCATCCCTAGTTTCCTTAAAAGTATTATTTGCTGACTCAGAACGCGGTTTTCTATTTGAGGCTGTTAATATTTCATCGCAAAGACCAGCCTTTTTGAGCTCACTAACAACTTCCGGCGCAAACACACTGTGAAAATACTCGTATGAAACCCTTGACGATCGGTTAAAGGCAGACTTTGTGAAAATCGTTGGAAATTCGTACTCAGGAAACTCGTGGATAAATCTCGTAACCTGAATTTTTCTCCCGTGCATTGGGATTCTTTCTAGCAGGACCGGATTCTTTTTAGCCCTCAATAAAAATAGCTTAAGTTTGTTTATATGATTCATATTCTGAGCAGTGGCACCCTGGGTAATTAGGCCTTCAGAGCGCATCATCTCAAGAATTTGATTCAATTCGCCCTGACAGATGCTGGGCAATACCCGGACAGCTTGCCTGCGCGAAAGACCAATCTTGACCCCTAAATCCCCACTGCTAACAATCGGAACTTCCGTATTCCCCCGGTCGGTCAACTTCACCTGGTAGAGCATGCCAGGATCTTTGGAGGCTTCTCCTATCCACTCCTGAACAAGCCTTCGGCATAAGTCCTTATTTTTGCGGCTCTTCAATTCCATCACTTCCTGTCCCCCGGCTTGATTCTGAGCTTGGTCTGTTCAACAACCTTTTCCATCTTGTCGATTTTGGTCCTCAGCGCGCCGAGTTCAGAATCTGCAATGGAGTTGTATATGTCGTGGGGAATGCTTGTATAACGCTCAGTGGTCGTAATCGAAGAATGACCAAGCGTCTTCTGGACATTCACCAAGCGATCAAGAAAATCCTCACCAAGATCGGGGTCTTCCAACGTCAAATAAGCTGATGCGTGTCGGAAAAGATGTGCATGGATCGTTTTCGAAATACGCCCCTTTTTAAGAGCTTTGTCTGAGCGCCGCTCTATCATTTTCGCCAAGGAGTCTTCGTTGTAAGGGTTGCCTTCCGTGTTTAGGAAGGCAGGAAAATTGTTTCGATTACGGTATTTCTGCTGATACCGTTTATATAGTGGAGTCGAGTGGTACGAAGCGATTCTCCTCAAAGTCGCCGTCGTAACTACGGCAAACCGCTCTTTCACCGCGCCCCCCCGGCCCTTTGCGCCACGTATGAGCACGGGCGCATAGCCAGGACAAACAGGCACATCAACTTTCTCTGAGTTCACAAAGGCCGAGTTCGTAAATCTTATAGCCTTTTGGATGTCCCCAAAGGTAATTCGCTCTACCTCGCTAATTCTGACACCAGCGTCGTACATAAACTGGAGAAGCAACCGATCTCTCTCGTAGCGACATTCATACATCAGCGCGAGGAGATCAATTAAAGAAGCACTGACAACCTGCTTCTTATGTGGTTGAGCGCTAATGTATTTTTTGGGGAAAGGGCTCTTTTCCAGTACAGAATCTTGCCGTTCATTGTCAGAAAGAAAATCATATAGAGACCGCACTGAACTTTCGCGATTTCGGATCGTTGATCGATCTAACAACCCCGAATCCTGCTGTCTGATGATCCAGTCCTCAAGAACCGACCGATTTACTCGGAGAAGAATTTCATCAGGAGTTAATCCGACGTATTCGGGCCTCTCAATCAAAAATTTGAGGAAATAGATCGTATTTCGCCCGTAAGTCTCGGCGGATTTATATGAGATTTCCTGTAGATCAAGAAGCGTAGACAACCAATTGGAAGGATACCTAACAACTTTTTCATCATCATCCAAAACCAGAGCACCTGAGACGGTCTGCGAACCTAGACTCAATCCATCGATCTGACTTTTAGATAAATTTTGTTTGTTAGCAATGAATATCTGCACAAGCTCCCCCATCTTAACAAAGATGATAGCTACGCGTTGTGCAAAATACAATTGTCGGAAATAAACAGGAGTGGATTTGGTGAGCGTTACGCAGCTACCATATATTGTGCATCTTTCTCTTGTTCGTCTAAATAGATCATGTCGACGGTGGTGGAAAGATCCTCAACGCTCTTGGCTTTCGCCTTGGCGCCTTTGGCCCGGCTGTGGTCATCACACTGGATTCCAGCTGAGAAAATGGAGATCGGGTCGCCCTCATCCGCCAGCTTGCGCAGCATGCGCGGGTCCAGTTGGTAAATGTCCTCGTTCATCAGGATTCTGGGGGTGCCGTTCCTCAGGGTATTGAGGGCATTGATTTCCGAGAGGGACCGGCCGGCAGTCACATCCCGGGCTTCGTCCGGGCGATACTCGATCACGGCGTCCACCTTCATGCCAACCGACTCCATTGCGTGAATGTCGACACCACCGGTCATGGCCGCCAGCGCATTGAGCGGGTTGTGACCGGAGAGGCGGCGAATAATCGCAGCGGTCCTATTGGGGATGGGACTGATTTTGATGTCGCCGTGGCGCATTTTCACATGGAATCTCTCGCAGGCCGGCGGAAAGGTCCGCATCAACTGCTTATTGGCAAATTCCATGACAGCCTCAAATGGCTTGTTTGTCCGGGCCCGGTTGTAGCGGCGACTATAGATCTTGTGGTCCCCCTGGTCGCTTGGGCGCACGATAAAGCCACCATCAAGCGATGGGGTGGTGATAATGCGCTGTCCCTCATCAAAGCCCATCAGAGGGAGGAAGTTGGACGATACCCGTACCTTCGGGGTGCTCCGTCCTGAAACCATGTTCATCTTCAGGTTCTTGGTGACCACACTGGGAACGTGAAAGTCTGCGATTGCGTGCGTATGCATGTTCTCTCCTGCCTGTCCTAACCTAGTCTTGCCTTGAAGAGCTATCAGAAAACAACGATTACGCTGCTTTTTGATAGCTCTCCATGCCTGACCGCTTCACGCGCTTGCGGTCGTATTTGTTCTTGTCCTTGACCACGCGCATCCGATACTTCGGGCTGCGCAGATCCCGCTTTACAGCGGATTCTTGGGTGGCGGTTTTTTGCTTGGCCATGACGTCCTCCTTTGGGTTGTGGCTTCAGCGATTCATGTGATTATTCTACCAGAATGCGTACACCATGCAAGGTGTATAAATAGGGAATTTCACGGCGGCAGCCGTGGCGTAGCCAACCGGCCTTTGTGCACACGAAAAGGGGCGAAGCCCCAGGCTGGCGGAACGCCAGGCATGGGGAGGACCGGGTTATGCGGCCCTTGAGATGGTTTTGAGAGGAAATTCGACCGGATGGTCCCGCATATCCCGAATAACCAGATTGGTGATCTCCGGAAACGGCGGGGTGTTCTCGTCTGCCTCAATGACAGCGGTACGGCGTTCGGCATCCTCCATAGGCTGGGGGATCTTGAACGCCACTGCTTGGTCATACTGCAGAGAAACAACTTCGTCACGGCTGAACTGGATGATGGCCGTCTCTCCGAAGAACGCCAGCTCCTGCATGTTTCGATCGGCCTGGCCGTTGATCAGCCAGCTAAAACGCTGGCGCTCGTTCACGCGCTGCAAGACGCTTCGAATCCCAAGCAGGCAGCCGTTGCGGCGGTAGCACGGGACGATGATGGTCTTGCCGGTGGCCGATTTGAACTGGAATGCGTTTTCGTACGAGCCGGTGCAGCTGACCAGTTGCTGGCGCCGGCCGATCTTGGTTAGAAGCAGATTGGCTGCTTCCATCACTCGCGCTGACTCGAGTCCGAGCTTTTGTCCTGACATGAGAATCTCCTGCTGTATATGACCTAACCTGTAAGCCATTTTACCAGCAAAAAAACACCATGCAAGGTGTATTATCGGAAAGTAATCGCGGCGCAGCCGTGGCGTAGCCAACCGGCCTTAGTGCACACAAAAGGGCCAAAGGCCCAGGAGGCGGGAACCTCACGGTTCCCGGTGTGAATCTACTGGCGGTCGAGCCAGTTCCAGACGGTAAGGGTGGCGCTGGCATCGTGGATCGCCCGGTGAGCCGCATCCTGGCCCCAATCGTGATCCGCGTCATAGGCCGCCTGAACAAGCTTGTGCCGGCGCCAGGGCTCACCTGTGATTGTTTCCTGATGATAGGAGTAGGCTTCCATGCAGCATCGGATTTCCTTGGCACCACCAAGGTAGCCTTTCAGAAGCTCAGAATCGAAATCGGCGTTGTAGATGACCACGGTGCGGCCGTCCACTGAATCGTGGATCTGCTGGGCTAGATCCGTCAGAGTCGGAGCGTTGGCAACATCCTCTGGCGAAATGTTGTGAATTCGCTGGGCCGCTGGCCACTCGGTGTGCCGGGTCGGTCGAACCAGGCTGTTCAGCAACACATCCCCGTTTTCATCGAGAATGGCGATCTCAAGGATCTCGTCCCGCTCTGTATCAAGGCCGGTTGTCTCTGTGTCGATGACGGCAAGACTCATGGGGTGTCCTCCAGAAATCCCGGAGCATTCTTCAGGATTCCCCGGATTTGATTCTTCTGGCGGGGCGTCAGTTTCTTGTTACCACTACGCTCCTGAACCTGCAGAAGGTTGGTGATGAAGTTTCGATCGCTCCCGCTGAGGCTGTCCATGGCCTCAGTATTGGCGACAAGCTCACGAATGAGCACGTTGAGTGATTTGGCTGATTCCATCGTTGTCCCCGGGATCAAGAAAGAAACTGGCGACGATAGGCTGCGCCTTTTCGGAACGCTTCCTGCCAGGTTGCACCGTTAAAGTGCTGGCTTGGGAAGCCCGGACGGGAAGCGCTGGTCACGTAGCAGATCGCGCCGGAGCCGTCCCGATACTCGGAAGCAGAGACAGAAATGCCCTCAATCCGGTTTACTGCGGAGCCAGTTGTGAGGCGAGTAACAGGGTTGTTGTATCGGTCGCGTTCATCGGTCACCCGGTAAGCCGGCAACTCCTCATCGGAGTCCAGAAACCGGCCTATGGCGTCGTTTACAGATGTAGCTGCATTGGAAATCATGATCTCTTTCTCCTGCGTAGTCCTAACCTGTGTATAGTTTAGCAAAACACAGACACCTTTCAAGGTGTACAGCGTGGAATTTTCACGGCGCCAGCCGTGGCGTAGCCAACCGGCCTCAGTGCACAGAAAAGGGCGCTCGCGCCCCTGGCTGGCGGAACGCCAGACACAAAAAAGCTCGCAAGATGCGAGCCAGATAACGGGATTGTAAGGTTAAGCCGGGCAGATCAGATCCGGGCCATAGGCCCAGGCACTGTCGAGCTTCCAGATTGGCTGTTCGGGATGATCGCGGTCCCAAAAATGACCGCGCAAAAATGGTTGGTAAGTGATGTGCTTTGCTTTCTCCGTGTTCACGTCCGATGGCAGCTCGGAAGCCAGATCTTCAACGAGGCAGATGCAGTGGGCGTGCACGTTTCGGACGCCTTTGCGAATCACCGTTTGCCGGCCGGCTTCCGAAACCTTCATTTCCACGGATCGCACCTGAACAGCGGGACTGTAACCCAGCACTTTGCCTTTATGCTCCCCCTCCATGGCAACCACGGAGAAGCGTCGCTGGCGGTTCAGGTTCTTGTACAATTTCACTTTCATGCCCTTGTGAGGGCGGGGACGTCCTTGGAAAGACTCCCACGCCGGAATTGTCTCGTTCATGCTCGACTCTCCGAGACCTGCGCCCGGTGTGCTTCTGCGAGGAGAGACTGAAGCGCTTTCCGGATCTCGCCGGGTTTCATGGGGAGCGGTTCGCCGGCCTGCTCAATGCCGATCGTATCGGCAGTGACGCCTTCCCAGCCCTCAGGATCATAAGGACCCCAAACGCAGTGCTGTAAATCAGGCAGCCGGTCATCTGGCCAAACGGACATCAGCGGAGCATCGCAGAACGGCTGACCGGAAAAACTGCCGTCTGGAGCGTGAACTCCGTTAATCTGGCCGCCGCAAAATTCGGCGACCACTTTGCCGATTTGGTGGATGAATTCGATGTGACGCTCTTCATCGGGAAATTGGCCAAGCAATTCCGGCTTCACCAGGAGCCCGGTGACAATCTCAGCAAGCTCATTCGGAAGGATCTGTCGAGACATCAGGCGTCCCTCCGGAGTACGGCAGCACTGCCGGCAATGGATTCGATGAAGTCAGAAGGGGGCATCATTCCATATCGGGCGACAGCCTTGGCCAACAAAGGGTCATATCCGTTCTTGATCAGGCGTTTGACCGCCAGCTCTTCAAGTTCGGCAGGCGAGTCAATGACATCCATGGCGTATTCATCCACTTCGGCCATAGTCTCACCGGTCAAAGCGCCGTTTCCGATTTCGCGCTCGATTGCTGACCGAAGGTTGCTCGCCATATTTTCCACGCTTTCACCGTTGATTTCGTAATCAACTCGCAAATCCAGATATACCGTGGAGATCTTTGGAGCACCAGGCTTTAAGCCTGAATCACCGGTATCCGTCGTTGAATCCATTTCCATAGCCTCTTCCCACTGCTCAACAAATTGCTCCAGATAGAGACGCTGGATGCCGTTAACCTCATCATGAACAATCAATTCATCAGCGGATAAATGGGGAAGCCCTTCGCGCATGACAAAGGCCTTGAGGTCATCGGTCATGGCGTCGATTGGATCGGCTGAATTCATGAGCTCGGCAAGGGGAACGTGAATCCAGTTGAGGCCCAGCATTCCCGAGAAAATGGGGTTGTTCATAACCTCGTTCAGTTCATCGCTGGCAACCCGGCGAGCTGATCGAATATCACCCCAAAAATAGGAGTCACTGGAACCGCCGTTCCAGAACCTGTGTGTCGGAGGAACATCGTTGCTGTTTTTCAGAACCCAGGGTCGAGGGCGGTTCTGCAATGCGTACTCCCAATAACCAAGGCGGGTTTCACCGCTTCTCACTTCGGCTTTCCAGTCACGAACGGGAACCAGAGAGTCCTCATCCCAAATGGAACCACCGCAACGCTTCATTAGTGCCTCTACATCCGCGGTGCGCACGCTGATGGTAGACAACCCATGAGCCCTCGAGTTCTGATCCATCTCGCTGGCTACGTGCTCCCAATAACCAAGTCGGGTGCCGTCATTCAGCACAATGCTGGCCCAATCATCGACCGGGTAATCCCCGTTTTCTTCCCTAATGCTGCCGCCAAACTCATTGATCAGGGCTTGAACGTCGCGGGTGCGTAACTGCATGTCTTTCTCCTGCTTTCTGATTTGTCCTAACCTGAAAGCCATTTTACCATGCAACATACACCACGCAAGGTGTATTTAATCGGGTTTTCGCGGCGCAGCCGTGGCGTAGCCCACCGGCCTCAGTGCACAGAAAAGGGCGCCCCGCGCCCCGGCTGGCGGAACGCCAGGCACAAAAGCCCGCGGAGCGGGCTTCTGTTGGTAAGGATCAGGCTGCCTGGAGGCGCTGGCAGCCTTGCTCATAGATGGAGTCGATGACGTTTCGATCCCAAATGCCTTCTTCTGCCAGCTTATCCAGAAGCCGATCGATCATGCCGTGGGTCACTATGACTTTGAGCTGTGCTTCCATGCCCTGATCGGCAAGCGAAGCAGCTTCCTCACCGTTCAAAAACTGCCCCAGCATTTCGTCCAGCATTCCGAAAAAGTCTTCGTAAGCCATGGACTGGCTCTTTATCTGGTGGTCGACAACCAGCTCCAGGCCAGCGGCCTTTACGTCAATTTCAGATCCTGAGGCCACCGCAGCCAGCTTGAGGAAGTGGTCCGCCAGCCCGCGCAGTACCGACTCCTGAAAGGGGATTTCCACATAGCCGGTGGCAACCTTCTCTTTTGAGTTGACCGCCTGGATCTGGAGAACGCCATCTTCCTCCGTGCGGGTCTGGAGGCTGGGATATCGCAGGTCGGCGATTTCAACGCCGATGGTTTTGATAAGGCCGTTTCTGAGCCGGCTATGGGTTTCTCGATTATTAAAAAGTATGCGCTTGTTCATGATTCAGAGCTCCACGTTGAAAGGAATTTCAATGCCACGATCGCGGAGCTTTCCGACCAGCTCCTCATAACGGCGTTTCTGAAGATCGGTAAGAACCTTGCGGTGGTCCGTTTTGATGGCCTGCAATTGGCTCAGCTCGTTCTGCAAGGCTTCAATCTGAGACTCGCGGTGTCCACGGTTTGCCGCTTCCTCAAGGTTCAGGTCATTCATGTCCTGAGGGATCTCGTCGTTGATCGCGGCCGACACGATGCCCTGTTTCGTCAGGCTCAGGATGTCGTGGAAGGTGTTTTTCAGGACGGCCGCCTGTGACTGGATGAAATAGTGGATCTCCTGGGCAGAGAAGCCCTCATGCTGAGACCAGGGGCAGAAATCTTCGGGAAAGTCGGTTGCTTCCGGGTTTTCGTTAGCGAATTTCTCAAATGCCAGATAGCCGGCATACGGCTCTTTATCGAAGCCACTGCCATCGAGGAAGGCGAGGTGGTCAGATGCGGCCATGCCAAAGGCCGTCTGGTCGATAATCGACGCGGATTCATTCATCACTGTTCTCCTGCTGTTTTCCTAACCGGTGAACAGTATAGCAAAATTACACCTTGCATGGTGTATAACTTGGGTGGTGTTTCACGGCGCAGCCGTGGCGTAGCCAACCGGCCTCAGTGCACACATAAGGGCGCCCCGCGCCCCGACTGGCGGAACGCCAGACATAAAAAAGCCCGCAATGCGGGCTCGATCGGGTCACAGGTGTAGCCTGGAGTTCAGCTCGTCCTAAAAAGGACAATCGTCTTCAAAGTCTCCGGCCAGCTCCGGCTCGCGTCTGCCAAGGTACATCTCTGGAGTGATCGACATGGAGTGGCCCGATTTATGGCGCTTTGCGATTTTCAGGATTCCTTCCTTATTTCTGACGGTACTGTCGAGATTGAACTCGGGCACTTGCCCCGGCACTCGAGATACACCTACGGCATAGCCAACCGGGAAGTCATTGCCCTCGAAATCCTCAATCACTGTGTAAAACTTGATACGGTTGTCTTCCGCCAGCCCGAAGGCCTGATTCACATAGTGAGGATCAGGGTTGTAGTCCGATAATTCGCCAAGATGGTCAGCCTTAAGAAGAGCGAAGGCACCCTCAATGCCTCCGTGCGGCTGGGTCATGTCCATGAACAGATAAGGGCAGTCCTCATCTTGCCGGAGTCTGCCAGCCTTTAGCCCGAATTTCTCATGAGGGGATAAAAGAAAGCGGCTGAAAGTGTTAAAATTTCAGGACCTTACACCATCAATCAACACCAACAACCGCTATCCAAAATGGTACCTCAAAAACTGACCTTCTCGCCACTTTCCCGCCGCCAGATTGAAACCGACTTCTCCGGAGGCCATATCACCTCCGATGCCGGCTTGCTGTTACTGCGCGAAGTCGACAAACAACACCGGTTAACCCAACGGCTGGCCGAGACGCTGACCGACCAGCGGGATCCCCGGATGATTCGTCATGAGCTCAAGTCCCTGGTCCGGCAACGGGTCTACGGTGTGGCCGGTGGCTACGAAGATCTGAATGATCATGAAGCGCTTCGCTTTGATCAGGCACTACAAACCGCCACGGGGAATGCCTCGACTCTGGCCGGCAAGTCCACGCTTTGTCGAATGGAGCAGGCGATGGATCGGCAAACCATTGTCAAAGCGCATGAGTTGCTCTGGCACCACTTTATCGAGCAGCATGAGAAGCCGCCCAAGGAAATCGTGCTGGATTTTGACGGCACCGATATTCCGGTGCACGGCGACCAGCCGGGTAAGTTCTTTAACCGGTATTACGACCATCACTGCTACTTCCCGCTTTACGTCTTCTGCGGTAGGCACTTGCTGGTGAGCTATCTGCGCACCAGCAATCGAGGTGATGCCCGGCACAGCTGGGCCATTCTGGCGCTGCTGGTGCGATTTATTCGCGAGTATTGGCCACAGACCCGGATCGTGTTCCGGGGCGACTCCCACTTCAGCAAGCCCCGACTGCTGGCCTGGTGCGATCGCAACCAGGTGGATTACATCGTAGGCATGGCCCGCAACCAGCGGCTGGAGGCGCTTGCCGCCCCAGCCATGGACAAAGTCCGGACCTACTACGAGGCTCATGGCCATAAGCTCGCCAGCACCTTCCGCTTCCGCTACAAAGCCCGAAGCTGGCATAAGCCACGCTGGGTGGTTGCGCGCCTGGAATATGGCCCTCAAGGCCCGAACCCCCGGTTCGTTATCAGCTCCCGCTACGATGACGGATTCAAGCTCTACTACGAACAGTATTGCGCACGGGGTGATATGGAGAACCGGATCAAGGATCAACAACTGGATCTGTTTGCCGGTCGCACCTCCAGCACACACTGGTGGACCAACCAGTGGCGGCTGATCTTATCCGGCTTCGCCTACACCCTGTTCGAGCGTTTGCGGGTGCATCTGAAAAACACGCCCTTCGAACGTATGAGTGCCGGCACCTTGCGCTTGAAGCTGATCAAGGTTGGCGCAGTCATCATCCGCAACACCCGCCGAATACGGGTGTTGATGAGTGATAGCTATCCACACAAGAACGATCTCTCAGCACTGGTTCAGCGCTTGGTGCCCCAGTAGATAATCGGGCTCCCCCGGCCCGATACCAATGGGGGAAAGGGGGAGTTGTGCCTGAATGCCGGAAACTGGCTAAATAATCGCCAACTTCGACCATGACCACTCGGATCTGGCACTACCAGGCTTGGTCTGCGAAGGTTGTTGGAGCACTATGAGAAATCCGGGTTAGCTCGGCAACAAGCTGATTAAAGGCGATCGAGGTTTTGCTGAGGCTGCCAAACACCACGCCCCAGAATTCCAAAAAGGCCCGGTACGAGGGCAGGGAAGTGTTATGCGACGCAATCGTGGTCCCACTGGTATCGGACCCGACAGTTTTAGCGGTAACGGATCCGGTGTCCTTGTCGACGGTGATAATGGTCTTCTCATCGCGCAAATAAGCTTGTACCGGGAATTTGGTCCACTCGACGCTGTTCATATAGACCGGTGCCAACATGTGCCTGTCTCCTGCTTGAATTGATGTCCTAACCTGAGAACCATTATACCAGCATAAATACACCTTGCACGATGTATTTATAGGCCAAAAACCCCGGCGCAGCCGTGGCGTAGCCAACCGGCCTCAGTGCACATCAAAGGGCCGCAGGCCCCGGCTGGCGGAACGCCAGGCACAAAAAAGCCCGGAATGAACCGGGCCCAGAAAGAGTAGGAATATTGTCTTCAGGCTCGACCAGCAGCCCGCTCAGCCCGTAGCATCCGCAGGGAACCAGTTACCCGCTCAACCACATATTCCCAGTAACCCAACAGAGTTTCGCCACTCTCGACGTCCTCGATCCAGTCACTGGGTGGAATGCCTGGGTAAACCTCCCAGCTTGACCCGCCATTGTCCTTAATCACATTGAGAACATGAGAGGTATGCAGTTTCTCTTCTTTCACTTCCGGGTACTGCTCGACGGTAGCCAGCTCCCAGTAACCAAGCCGGGTTTCCTCGTTACAAACAAGCTGCTTCCAGAAATCCCTGGGCAGATCCGGGTGCTCAGCCTGACGATCACCACCAAACTCATTGATGACCTGTTGAACCAGATCCGTGCTCGAAATATCACTCATAGAGCCTCCTGTAAGGTGCTCGAAGAAATGTCCTAACCTGGGACTATTCTACCATGAGTGATGCACCGTGCAAGGTGTATTGTTGAGCGTGAAGCATTAAAAAACCCGCTCGAAGCGGGTCTGGGTGTAGGCGACCGGGCGGCGTGGTTAGGTTAGGCCTCAGGCAGGAGAGGTGCCGCCCGGTCTTGATCGTGGCTCAGGTATTCCTGAGCTCTTGGAACTGATTGTAATGAAAAAAAGACACCATGCAAGGTGCTTATCAGGAATTTTTTGCAAATTCCGGAGTTTTTTCAAGAATGGTGGAGACGGCACCCCGGGCATTCCAGTTCTCAAGCCGGTAAGTACGCACGGCCTTATGAATAAAACGGTCCAGGTAGACTCTGACAATGGAGCCTTTTTCACGGTCCACCCCCAGCACTTTAGCAACCACCGGCGTACGATCCCCGAACCGAACCGTTGCAACGGTCTCATCGAAAGATAGGTCGACTGATACGGACAATGAATGTGCAGCCATGCTTATACCTCTGAAACGTCAAGGATCGACTTGCTGGAGTGCAGCTTCAGGAAGGCCAGCAACATATCGGTAGCCTCTGGCGCAAACCGCATATCCAAGTGGTTCTTGAAGACGACAAACTCAACGGGCCCGCCTTCGCAAATCTTCGTCCGGGAAGCGAGCCTTGCCCCTTCCAAGGCCTTAGCGCAGGCAGCAAACGCAGCGGTAATGCCTACGTCGCCCATTTCCTGTTCCAGCACCCGGAATTCCTGGGCCAGGTCCTGCATGGCTCTGGGGTCATCCGAGGCATAGTGATCGCCAAAGTAGAAAGAACCGAAGTTATACGGGCAGATTAACCGGGTACCCTGGGTGCGCACAGCCGGCCGGAAATTTGAGTACTCGTAGCGGACAAGGTGCAAAGAGGTGGCCAGCTGGTCAGCGCACTTTTGCAGTCCCCGGTCTTCGAGCGTCACCGCCTGGAGCCTTGCATGCTTGGCGCACTCCTCGAAAGGAAAGGCGGCAAGAAGAGCATCGGCGCAGCTAGAGAAGTCGTTCTCATCGATCTGGCTTTTGTACAGAACATCGCGGGCTTCGCGAGTGCTCATCTGGAAGTCCGTGCGCAAGTCGACTCGAGCGTGGGTGCCTTCCGAGTATTGACGGGTAAGTTTTGATTCCCATTCCTTCAAGAAGGCACTGATCACCAGAGAGCCTACAGTGGTCGGGTCGGGTGTTGATATCCCGACGCCCAGTTGTGACAGTTGGCGATTCGCCTCAACGGCGTTTTGAAGTGCCTTGTAGGCGTCCGTGAGCCTCCACTTGAGATCAGCCTTAAGGGCTTCTCCGTTGAGCTTACTGAGATCCATTTCCGTGTTTGTCATGATGCCCCCTTAAGCCGCCAGCTCTGGCAGTTCAATATCACCGTGCAGGGCAATGAAGCTCAGCAGTGCATCGGCATGGTCGCGGGCAAGGACAAACTTGGTCTTGTCCTTGTATACAGTGGCCGTGAGAATGCCGGGAATGCCCATTTTGGTACGGCTCGGAATGTCTCGAATCATGCCGTAGGCATTCAGCTCGCGGGTAATCCGCGAAACCGCATCACAGAGTCCGTCAACGCCGGTTTCCTGCTCTGCCACGCCGAGGGCGCTCAGGGCTTCTTCCATGTCGCGAATCAGGTAATACCGATCCATTCCCTCGTGCGATCCGCCGCCATACTTGCTGAACTCGAGGCCGGCAGTTTTCATCACTGGGTTGGTGCCTCGCGGCATCAGATTGAGAAAGCTTGTCAGGTCCCGTGCCGCAGACTTCATGCCCAGATCAACCAGAATGCCCGCTTGGTCTTTGATGGCCTTGGCGATCATATCGAAGTCCACCGGTTTCATGATCGCATCGAAAAGCTTCATGTGCTCCTCGATGAAGCCTTGCCTTTCCAGGTCAACCCACGGCATCCGGTAAGGATCGCTAATGCGATCTGGATAGCCGGAACCGTCGTCAGGGTCGGGAAGGCGTATCTCAGCGTCCAGACCGCCGTTATTCTCACTGGAGGCCCGGGCAACCAATTCACGCTTCCAGGTGGCCAGAAGACGTTCAGCAGCTTCGATGCTGTATGGAATCCGAACCTCAATGCCATGAAATGATTCAAGCTGGTGACCCTTGGTGGAGAATTCGAGGAATTTGTTCATGCCGTTCTCAAAGAACGAGCGACAGTGCTTCTTCAGTTCCGGGCCGGTGAATTCAACAATGGGCTTTCCAAAGATGGCAATTTTCAACATGGTTTTTCTCCTGCGTTTTTTTCCTAACCTGAAACCCATTGTATCAGAATACATACACCGTGCAAGGTGTATTTATAGATAAAAAGACAGGCCGGAATGTTGCGACCTTCCATTCGCGGGGGTGGTTTCGCCGATTAGGCAGCGCAAAGAGTCTCGTAGGTTTCCCGGGAACTCATCTCCAGAACTTCATGGCAGAAGGCCTCAAGAACCGCGTCCATGTGCTGGAATACATCGGATTCGGTGGCTCCGTCGCCCCAATCAAGGCCGCTGTCGGCCGCTGCCTGCTTCCATTCGACCACCTGGGCCATGTACTCATCAATACTGCCCCGCAGGTGCGCAAACTCAACCTGAACGGTTTCTGTCTGATCCGGGCGCGTAGTCCGGGCGATGGCCTGGGCTTCCGCGTCCGCCGTCCAGTCCCGGTTGTAGAAAATGATGTGGCTGGCCTGTGGCAGGTTAAGCCCGCGCTGGCTCACCCCCAGAGAGGCGAGGAGCACCGGCGCCGGGCCGAACCGGAACCGGTTATCAAGGCGCTCTGTGCGGGCCTTGATCGAGCCCTTGCCGGTGAAGATAACCCCTTCAATGCCTCGATCGGCCAAGGCCTGCTGCAGGCGCTCCAGGGTCTCCGGAGAGCTGGCGTAAACGATCGTCTTTTTGCCCTGGGCGGTCAGCTGCTCGAGGCGGTCGATGGTCCAGCGCTGTTTGCTGGTTAACGGCGTGTAGCACTTACCCACACCCGCATCGTGGGCATGGGGCGCGTTCGCTGCCTGGATAACCGCGTTAATCCGGGCCAGAACGGCAACCAGGTTAGAGCCTTTGCCCTCCATGTTCCGTTCTTTCTTGTGAGTCTCGAACCAGCGGGCGAAATCCACGGCCGGGGTCAGGTAGTGGCGCAGGTGTTCTTTATCCCAGTTCAGGGTAACCGTGCCTTTTTCCGGGTCCGGGCACCCGGCGAAGGGCTCAACCTCGGGCTCATTGCGCAACCGACGTTGAATGAACGGTGCAACCCATCCCCGGAACTGAACCACGTTGTTGATTTTCGGGATCTCACGCTTGGCCCCGCCGCGCAGGTCATCTTTGAACTCGTTGGTGGCCCACTCGAGGGACACATGGCGCTCCCGGAAGACATCGATACCCCGACTAGCGGCCTGGGCGCTCGTTAACAGGCGCGGCTCCATGAATACGCCGGAGCGGATACCGTAGGGCTGGTGAGCCCGGGAACCGCCGGCAGAAGCCGCCGCAAGCGGAAGGATGTCTCGGGGATAGTTACCACAAGGGGTGCCATCAAGGATGTACAGCTTACGAGCTGCAAGTTGCAGCAGGGCCCGGCTTTGCTGGCTGCCAGGGTTGGACAGAATCCCGCCTTCGTCGGCGATCACCACGCGGGCCCGGCGGCGCAGGTGGTGCGCGATCGTCTGACGCTTGCCCTTAACAACGGCTTTCAGACGGTTGTAACTGATGATGTTGATTGCCCGCAGCTCCTGGGTATCCGCCAGGCAATCGATGGTTTTCCAATGGTCAGAGGGCAGGCCGATCTTCTGAATCTCCCGGACCATCTCAGGAACCAGACCGGACTCAACACAGATCAGGCCCCGGCCAGACATCAAGGCGAGTGCCAGCGACAGCCGGGCCTTCCCGGTACCTTGTTCCCACGCCGAAATGCAGCCGTAAGGGGTAATCAGCAGTTCGATAAGTCCTTCAAGCTGGTAGGGCCAGAGCCAATCTATGTCAGCAGCAAGGATCTGTTCCCGGTACTGGTGCGCCAGATTCGGGAAAGCCACACACAGGCCCTCATGGACCACTTGCCACTCGGTGGAAGAACGCTCGTCCTCACCCCCAGCGAAATCGAACAGTCGCTGCAGCTGGTCTCTGCGGTATTGAACCCGGAAGCCGTCCTTCTCAAGCAGGTAATCACCGCCCATGGGCTCGGCCTGTACCTTTTCGCCCTTGCGGATGGCCGGAGACTTCACGTTACCCTGTTCAAGCAACATACCACGCTTGGCGGTCAGCTCCAGCTTGCCAACGGTCGAGGCTTTGATGGTGTGACGGAACGGAGTAGACGCCCGCACATGCTTGCGCTTCAACTTCTCCCAGTACCCGGCCAAAGTGGGGGAAACCCGGGGCATACCGCCAGCCTTGCGGATCTCATCAAGCAAACCATTGAAGGCTGTCTGTGGGTCGTCCTGCAGCAGGTAGGCGTCAAGCATCAGCTGGCCATCGCCTTTGAATTGGATGCTATCCGGGTAACGGTGCTTCAGGCTGCCACGGCGCTGTCCCTCAACCGGCTCTACTGGCTCACGCAATAGGGCATTGAGTACCTTTGCCTCAGTCAGCCCGCAAGCGAACTTCAATTTGATAGACCGGCGATGGTGATGCAGCTCTACGCGGGTATCGTGGGTAACCGGTGTATGGATGGTTGGCTCTGAGACATCGACACCGCCCACGGTAAGCCGGGGACGATCGTACCCGTACGTGGTTTCGGTACCGGTAAACAGCGAGGGCCAGTCCCGCTCTGTCGTAACGTCCAGAGACTGAGGCTCGGAGGCCGGTTTGTTGGGACCAAACACATAGATTGCAGTGCGCACGTTGGCGCCTTCGGCTTTGAAGGTTTCAATCGGTAGATTCAGCTCGGCCCAGAGGCGACGACGGGAAAAGCATTCCTCACGGGCAGAGGTCGGCAGCAACGCTACAACATAACGGGAAGCGGCCAGGGCCTGATCAACAGCATACAGATGACTAATTGCCGAGGTATTCGGGCCGAACATGCCAAAGGTAGTGCATGGGTACGGTTGCATCTGGGGGTGCTCAAGATGCAGACCAAAAGGCGGGTTGATAATGGCTGCATCGAAGTTTTTGGCTTTGACCTCTTCCATGCCGGCGCATTCAAGATCGAACTCGAAGCCCGCCGCTGAGGCATCCTCAGACAGGGCATCTACGCAGCGTTGGTCAATGTCGATGCCGTAAATGACGTGGCGCTCTGGGTCCGCATACTGCAGCAGACGGCCGGAACCGACTGAGGTATCCAGAACCACAGGCTTGCGCTGGTTGCTGGCCTGAACGCCCTCAAACACTGGGGCCAGCAAAGACCACATACGGCCCGCAACCCAATCAGGGGTGTAGAACTGTCCCTCTGCCTCGTCCCGGCGCCGATGAAGATCAGCCAGGCTGTCAGCTTTGCGTACGATCGTGCCCTTGGCGGTGACCTCAAGCGCCTTGTTGCGCCAACCGTGAATTGTGCCTGCCATTGATAAAACCCTCTGATAACTTGTCCTAACCTGAGAGTTATATTATCAAATGGCGGTACACCATGCAAGGTGTTAGATGACGGTCTTCTGCAGCCAACAAAACAACATGTATGATGTGTTTGCCAGCCGCGTGTTTAGTCGCTTGTGGAGTCGGCCCGGAAAACTACGCCTGTTCGATAAATGTCCATTGAGTTGCCGACAACAACGCCGCAGGCGGTTTCTACCCAGTTTTTGATCAGGTCGGGTAGAGGTCTAGTGTTGTATTGGCCGGGCTGGATCATCAGGCTATCAGCCGTTTCGAACAGATTGTGGGTTATGCCTCCCAAGTAATCATTGGCCTGGTATATGTTGTTGAATCGGAATCCAACAAAAATTGCCGCAGGCGGCGTTCTTCCTGAACGTTCGTGAGGCGTACCATGGAAGGACTCGCCGTCATTGAGTTGCATAATGCCGGCCCGGAAGTCCTGGTACCGCATTTTCATGATGTGCTTGCTTGCCTCTACGATCGGGTCATATTCCTCTTCTCTGTTCATATCCATCAGGTCGTAGATATCGATCGCATCGGTACCAACAAAGGCTTTGATGTTTTTAGGCATCCCCAGAGCGTCCAATTGCTCTTGGAGATCCTTCGCAAGCTGCTTCCAGGGTAGTTTGTCATAGTCCAGATAGACCGGCTGCTTGTCGGCAGAGAGAAACGTTCCAACGTTCTCTGGCGGCTCCGGCGCCAGAGCGTAGGTGACGATTAAGGAGTCATGCATCCGGCGCTGCCTTCGCTCAATCTGTTCCTCCGTTTCCTCAACTTCGCCCCTGGAAAGAAAGTCTCTGAAGTTGCCTAGTAATTCTTTGTCATTGCCGCTTTCGGTCATGGTTTCCTCTGGTTTCGCTTGTTCTTCTGTTTGATCTTCAGTTTATCGCTCATTTAACCATTTTCGACCAGCCCTTAGGATACTGCTGCAGTCGGTAGTCTTTCCGGTAGGTCTGGTGCTCCATGGCCTCAGCAATGCCGTCAAGAACATCATCCAGTGATTCTCTGACCTGCTCGGCTGAAAGTTGAAAGAGGATCCAACCGCGCCGGCAGAACATGAACTGCTTCTCCCGGGTTTTCTTGAAGCTCTCTACAAACTTGGCGTGAAATTGCCAGCCGTCGAGCTCGCAGCCGATCCGCCAGGAGGGTAGGGCTGCATCCAGCCGGTAGCCATTATCTGAGAACGGCTTCAACTCCCAGACTACCTCCCCGCCGCTGTAGTATCGGCCCCACCGGCGCACCATGGCCTGGTAGAGGATGTCGGCGGGATTCTCGGGCGGTACCGGGCTGAAAGGCAATCCAAGCAGCTCCGCTTCATTTGCCGGCCGCTTGGGCTTCTTGGTGCGTTTAAGCGGGGAGCTGGCGGATTCCTGTTTGATTTCCTTAAGCTCGCGCTCTATCCGCTCAGCAATTTTCGGGTTTATCTGATTGCCAGACTGGCGCTCAGTCAGCTCATTGATAGATCGGATGCGGTAGCCCACACAGTGCCCTCAGGGTAATCGTTTGTTTGTCCTAACCGACTACCACTTTACCACGCTATAAGCACCAATCAAGGTGTACTCAGGAAGGTTCGATCCCGCGGCGCAGCCGTGGCGTAGCCATCCGGCTTCAGTGCACACAAAAAGGGCCGCAGGCCCCAGGATGCTGGCGGACTGGCGGACATAAAAAAGCCCGCACAAATCTGTGCGGGCTGAAAGTGCCTATTCCGCGATACCGAGAACGTCGGTATTGCCCTTCAAGCATACCCGAGACGCCCTTGAGGATCGAAGATCAGGGCGTCTGCCAGTTCATAGAAGCGATCCATGAAGGCACTGAAAGCCTCCTGCGGGTTCATGGCCGTGATCTTGAAGGGAAGGGGCATCACGTCACCAAGCAAAGGCCAGTAGTCCTCGCCCCACGGAGTCAGATCGCGTCTCTCGGTCGCCAGAGCCTTCAGATCGGCTTCTTTGATGGAAGCATCCATCGGGTAGGGCAGTCCGAAACGCTTGAATATGGCCGCCTGAACGCGCTCCTCAATTGCCTTGAACTCGGGCAGCATAGCTTTCAGGGGGGTCTGAAGGTCTGGCGCGAACCCTTCACTGCCATCATGCAGCAGTGCAGCCATTTGGTGCTGTTTCGGAACCAAGTGGCTCACCAGTACGCTGTGCTGGGCTACGGAGTAGAACTGGCTGCACTGCCCGCCAAAGCGGCAGGTGTTGGAGAGTCCACGAGCAATGTCCTCAATGACAAAGGATTCTGGCTGCGGATTGGCCAAATCGACGTAACGGCCAGAGTGTGTCGAAATTTCTGTGCGTCGTGCTTGATAGCCCATGATGCCTGCCTCTGCGTTCTGAAATGTCCTAACCTGAAACCATTTTACCAGCATCCGTACACCATGCAAGGTGTATATCATGTTTTCCGCCACTTGCGGTGGCTACGCCACTGCGTCAGTGCACAACAAAGGGCGCCTGCGCCCGGGCTGGCGGAACGCCAGGCAAATATTGGGATCTCAAAAAAGGTTCAGGTATGCTTGATGTGGGTTCTGGCTCTCTGTGAGCTGGCTGCCTGCACAGCTGACTCAGTTTGTGTAAAAAAAAAACTCCCGGTATGGACTTCTTTGATCCTGGCCGCCGGCACCAAAGCGCTAAAGACAAGACGTGTTCTGTGCGCGTTAGCACTTCCAACTGCAAAAAACAGGTGACGTATGCCGGTAATGCTCGGTAAGAAGGCCAAAAAAGGCCTTGTGAAATATCTTCAATCCCAGATTAACCACCATATTGATACTGCGCACCCTGAGCGGGTCACCATAGGGCAGGTAGGCGAATGGTTAGCCAGGGGTCTTGGTTACCAGGATCAGAACGAACTTGCCATTCATCTGAACCCTGCTTCCAGAAAACATCTCGCCAATACCCCTGAAGAACGCCTGAATTCACTAGCCAACTATCAAGCTAGAAGCCTGATCAGCGAGATAAAGGATTCGGCTCTGGATAGCTCAGAAGGCTGGACGGTGTTATTACTGAAGTATGCCCATCTTTGCGTGTCCCTGTTTCATGTCGATACCCCATTGGCCGAGCTCACGGCAGATGAAGTAAATAGCTATAGAGTGGTTCAGATGTTCTTCTCAGGCTATTTGGCCGGACCATTCAATGCTCAATCACCAAATTATTCTACCGATCCTCATTGGCCGATCTGGAACATGAAGGAAAAGCATGAGGTGCTGATGATGCTTTCGGACTACAGCGACGTGGTTTACCACCACAAGTGCTGCCCATCACTATCAACGTGCGTTTCGGATCATTCCGAGGCGCTGGCCATTACCTACGAGTCATTGCAGAATACGCTTCGACTCGAGTACGGCGAGACGCTATTTACCGCGGCATCGATACTGGTGCCGGTAGCAGAGGAAATTGCGAGGGTGGGCGAGAAAATGGCTTTAACTATGTCGCCACGTCGAGACCTGTTGATGGCCATGCTCGTTGCCCAGCATGCGATCGAACACGACATTGAACACCTCAAAAGTGCCGGCTATTCGGAACAATCGCAACTGAAAAAATGCCGAGGCTGAAACGAGCGCTTTCAGGGACTAATCTAGGATGACCGGGCGAAAAGCTAGTCTGCAGGAGCCCGCCCGGTCATGATATTAGAATGTTGCTTATTCTTTCGCAGCCTTGAGAATCGCCCTGCGAATAAAATTCAGCTTTGACCTGCCTGACTTATCAGCCGCCTTTTCAAGTCGGTGATACTCATACTCATTAAACGGCACGTTTATCTTCTTATAGTCACGAGGTGCATTTGGATCGGCTGCAACTTGTGAATTTTCCTCATTAACAGTCTGCATACAACGTCCTCAGTGAGCTTGGTCTGTTGGTGGTGTAAATTCTATGACTGGCAAGGCTCCTTCTTCCGGATACTCGGTGAGTGATGCATTTAGTCCGTAAAATCGCTCACCTTCGTCACCGATGGTTTCGCCAACCCAGAGCGTGCACTCGCCGAAATCATCCTCTTCCATGCTTTCGCCAGTCATGGCCACAAGCCGGCCCATCGCCTCCAGATCCAAGGTCATGCGACTGGGCACCAGGCTAAAGCCTTCTGGCGTCGGTACCGGCTCAAACGCCGGCCTGAACTCGGCTTCCTGGAGAACCTCACTGCTGGCGGTACTAGCAAGACGGGCAAGCGATCGGGCCAGTTCCTTCGGTGTGTGATTTTCGAGTTCCCCCATTATTGAAGCCATCTTGTTAATGAAGTAATCCACATCAACGCCATATCGATTTTCCATAGTTCATGCCACTTCTATTTCAGGTTGCTCTATATTCGGGCAATCATCCTCATGACCGCATTCATCGCACATCTCGCACTCGTCGCAGAGCGGAAAGTCTCCATCCATAGTGGCCAGGCCGCAGCCGGCGCAATGCTCGTCGCACTCCACCGACCATCCCATTTCGCGGTAGATGGACCGGTCAGTAACGACGTGCGCATCAGTGCGCCCGTCCTTACCAAACATATCGTCGTGCTCCGGACGGCGAACAACCCGCAGATAGATGTACTCCGAATCACAGTCCTCATGGACATCACCGTACTTCCAGATCAGCTGCTTGGCCTGCTGGAGGTTTTCAGCGAAACAGATACTGCGAAACTCGTGATCCAGTCCCTCGAGACTGGACCCACCGAAATAGCACTTCATGACCAGCCCACCTCAGTTCCCGAATCAAGCTCGGGATGACCACAACTGATCGTTGACGCCTTTCCCGGAACAGGGTCCTTTAAGGCCCGGTCGATCAGCATTAACTGAACTCGCTCCAAGGTCTGTAACTGGTGCTTCCAGTAGCCGTCTTCGTCGCCCGTGGCCATAACCTGGGAGATTGCTTCCTGGAAGTCGCCCATGTGAGTCCGGAGATCTTCTGGCAACACTTCCCAGCCCGGCTCAATGCCAATCTTGGCAATGTATTCCCGCACAAGGGAGGTGATAGGCCGATGGCTCTCTTCGTCAGGCACCCCCAGCATTTCGGTAATCTCGGCGATGTCTTCGATGGCACTGGTGGCTACTGACCGCCAATCAATGGAGCGATCCGTTTCGGATTGCTCGGTATCGGGGTTCTGAATCCATGTGACGCGGCCCAACTCATGTACCGCGGCCTGTTTTCCGGATTCAGTTCGCACCAAGACACCGCAGACCTCACCCAGCTGTTGCGCCTTTCTTAAGCCAATGCTGGGAGTTATGCCATAGGCGGGATCATGACCAACCTTGCGCCATTCGCGACAAGTCAAAGTGATGTTGGGGCTTTCCGGGTCAAATTCGCCGGTCTCCCGATTTCTCCATTGGCCGATAAACCGCTCATTGCCAACAACGATAATCTTGATCTGCTCAGGGCCATAGCCCTCGTCTCCTTCAAGGATGTCGCCAGGGCCCCAGCCGTTGATCTTGAGAGTTTCGGCTTCTGTTGTTCCGCGTTTCATCTGTCCGCTCCCCTGTAAAGTGTCCTAACCTACAAGCTATTATACGGGTACAAATACACTTTGCAAGGTGTCAAGCGCACTCGATTGGCCGCAGGATAGGCAGGTGTCGCAGCCATCCATCTTGATCACCGCCTTTGTGTTGCATTTGCTGCACATAGAGGCATTGGCCGGATAATCACCGGATCCACTTTCCTGCTTGCCCTGGCTCTCAAAGGCAATGCGCTTTTCTTCGAGGATTTTCTTGGTGTGTTCGCTCATCTCCTCATCTTCGATGAGGCCGATCGCCTTCATGTGCTTTTCGATGACGGCGCCGAGGTCTGCTACCAGGGAAGGCATGAATACGCCACCTTTCTTGAAGTAACCGCCATTCGGGTCGTACACAGAGCGCAGCTCTTCGACCAGAAAGGTCACATCACCGCCTTTGCGGAAACAGGCGCTGATAACCCGGGTGAGGGCGATGATCCACTGGAAGTGCTCCATGTTCTTACTGTTGATGAAGATCTCGTATGGTCGACGCTGCTCGTGCTCGGTGTCTTCGTTGAGCAGGATGTCATTAATGGTGATGTACATCGCATGCTCAGCCACCGGCGGCTTGAGCTTGTAGGTCGTGCCCATCAGTACTTCCGGGCGACCAATGGTCTCGTTCATCTGTACGACGTTTGACTCAGGGGCCTGTTCATGGGGAGCGGTAGCTTCCTCTTTGCCGGCAACCCGGAATCCAACAATCTTGGTCTCGATCTTCTTCGCTGCTTCAGTCATCTCGTAATCTCCGAATCTGGGGGTGAGGACATCACCCCCAGTCATGTTATTTGGTCAGCTCAAAACTTTGCGTAAGTACCTTCTTTGAGCGCGTCGAACAGGTTTGCGGCCGTGTGGATCTCGCCGTCGTATTCAACCTGCTCATTGCCCTTGAGCTTCACTTTGCTGCCATCATCGAGCGTGAACTCGTAGATGGTGTTCTCAAGGTCTTTCTCTGTTACCAGAACGCCCTGGAAGGCTTCAGGGTTAAAGCGGAAGGTTGTGCATCCCTTCAGTCCCTGCTCATACGCGAACATGTAGATGCCTTTGAAATCCTGATAGGGGAAGTCAGTCGGCACATTCGCAGTCTTCGAGATGGAGCTATCTACCCACTTCTGAGCGGCAGCCTGAACCATAACGTGTTGGTCCGGGGTAACCTCGTCTGCAGAGGTGAAGTAGTCCGGGAGCATGGTTGCCGGGTCTTCGCTGAACGGCATCGCATGAGGGTTTACTTCGTGACGGTACTGCAGCAGCTCATAAGCGAATACATCCACCTTTTCCTTGGTCTTCCGGCCCTCGCGGATGATGTTCCGTGCGTAGTGATGCGAGAAGCTCGGCTCGATGCCATTGCTGGCGTTGTTGGCCAGTGACAGGCTGATGGTGCCAGTAGGCGCGATCGAGCTATGGTGAGTGAAGCGGGCGCCAGTTTCGGCAATCTCAGCCACCAACTCCGGATCCACCTTGGCAATTTGCTGCATGTAGCGGCTGTACTTGGCGTGCAGTATGCGCCCCGGAACCTTGTCGCCAACTTTGTAGCCATCAGCTTTCATTTCAGGACGCTTACGAAGCATTGCGCCGGTAACGGTGAATTCCTGGGTAAGAATCGGGGCAGGGCCCTTTTCCTTGGCCAGTGCCAAACCTTCTTTCCAGCCCACTACAGCAAGCTTCTGGGTGACTTCTTCAGTGAAGGTCACGCTTTCATCGGAGCCGTACTTGATGCCGAGCATAGCCAGTGCAGAGCCCAGACCAAGGATACCCATGCCATGGCGACGCTTGGCGAAGATCTCGTTGCGCTGTTCTGCAAGGGCCAAACCGTTGATCTCAACAACGTTATCGAGCATGCGAGTGAAGATGCCAACCACCTTGGCGAACTTCTCGTAATTGAAGTAGGCCTCAGGAGTAAACGCCTTCTCAACGAACATGGTCAGGTTGACGCTTCCAAGCAAGCAGGAGCCGTACGGTGGCAGCGGCTGCTCGCCGCAGGGGTTGGTAGCGCGAATGTCTTCGCAGAACCAGTTGTTGTTCATCTGGTTGACCTTATCGATCAGGATGAAGCCCGGCTCGGCGTAATCGTAGGTGCTGGTCATGATGGTGTCCCAGATTTCCTGGGCCGGCACTGTTCGGTAGATCTTGCAGGCAACCAGCCCCTCATCATTAACCACATAGTTGTCGTGGATGGGGAACTCGCGCCAGAGGTACTGGGTTTCGTCTGAAAGATCGAGGTTTTCTTTCTCAACTTCCTTCTGAGTGACAGGGAAGGAGAGAGGCCAAGGCTTGCCGCCTTTCACGGCTTCAACGAACTCCTCGGTAATCAGCAGAGACAGATTGAACTGACGAAGAAAGCCGTCCTCACGCTTTGCACGGATGAAATCCATTACGTCCGGATGGTTGATGTCAAAAGTTGCCATCTGGGCGCCACGACGTCCGCCAGCGCTGGAGACGGTGAAACACATACGGTCGAAGATATCCATGAATGACAGCGGCCCGCTGGTATTGGCACCGGCGCCCGCTACGTATGCACCTTTCGGGCGAAGGGTAGAGAACTCATAACCAATACCACAGCCAGCTTTCAGGGTAAGCCCGGCCTCATGAACCTTGTTCAGGATATCGTCCATGGAATCGTAGATGGTTCCAGAAACGGTGCAGTTAATGGTGGAGGTGGCGGGCTTGTGAGCCTCGGCGCCGGCGTTTGACATGATCCGGCCAGCCGGGATAGCGCCATTGCGCAGTGCCCATAGGAAGTCTTTTTTGGCCTTGGTCTGCTTGGCCTTGGGCTCAACGCCTGCGATCGCGGTAGCTACACGCTCATAGGTGGCGCTGATGTCTTTATCTACGGCCACACCATCTTTGGTCTTCAGCTGATACTTTGAAGCCCAAATATCCAGAGATGCGTCCTGGAAGGGTGTACCGATGTCTGCCTTAGCGTTCATTATGATCTCCAATATTCACACAGAGAAAGTCTTGGTAGTTGGTTAAAATTAATACTACCAAGCTTACCCATTTATGTAAAACAAGTTTTATGTTTATGAGTGTAACAGAGCTGAGGGTAGCTATGGCAGGCACAAAAAAAGGGCGCCTGGCGCCCTTCGGTGAGGATCCGGAACTGGCCCGGAGGGAAGCTCTATTCGCGATGCACAATACGGTGAAGGAAGTTCTTCAGGCTGGATGAAACCGTGTCTGGGAGGCTTTCAAGGACCTCTGGAGTGCCCTCCAGATCCCGAATAAGGCAAAACAGAATAAACAGATCACCCCCGCGGGCTCTGATTGTCTCCTCATCAGATTTGTCGTCCTCGGCCATTTCCTGAAAGAACAGGGAAAGGAAATCCTCGCGGAATTCAGGTTCAAAAAGGCAATCTCTGAATTTCGGGAATTTTTCCTCTGTAACCACTTCAACCAGGCGGGCAGCCTTCATCAGCTTGTCTCGGCTCAGGTCGAAGTAGCTCTTCTGGAAACCGGTGAGCTTCCTCACGCCATAGCCGAGATAGATCTCAAGCTCACTCCTCAGAGAGTAGAAGCGCTCGAGGGCCTCTTCTGGGTCGTAAATGATCTCCGGCAACAAATGGACGCGGCAGTAACGCCTGGCCAGCTCCATGTTTGCGGTCAGCCCATGATAAAGGTTGCCATCCTCATCCATGGTGCCAGCCATGATCAGGTCACCGGTGCCTACGGGCTTGAGCTCTTCGTCACCATACGCCATGGTCTCAACTGTGTTCAGCGACAGAACGTAGCCCTGCTGCCAACTTAGAGAGTTGTCGTCGATCAAATCGCTCAATTCGTCAGGCTGGAGCTGCGAATGCAGCAGGATGACAATCCCGTCCTCGATTGGTGGAATGTCCGTTTTCCCGGCTGTTGGGATCAAACCATCTTTGACGATCCGACAACCTTTGAAAATCACCTGCTTGCCAGTGTCCTTGTGAATAAGGACCGACTCCAAACCATTGACTGCATCTACGCTCATTGGGATGTAGAGGTAGTTCGCACCCATTTGATTGCCTCCCACTAATAATCGATGCAGTTTCCAATAATTTTATCAATTATGAAACACTGACAGTAAATTAGCCGAAAAGCATGCGGTTTGAAACTGCCTTAAGCAGGTTAAGCCGCCTCTGAACTCTCACCGCTGCCAGTATTTTCGAACTGGGTCGAGATCATGTGGATGGCATTCATCGCTTCGGCCGCTGAGCTCGCATTCAATACAGCTTCTACCAGCGCCAGCTTTTCCTTGGGGATCATGGCAAGCTCAAGGTCCATCGCATCTGCAATTCGTTCCAGTGAGGAGAGCTTGCACTCGCCGCCGGCTTCAATGCGCTGGTATTGCTGCTGGGTCATGTTTGCCTGTTGGCCTACTTGCGACTGATAGAGTCCAAGCTTGTTGCGACGCTGCGAAATCTGCTTTGAAATTTTATCCATGGTCATTCTCCAGTAGTGTCTGGTTCAGTTCGTGTAACGGTCGTTGATGATTTCGAGGACATCCTCATCGGAAGGGAGTCGCTCATTGATGTATTCGCGCCAATAGGCGCGTTTTTGCGGATCGTAAAGACCGGGAATGTTGGCAATACGGTCTTTCGATGTCCTGGCGAAGATGAATTCCGATGCATGGGCACGGTAGAAGTCATCCTTCAAACGATCTTCGACAAGCACGGCCACCCCGTGCTCAAGCATCGCTCTCAATACTTCTGGATCTCGTTCCAGGTGAGCAGGGTGGTAGCGTGCAACATCATCACTCTCTAGCGCCCGGGCATTGTGGTGGGACAGTCCAAGCTTTGCGATATCGGCCTGATGCAACTCGCCGTTGTTGGTCCACGCAATCAATTGCACTTCGTACCCACGATTAAGCTGGGCTTTGCAGACGCGAGTTCCACCATTCTCAGTGAAAACCTCAGCCTTAACGGAAACCATGTCCCCGTCTTTGTCAGCCTTCAGCTCCGTGATGTCGACGGAAAAGCCTTTTAGTATTCGTTTGTATGTCACGCCATGCCTCCTCTGAGGAAATCGTCTTCAGGCGAGAGGCAGAGCAGTACAGATCGTCCGTCTGCAACAGCTGGATAGCCCGTAAGAGCCTCTCTTTGTCCTAACCTAAGAATGATTATACACAGAATAAGACACCTTGCAAGGTGTATTTAATGGCGTGATAGGTGCTGACAAGAATTGGAAGAGAAAAAGAGGTTTAGGAGTTTGAGCAGTCGCCAAAGGCGTTCAAAGAAATTCGATCGCCTACGGTGATGCCATTGTTTCGATAGAAGCCCTGGGGAAACTCTGCTGCCGCCTTGAAGGGAATGCCGGCTTTGTACCGTGGGCACGAACTTGCATCAGTTGAGCAAGATTGCATCTGCTGGATGCTCTGTATCTGGCCATTTGAGTCCAGATAGCTGATATCAAGGTTCATCGGGGTCTGATACATCCAGAACTGAGATTCGGAGGGTTGTACGGAATCATATACGAACAGCATTCCATGATTTTCAGGAAGCCCTGGAACGCCCTGCAAACCTCTCTGACGTAGCTCAGGAGTATCTGCGATATAGAAAGTGACAGGAATGCTCTCTCTCGCTGTGCTGATGCAGCCGGCAACACGGGCAAATATAGAGCGTATTGAGGCGTCCTGGTGCTCCTCAGAAGGCGCTAAGGAGGGTGGCAAGGTAGCTTCACTCGGCTCTGCTATTTCGGCTTCAGTTGGAACTTCCATCCTTTGAGCCGCCCAAATGCCTAACCCCGACCCGATCGCCATCACCAAAACAAGAATGCCGAGTACGGAAGCCCAGTGATCGAAGAAGCCTCGATTGCCAATTGAGTTCAGGTCGGTCTGATTTGAATTTTCCACCACGCTACCAGCCTTCATGATTAGGGCTTGGAATGATAAAGGCCCACCTGGTGGTGGGCCTGAATAGGTCTGGGGGGTGTGCGTGAGAGGGTTGAATCCAATCCCCCCCAGATAACCGTTAAAACTTGTTACCCTTGATTAGTTCAAATGATAATTTAACATGCGGCAAAATGCAAGTTTTACAGTGACGCAAAGTAATAATACTAAGAAACGACGGTCGGCGTTTCCAGGGTGAGGAGTTCCCGGATAGCGGCAGAAATTTTGTCGGGACATAGAGTGACCGGGATCTGTTTTGAAAGCCGAACGCTATGATGTGCATCGGGCTTTCCAGTACTCGGTTTACCCCAAAGCTGAACTTTGCAACCGATTGTTAGTGGCCAATTAAAATGACCCACTACTGGCCATTAATTTTGACCCACCTCCGAGTGGCCGTCAGGCCATAGAACCAGCTACTGTCCCCCGCTTTTATCGATGGCCGGGGGCATGTCAGTGAAGGAGTGGGTTGTGATACACAAGATCAAGGCACTGCACGATAACGGCAAAGGGCTGTCGATCCGCGCCATCAGTCAGGAACTGGGCTTGTCCCGGAATACCGTTCGTAAATATTTGCGGATGGAGGTAGATGCGATTTCGGAACGGTTTGCAGATCCCTCGCGGAGCAAGCGCCTCGACGATCACCGGGATTACCTGGTGCATTTGCTCAAGCAATTTCCCAAGCTCAGCGCCGTCAAGATTGCCCGTAAGCTTCAGGCAAAGGTCGGCGACTTACCGGCCTCAGATCGCTCCATTCGCCGTTATGTGCGAGCACTCAAGGAGGAAGTGGCCTCGGCCCAGATGCGCTACTACGAACCCATTCTGGACGATGTGCCGGGTGTTCAGTGCCAGGTGGACCCCGGTGAGTTGCGCGGCGTGCTGATCGGTGGCGAAGAACGCACGCTGCATTTTGTGGTGTTCGTGCTGTCTTACTCGCGGTTGATGTACGTGGGCCTGGCCTTCCGCCCACTGGACACCCAGACCTTTATCCAACTCCATGACGAAGCCCTGCGTTACTTCGGTGGCCTGCCGGAGGAGTGCGTTTACGATCAGACCAAGCTGGTGGTAATCAACGAACAGTACCGGGAGTTGACCCTCAACCAACAGTTCCATGGATATGCCACCACGGCCGGGTTCCGGATCCATGCCTGCGAAGGCTACGACCCGGAGAGCAAGGGCAAGGTGGAAGCCGGCGTGAAGTACGTCAAGCAGGATTGCCTCTACGGTGAGGTCTTCCGGGATCACGAACACGTGCGTCAGCACGTGCAGGACTGGGTTGAAAGCGTGGCCAATGTCCGGATCCATGGCACTACCGGCGAACCACCCCGGGAACGCTTCGAACGGGATGAGCGAGAACATCTGGAGGCTTACCTGTCACCAGCTTGCGTGCAGCCTGTAGCCCACGAGACACGGCGGGCCGACAAGACCGGCCTGATCGCCTGGAAGGCCAACAAGTACTCTGTGCCCATGGCCTGGCAACAGGCCCGAGTGGGTGTTCTGGAGTCCGGCGGCCAACTCCACATCAGCGACCTGAACACAGGCGACGTCATCGCTAGCCATGCGCTGTGTTCAGACAAGGGCAAAGTGTTCAAGAACACCCATCACTACCGCGATCATGCCCAGCGGGTGACCACCCTTGAGAGCAAGATCAATGAGATGATCGGTAGCGAAATCGGGCAACGGTTGTGCCAGCAGCTCAAGTGTTCCGAGCCCAAGATCTACAAGGATCAGTTAGTGGCTACCCGTGATCTGCTCAAGCGCCATGCGCCGGTGGATCCGGTGTTGCTCACGACTCTCGCAGAGCGTCCCGGCATGACCGCCACACGGCTGCAAAGTTATCTGGAAGCAGCCCAGGCAGCTACGCTGCGGGAACGGCAGCCGGAACCGCTGCCAGAACCCAAGCAAGCACTGGATCTGAGTGCTTATCGCCGTATTGGCCACTCCAGTGGCCAGGGGGTGACCCATGAGCCAGCTTGAACAGACCGTGTCCCGTTACCGCAGTCTGCGCCTGAGCGCGGCCGCCGACGAACTGACCAACCTGCTGGCCGAGGCTGAAGCCAACGAGATGTCCTATCTGAGCTTCGCGGACCGGCTTGCCGAACACGAACTGATCCAGCGCCAGGACAAGCGTATCCGCCGGAACCGGAAGATGGCTGCGTTCCCCGCCGATAAGCGCCTGGAGGGCTTCGACTACCGGCACCAGACCACCATTACCAAACGTCAGGTAAATGCCTTGCTGGACTTCCAGTTCATCGACGAACGGAACAACCTGGTGTTCATCGGCCCGCCCGGTGTAGGCAAGACCCACCTGGCCATCGGCATTGGCTACAAAGCCGTGGAAGCCGGCTACCGGGTGTTGTTCCGCAACGCCCTGGATCTGGTGGAAGAACTGGAACTGGCCGAGATGAAAGGGGAACTGAAAAAGCGGGTCAGCCAGTTGGCCAAGTACGACCTGCTGATCATCGATGAGCTGGGCTACCTGCCCATGACCCGGCAGGCCCGCTACAACCTGTTCCAGTTGATCAACAGTCTGTACGAATACCGGTCCATCATCCTGACCACGAACAAGGACTTCACCAGTTGGGGCGAGTTCTTCCACGACGACAACGTGGCGGTGCCGATCATTGACCGGGTTATCCACCATTCACACATCTTTATGTTGGGAGGAGAAAGCTATCGACTGAAGCAGAAAGTTACAGGCTAGACTATGAAAGGTGGGTCAATTTTATTGGCCAAAGGTGGGTCAAAATAAATGGCCATTGACACCGATGCCGTCTGAACGACTGGAGCCAATAAAATCAGTGACCCAGACGCTCACGCTGCGGTCATGACGACTGTTAAAGAATACTGCGTGTGCTTCTTCAAGAGAGCCATTGGCGCCGTGAAAGGATTCCGTTTCGTAATGACGAATCACTCTCCGAGCCGAAAGCTCTTCACCAATCTCGACCAACAAGTCACTGATCTCTTCGAGAACACCTAAATTTGAACTACTGATCAGCTCGACCATGCCGCCTCCAGAACCCTGCCAAGGTAATACTTTAATTGCGAGTCAGATAGTCGGATAGGCAACCGTGAAGCACAAGTCATTATTACAGGATTAATACAAATTGAGATGATTGGTTATATATCGAGAGAGGGAGATTGACAGCAGAAGAAGGGAGAAGTTCCGGGCCGATCAGAAAGGAGTCAAGCTTGTAGGTTAGGACAAACAGGAGGCACCAAACTGACAACTACCGAGGCTTCAGTAGGGATTGCTCCCGGCCCGGAACAATTAAAGTATACAAGAGATCTCATATCAGAAAATAGGGCCTTTCCGAAAAATGTTTGCAAAACGAAAATAGCCTCCCTATTATCAGGAGGCTATTTCTAAAAAACGCTTTAAAATCAATGACGTTGGGTAGGGCACGTGCACCTCACAAAGAGGTTAGCCGTTGCCCCCCCCACCGAACCGTAAGTGCACATTTCTATGCATACGGCTCTCCAACAAGCTTTTTCCGGAAAGCGCGTAGGTCGGGTAGTGTCCCCTTGTGCAGATCACGGTGGCAGTCAAAGCATAGGACCAGGGTCTTTCTGCGTCTTGCCATCATGAGCCTTTTCCATGGCTCCGTACCCTTCGAGATGTCCTTCAGTTTGCGCACATGGTGCACTTCCAGACGACCCGAGGGTTGGGTGCAGTATTCACAGACACTAGCATTCAACCGGTCAAGCAGCTCCGTTCGCCCCGAGTATTTATAGGGGTTGGGGAGGATATCCACCTGACCTGGCCTAGGTGCAGCCCGGTTTTTCAGCTTAAACACCGTTGTTTCGAAGACTTTATCCCCTCGCCACTCCTTGAGAACAAAGGAGCCGTCCCCTCTTTTGAGTTGACTGGCGATTTTGGCCCTGCTCGTCTTATGCTTTGCAGCAAGCGTTTTGAAGAGACTGTTCTGCCATATCCACTCTACCTTATTCAGGTAGAATTGCGGCGCGAGGTTGTAGTAGTTCGCAAAGCCTCTCAGCTCTGCGTTGTACTGACCAACAATCTCGGTGTCGCTATGGAATAGGAGCGCCTTCTTGGCCAACGCCTTTCCTGAGTCATAGAGACCGTAGCCCTTAAGCTCCACGAACTTCTGCGCTTATTCCCGAGGAACCCCAAGATGTACGTGCTCGGTAATGGTACGTTTAGTTCCATGCACCTTGCTTCCATCAGCCTTATGACTGACCACGCACTTTACCCTCTTGCTTTCGCGCCGACAGACGACGGAATAGCCTAGAAAGGTAAATCCTTGTTTTGGGTCCACGATGCCAGATTTCTCTTGCGAGATTTCCAGCCTCAACTCCGTTTCCACGAAGCGGGTGACGTCTGCCATGATTGCTTTCGCTTCCTGCTTAGTGCCAATGACACCAATCAAAAAGTCGTCCGCATATCTGACATACCTCAGACGCTTGAAGCCGGGGTCGTCCATCAGCACACTGCTCATGTTGCCGAGTCTTTCCCCCCATTCCTGAATCTCACGCCGCCATATAGCAGCCTTTTCTTCAGTTATGTCGCTTCGCTCTTTGAGCCATTTTATCCGATTACTCCGATTGCACAGAAGTTTTCGGTATTCAGGGTTGGGTCTTCTCCGGCTGCCCATGCTGAACTCCTTGACCTTACTCACCATGAACTCATCGAGTTCGTGCAGGTAAATGTTGGCCAGAATTGGAGAGATAATCCCTCCTTGAGGTGTCCCGCTGTGCGTGCCGTAGTATCGCCAGTCTTCCATGTATCCGGCCTTCAGAAATCTCCGAACCAGGTTCAGAAACTTTCGGTCATCAACACGTTTGCTCATAAAATGCAGCAAGCGATCATGGTCGATATTGTCGAAGTACCCTTTGATGTCTACGTCACAGACCCATTTGGTTCCCTTCCAGCTATCCCATATCTCATTGAGGGCGGTATGACATGATCGGTTTGGCCGAAAGCCAAAGCTCCAATCTGAGAAGACCGGTTCATAGATCTCCTCCAACAACATCCGCATTACTTCTTGGATGAGTTTGTCATCACCATTTGGCACCCCCAGAGGTCTGGTTTTGCCTTTTGGGTTCCTCGGGTCTTTCGGTATCTCCACTCTGCGGCAAGGACTTGGTTTGTAAACTCCGGTCTGGATCAAGTAGATCAGATGAGTCACCCGGTCTTCCCCGAATCCATCCAGCGTGTTTCCATTTACCCCTCGGGTCAAAGCCCCTTTATTGGCGTAAATGTTCGCGTACGCTTGAGTCCACAAGTCCCTGTTGCTACACATGATCTTGTGCAGCTTCCTTACCTTGGCTCCACTTTTACTCGCTTTGCCTATACCACCTAGCGCATTGAGTGTTCTTTGAGATAGCACTGACTATCGAACCTCGCTCTATTGGCATGTTCTTGTCTGACTTCCTTCCCCCTTACGGTTGGACTTTCATTGCTATTGCTAGAAACTTATATCCAGCTTTCAGGTCAGGTTGGTTACTGACTGCTAGACCAATTACAGGTCAACATTGGGTACTACGAAGTCTCCGTTGCCGTGCAGGCCCATAGTTGAGACCTGTTTAGGCAATCCCGCATTTCTAGGTAGTCAAGGTGCGTCCCACTTAGGTTCCACTTACGTCCCCTTAACACTCTCACCGAGCGCGTGTCACGTGGTTGGTTAGCCGGGTGTTCTAACAATCTCCCCGACTACACGTGAAGTGACCTCTCAAGAGTCATAGGTCACTGATATCCCGAAACCCACAAAGGACTATGGTTCAACCAATCAGGCTTAACCGTATGGGACTTGCAATGACGGGCGCAAGTTAGACTCTTTCACCGCCACCCGCCTTTTCCTGACATGCTGCACTCCCCTCCCTCTTTCGAGGTTCAAGCCCATTACTGGGCGAGGATAAGTCAGGTTTGCAATAGGCCTACCAACAGCCTATACTTGTAGCACGAATGCCGTAAGTGCTTGATGTACCCAGCAAAACGGCGCACCTAGAAGGGTATGTCATCGTCGAAGTCATCCACAGGCTCAGGCATACTGCCTTGTGAAGGCTGATTGCTGTAGCCGCCTGATTGCGCCGGTGCATTGTTCTGCTGACCGCCCACTGGACCGTTACCGGAAGACTGGGGGCGACCTGCAGGAGCGCCCTGATCCGAACCTCGAGTGTCGAGCATCTGCATCTGGCCGTTGATATCCACTACAACCTCTGTTGTGTAAACATCCTGACCTTCCTTGTTTTGCCACTTCCGCGTTTGAAGTTTGCCTTCGATGTAGACCTTCGATCCCTTACGCAAGTATTGACCGGCAACTTCGGCGATCTTTCCGAACATCACCACACGATGCCACTCAGTTTTCGGTACCAGCTGACCGGTTTGGCGATCTTTGTAGCTTTCGTCAGTTGCAAGATTTAGATTCACCACAGCGTTGCCGTTTGGGGTGTATCTTGTGTCGGGATCTTGCCCTAAGTTACCGATAAGTATGACTTTATTCACGCCACGCGCCATAATTTATACCTCTTTCCTAACCTGAAAAATACTCATGTGAATTCCTAACCAGAAACCTAATAATACACCTTGCACGGTGTATATTGCAAGAGGTTTTTAACCTTTAAATTCCATGGTGGATTTGCACTCCGGGAAGCCACTGCATCCCCAAAATTTCGAAGGCCCTTTTCCTTTACCTTTCTTGGATGTCCGCATGCGCATGGCCTTTCCACAGTCGGGGCACTCTGGCGCGTTCTCCGGCTGTTTCTCTCGTTTCTTTGGCTTGCCGCGGGCGTCTGGGAACGTGGCACCACACTTCTCACGATCCTGGCATCCCCAGAAATAACCGTTCTTGCCGGGAATTCGTTTCAGTGGGGCAGAGCATTCGAAACATTGATGATTCGATTCCTCCGCCTTCTCTGCAAAGTCAGTAGCGGCAGAACCCAGATCATTATTGGCAATCTTCTCTTTTCCGGCAGCAACCAACTTGGTCATCCAGTTGACGATTTTCTGTTCGAACTCTTCGAGCGAAAGTTCGCCGGCGGCAATCTTATCCAGCTGCTTTTCCCAGCCGGCCGTCATACCTGGGGAGGCAAGGGCCGGGGGAACAATCTTCAGCATCCCGTAAGCCTTGTCCGTAGCCACAATCTGTTTCTTTTTGCGCTGGAGATAGCCGTAACGGAAAGCGTTATCAAGAATCCCAGCTCTGGTGGCCTGGGTGCCGATGCCGTCTTTTTCGTCCAAAATCTTCTTGAGCTCAGGCTCATCTACAAAACGGGAGACGTTGTTCATTGCACCGAGAAGCGTGCTTTCAGTGAAAGGCTTCGGCGGTTGAGTCTTTTTACTTTGGAGTAATGCCTCGGAGACGGTCCCTTGATCACCGGTCTCGAGGGAAGGCAGTTTTTGCTTGGTGCTGTCTGTTTCCTCGTCGTCTTTGTCGTCCTTGGGGTCGCATGCCTCAGGGTCGTTTCCATAGACAGCTGCCCACCCCGGGGATACTGGAACCTTGCCTGATGCGAGGAATTTCTGTCCCACAGCTTCAAGATTGATCTTGGTGACCTTATCCACCTGGTCTTCACAGAACTGGGCAATAAACCTCAGGCGAACCGCGTCAAATACATTCTTCTCGGCCTCGGGTAGCGCTTTAAAATCGCCAACTTTGGTTGTTGGAATGATCGCGTGGTGGGCGCCGACCTTTGACGTGTTGTAGGCCATGGGCTTCTTGGAGGAGTCGGCCAGAGCCGCTTTGTCCGCCAGCCCGGCATCACCCTCTACCAACGCATCAAGTATCGATTGCACCTGAGGAAACTGGGAGTCAGGAAGATACTTGCAATCAGAGCGCGGGTAAGTAATCAGGGTGTGCGTCTCATACAGCTCTTGTGCCGCCTTCAGGGTTTTTGAAGCTGAATATCCCCAGCGGTTAGCGCAATATTGCTGCAGCGAGGTCATATCAAAGGGTAGAGGCGGTTTTTTGGACGTCTCCCGTGTTTTTACATCCACGACCGTGATTGGTGCGGATCTCAGTTGAGCCGCCAGCTTTTGAGCATACGCCTGGTCAACACAGCGCCCGCCATCGTCAGTGATTGAGCGAGGTGGAATCCAGTTTGCCTTCAAACTGCCTTTGACTAAATCACCGGTTACGTCGATCGTGAAGTAATCATGCGGGACAAAGTTCTTCCGACGTTCATCATGGAAAGCAACAAGGGCAACAATAGCCGTCAGAACCCGGCCAACGGGTAACGACTCCCGGCTTCCAGCAGCCTGTGCCGTCAAACTGGCAAGCCGACTGAAGTTCATGCCAATAAGCCAGTCAGCATGAGTCCGGCCGATGGCTGCCAAATAGAGGTTGTAGGTCTCTTCGCCCGGCCGGATATCGTTCAAGGCTTCACGAATGCTGACAGGATCCAGTGAGGCGATCGGAACCCGGTAAGTTGTTCCCCAATAGCCGGCACGGTCCATGAGTTCCCGCGCAATCGATTCACCCTCGCGGTCGATGTCTGTAGCGATGTAAACCGTTGTGGCTTTCTTGAGCAGCTTCTCAACGACGTCGTACTGTTTCTTGAAGCTGGGCTTTACCTTCATCTGGAACTGTTGTGGAAGGATAGGGAGGTGCTGAACATCCCATCGTTTCCACTTCTCGTCATACTCGGCGGGTTCGAAAACCTCCAGAATATGGCCAACCGCCCAAGTTACGTAGATCTGGCCGCCATCGGTGGCGTAGCCTTCTTTGCGATCGTTGGCCTTGAGGATGCTCGCCAGGGCCCGGCCAACTTTCGGTTTTTCACAGAGGTACAAGTCCATGCATGTGACTCTTGTTAAGTCAATCAAACAACTTTGCAAATGTACCAGATTGTTTTATTAAATTCACCGGTATTTGTGTTTGCAGATCGTCGTAATCGGACTACTAAGTCCAGATTTCCAAGCCCCAGAAACAAGAAAAGCGCTCTGTTGAGCGCTTTTCCCTTTCATCCCCCAGCTTAAATGGGGTCAACGTAGTCAGCAGGATTAACCTGGAGGGCCGCCTCAATATCGAGGACACCCTGGCCGTGCTGGGTAACGTCGTAGCCTGCGAAGCTGCTGTCGGCGGTATCCAGAAGAATCTGCAGGACGGCAGCATTGCTCAGAGTCGGGAACTGACTCTTAACCAGTGCCGCTGCACCAGTCACCATAGGCGCCGCCTGGGACGTGCCAGATACGTTGATGTAGTCCGTGTTGTTATCAAAGAACGGACCATTGATTTGCGTGCCTGGGGCAGAAATCCAGCGAGCCTGAATATCAGGATCTGAACCCGGGACATTAGAGCCGGCTGCAATTCCGCCAGAAAGCGTAAACTCAGAGATTTCGAAAGTCTCATCGTCAACTGCGCCAACCCAAAGCGTCTGCTCCGCCAGCCCTGTATCCTTCACCAGCAGATCAACGGTCGTTGCGTCAAAAATGAAAGTGCAGACCAGATTCGCATCGCGCTGTTCTTGAGTGAGAGCACCACAATCGATCGGGTTGGTGACAAAGACTTCAGTCATGTCCAGCCCGAAGTTACCAGCGGCAACGATCCAGCCAATGTCGTTTTGCTCCAGCGGAGCAAATGTCGGCCGCTCATCGCGAAACTGGCTATTTTCGAAGTAGTCGACACCAGTCAAAGAGGCATTGGCAAAATCTACACCCCAACCGTTCAGGTCTTCGATGAGACCCTTTGCTGTGACGGAATTCGGACTGAACTGCTCGTAAACATCGAGCATTAGCAGGTCGACACCTGGCGCAACACCAACATTTTCGCCCCAGAGTTGACTGGTAACGTGAGTGCCATGACCTTGAACATCTTCCTGGTCACCGGTTCTGATGGCATCGTTGAAGTCGTTGCCAGAAATGCCCATGTCCTGAATTTCCTGCTGGGTGTAGACGCTGGCAGGATCAGAGAAAGAGCCGCTGTTCTGATTGAGTGTCTTGCCTGAAAACTCCTCATGAGCAACGTTTACGCCGGAATCAATAACCGCCACGGTTACCCCGGAGCCCGTGATAGAAAGGTTGGCTGCATAATCGGCGTTGATCGCAGACAAGTGATCTGCCTCGACAATACCATCGCCGGGAGTAACTGGCGTTTCCACGGTACCGCCGCCACCACCGCCCCCGCCGCACGCGGCAAGGACAACTGAAAAACCAACTGCAAAAATTGAACGCTTCATTCTTCTCTCCTGTATGGACCTAACCCTTTAAATGATAAATTAACTTCAAGCTAAGGTCAAGTTAGCGAGTTTGGAGCAGCTCGCCGACAAAGCCATTCCAACCGTAATCGAAACCGCGAAGTGTTAGTGGGCCGCCATCCAAGGCTTTCATGCGATCGTTAAACGCCTCATTAAAAAAGCGCTCAGGATGCTGGCTATCAACACCAACTTTCGGCATATCTCGATAGCGCACCGCATCAAGCAAGCTCGCGATTAACGACATCTCATTGGCTTCACCTAGATAGCGGTAGGCAAGTCCGGCAAGGGCAGGGTAGTTGTCCGGCTTCTTGGCGTAAGCGCTGCCATGGGAATTGATAGGGCTGTTGTACAGTGCTTCGTCCAGATCAGCAATGCGCTCACCCCCATGGAAAACACGCTGACCGGTCAGAAACCACTCCGGTACCAGATCTTCGAGCTGGCCATAGGCTCGAGTCCGGGCCGCCTGGTAAGCACCAACCAGAGCCGTGCGGATAGCTTGATCAGAGGCGCCAGCTTTGATGTTGATGCCCATGTCGTGACTTTCGGATTCAGACAAGTGCGTCTGTTCCCGGTAGACACATACCAGTAGACGGCCGGGAAGAATCTCGAAGGAATCGGTCATAGCATCAAAGGCGGACATCTGATTGAACCGGCGCACCGCTTCAACACGCTCTGGCCTGGGCAACTTCAAATAATGCTTGTAAACGTGGTGTGAGGGAGCTCGCCAATCATTGACCGGCTTGAAGCCTGGCAAGACGTAATCAAGAACGTCGACCTCTTTGGTCATCTGACTTACAAACAATGATTTCTTGCCTGCCGGCGGCTCGCCACTTCGAGATTTTGAAGCATCCGATGAAACTCGCGCAGTGCCAACCTGTCTATCGAGCGTAACAAGCGAGTCGGCAAACAATGCCGCCCCATTGGGCTCGTTGATCACTGGAAGGCTATCGAGCCAACGATACGGGGCCCAGTCTAACGACGTAGACAGCTTGGTGATTTCAGCGTCAAGCCTAGTGGCGAGCGTCTCGGACTGGTTTGGTGTCATTCCTGCGGCGTTGAAGAGGAATAACTTGTCTGTCGCAATGATGTTGCTGTTTGACCACTTCAGGCATTCGCGGCTGTTATAGCCCGTGAGAAGCGATTCGGGATAACTGAAAGGAACGTCACCGGTTCGGTATGTGGTGATCAATCCGTCACTTGTTCCAGTCGTACCAGATGGGGTACTGCTGCATCCAGCCATGACGGTGACAGCAAGAAGCGATGCCGCAAATTGTTTTCTCACAATGAAAGTACTCACTTGGTAATTGGCTTAAATAATTTTATTATACGGATAATCGCATCATTTGAAACTCAAGGAAAGTTGAACTAGCAGTTTGATTTCTTGGGCAATGCTCACCAACGAAGCAACACAGGAAAAAACATGATTTCGTGGGAACAAAACACCCTCTGGATAACATCTCTGTCGACGTGGGAAGGGATCAGTTTCCTGGACTACGAAGCTGCGTACAGAGCAATGGTAGAAAAAAGGATGTGCCACGACTGGGTGAAGGTTGTAGATCTATCCCAGTTTGTCAGTTCTAAGACAGACCTGAGCACCTTAAAAGCTTCCAAAACACGAAAGAGAATTGCGGATCTGAACTGGTGGTCAGCAAACAACGGAATGAGATTGCAGGTAGTAATTGTCGGATCTCATGTAAAGCCTCAGGTCCTTCAGGACCTCAAAGAGATCTACCTGTCACGGGATATTCAAACTGAATTTGTTAGTACTTCTTCAGAGGCTTACCGACTGATTTCTAACTTAAAAATTGCAGTTTAAGCCATGTGTTGAGGGTGGAGCGCCCATGCCTTAGCCCCAGAATATTCGCTTCCACCCTCAGCAATAAACACCATTCCATTTTCATCCACAGCAATAGCCCCTGGCTTCTCATGTTCTGCATCGCGCAGACCATCTTTCCAGCCGTAGGCCTGGCCCTCATAGATCAAAACCACTCCACCTTTTAGTCCTCTCTGGCTACGAAATTCGAACGCTTTTCTCGAAAGGGCATTTAGCGGTGCCGTCATGATCAACTCCAAAAGGATCTTGGTTCCCTTGAAAATATTACTCAGATAAACGGCAAATTCCAGAAAGATTTCATCCACAGAATTTGTGCGTAACCCTGTGGATAACTTCAACCCGGGCTTACGTAAGTGGCTAACAAATCCGCACTATCGGAGACTTGGTATGAATTTGCACAGTAATCATACAGTCATAGGTCAGGTCCGCTACGGCACTTCGGAAATATCACGGTGCTTAGCGTTTCATCTTCTCCGTCCGAGAATCCCTGCGTAAGCCCACTGAATCCCTCAGCTGTCAGTAAAGCCCAATTGGTAGTTACCTGATGTGCACCAAAATTAACAAGTTCGGTTTTCCGCTGTTGATCGCTCCTGGTAGCTAGATCAGGAGTGGATTCCGAGGGTTGGTCTAACGTTGATAAGGCTGTGGTAATAGCGTCGCGGTATTTCGATACCGTTTGTCTGCACAGACCTGACTCACGGGCAATGGCAGAAAAGCTGATTTTGGATCCCTGTGAATAAAGTGAACGGACGGCTGTACCTATTCGCTGCTTTGTCGCATTAGCTCTTAAAGCGTGCGTGCGCAGTGCGGATAAGCGCTGACGCTCCTTCTGGGGAAGGGAAGGGTCGAGATTCATGATCCCAGTATTCGGGCGGGAACTGGCGTAATAGTTGTCCCATACCCAGCGGCTCACACTTTTAACGGTCGACTTCAGAGAAGAGGTCGGAAGATTCCCCTTTGCATACCCCATGGTGCTGAACCGGTTTAACCCATGGGCCTGCGAAAGGAGATGGTCATAAAACCGCGGGAACGCTCGAGGGCCCTGGCAGCGGAACGACCAGACAGCCGAGAAGGCTATTCGCTGGAGGCTCAGGAATAGGGAAACGTGTCGGGATTCCAGTTGCGAACGGTCCTGATCAAGCGTGTCGCAATCTTTGTTTGACCATGGGGGTGGTTGCTGGGATTGGTAATCGTCAAAGAAAGGGAAGTCCGCCAGCTCGCCAAGCGAATAGATATGACTATGCAGTTCCAGGGTTTCCCATTGCGGATGGCCTGGCGTTTTCGCAACTGGCCCGCCGGCATAATCGATATCCGCGCCAATACGGGAGCGCATGGCCCGATACACCGATTTCATGAACCGCTGCGGAGCCGGCCGGGAATCCGGGCCTGTCCGTACTGGCTCGATAGCGTAAAACCAATGGCTCGATCCAGACTTAGGATCCCGGACAATCAGGTTCGGAGCGGGGAATTGTTCGGATTCCCAGAGCCAGTCGCCGGCGTGGTCAAGATCGAAGACAAGCCAGCTTCTCAGATCTTTCCTGTTCACCTGCATGTAGGGATAGTCGAACGCTAAATGGCGGGGTCGACTGAATACCGCAGTCTTGTTGTATGAGCAGCGGGGGAAATAGGGTGCCTCGCCAAATGCCCTGGATAGGGCGGAGGGGTAGTGGATAGGCACGTAGGCGCCCATCTATAAACCCCTTTCTTGCCAGGATGGCTGGCATTGTTTGATGCACAGGGAATGCATGCAAGTCCTTTTTCAGTTGCACAAAAGGTACCCGCAAGCTAAGATCGGAGGTGTTGAGGTTGCTCTTGATCAAAGCTTGGGTAACTGCTGCGAACGCCAATTCGCAGATCTAATTTTGAGAAAAACCTGAAGCGCCAACTTCAGGTTTTTTTTTGCCTGTCAGTTAATAAGCCATCTGAACGTTCCTTCGTCTAACGGAAGTGCCTGTGTTGCTTCTACTGAGGTGCCGGTAGCCTGGTAGCTCAGCCAACAGCCCCTACAAACCTGTTGTTATGGCTTCATAATTTAGACGGCACGGCAGTTTCATGACAAGCCTTAATGGTCATGCTGCTCAATATTTGCTGGCCTTTTGCACCATAAATTCGGGATAAAGCCGCTAATAGCAGTATTTTCTGTGGTGTAAGCAGCACGAAAAAAAATTGAAATTTTTCGCCATTCAGAGGGCAGATTGCTCATCAAAATGGTGTAAGCAGCAGGATCGCCCTTCGAACAATGGTGTAAGCAGCAGAACTCCTGCTCTTCAAAATGGTGTAAGCAGCAGGGTGATTACCCAAAAAGCGGGTGAAACTCCCGTCGTTACTGGGCTCCGATGGTGTAAGCAGCAGAATCAACCGCGATCAGAATGGTGTGAACAGCACATAGGGGCCAGGTGAAACTGGTGTAAGCAGCAGAACAACAGCTCATCAAAATGGTGTAAGCAACAGAATCACCGGTACTCAGAATGGTGTAAGCAGCAGGATCGCCCTTCGAACAATGGTGTAAGCAGCAGAACTCCTGCTCTTCAAAATGGTGTAAGCAGCAGGGTGATTACCCAAAAAGCGGGTGAAACTCCCGTCGTTACTGGGCTCCGATGGTGTAAGCAGCAGAATCAACCGCGATCAGAATGGTGTGAACAGCACATAGGGGCCAGGTGAAACTGGTGTAAGCAGCAGAACAACAGCTCATCAAAATGGTGTAAGCAACAGAATCACCGGTACTCAGAATGGTGTAAGCAGCAGGATTGCACCTCGGAAAATGGTGTAAGCAGCAGATCGATTGACCATGAACAGGCACAAACCCCTGTTATTACGGGTTTCCGGTGGTGTAAGCAGCAGAATCAACCGAGCTCAGAGTGGTGTAAGCAGCAGATCACCAGCTCATCAAAAAGGTGTAAGCAGCAGATCGATTGACACGGACAGGCGCAAACCCCTGTTATTACTGAGTTCCGGTGGTGGAAGCGGCAGAATCACCGTTGCTCGTATGGTGTAAGCAGCAGCATTGCCTCTCAAAAAGTGGTGTAAGCAGCAGGTGAGGAGTTGATGCTAGGGCCTGACCGGGGTGTAAGCCACGCCATGAGGAGCTTAAACGTTGATCAAGACTTAAGCGTTACATCTAAGCCATTGATAATAAATGGAATACTGCTGCTCATATATAGACATCGAAAATCACCTCGATTAATCCCCGGCCTTAAAAGGCCCCGCTAGCGCGGCGAGATCTTCGATCCCTGGTTACAACTGCTCACATATAGCATCAGAAAATCACCACAGGCTCCTGAAAACACCCTGTTTGGTGCTCATATATAGCCCTCAAAATTCACCATGGCGTGCTGCTCAAATATAGACGTAGAAATTCACCAACCTCGTGATATGCAGGGATTTGTTCGATACCTGCTGCTCATATATAGACATTAAAATACACCAACCAAGGGCAATTTTTGCTTGCCTTTCGTTTCAATAAAATAAACCGTCCGTCTCGGACAAGCTAAATGGGGCGATTACGGGTATGGAATAGTGCCCAGGCCAGGGACTTGTGGATTGATGGTGTAAGCAGCAAAGAAAATGGTGTAAGCAGCAGAAAAAAGTGGTGTAAGCAGCAGCTTAAAATGGTGTAAGCAGAACAAAAAATGGTGTAAGCAGCTTGTGGATAACGAAATCCCAGATCTTTTTTTGCGCTTCAAAATATTGAAATTTATGGAAAATCCGTTTTTAAAGCTTGCGCCTGATTTCCCCTATAACTGATAACGTATCATAACGTAGTAATAACGTATTAAGCGCGTTGGCTCGCTTAAACCCGTCCCGAATGGGCTCCATTTCCATTCGATCAGTACCCGAATTAGACGAAATTTCCTGTCATAACCACCTTTGGATTGTGACCAAATTAGATATTTTAACTTTCACCTTTAGAAAAGTTTGACACTCAAAAAAAACCCGCTATGCTGCTCAAAATACGTCGATCCTTTGCACCATAGATAGGTCTAAAGGCACTCATGAGCAAAGCCACACAAGATGACACCACGGGTACCCACTTCGAGGTGCCGGAATATTCTGTTGCGGAAAGACAGGATTACCTGGAGCTACCACTGAATCCGCGTGAGATTCAGTTTTTGGCAGCTCTATTTGATGCAGCTGAAAAACATGGCAGCTCCATCGTTACCTCTGTGGAACTGGTGGAAGAGCTAAAGGCCAGAAAGATCGCCAGCTCACGGCCTTCGATCGACCGTTATGGCAGAACGCTCAATGATTACGGTGTTTTCGATGGTGCTTTTCGGAAGTACGGGCACAATAGCAGGAAGCGTAGACTCTGGCGCCTGAGGGACTACACCTCCGTCAAACAGTCCGTTGACCAAAAGATCGAAACAAGTGCCAGGAAGAAACGAAACCCCATTGCCCGAAGCCAGAGAATACGGGAAAGCAATACTCAATATCTAAAGTCCCTCGAAGGGGCCACCCCACGCAGTGAGAATTTCTTCTTCGGTATTCTTGATCGCTGCATGCCTCGTTCCAGCTGGGAAGACGTGCCCGACAACTTCATGGTGACACAGCTGACGTTCCAGAATGAGATGGTGACCATTGAGACATCAACGCAGACCAATGGTGACCGCCTTCTCACCTGGAGCGATAAGCCGGTTATGCGGGCGCTTTTGACGCAAATTGCTGGTTTAATCGAAGTACGCCTTGCAGAAGTCGGTGGTGATGTGAATCAGTTGGAGAATGCGTTTCCCATAGATACCGTGGAAATAGCGGATCTGATGGAGCTGGAGCATCCATCCAACACGAAGAATCAGCGCCGGATATACAATGCGATCCGGGCCATGGAAAGTACCCGTTTTGATGTCAAAGTCGACGACGTACAAAACAGTAAGTTCATGAAGTTCTTCAACTTGGATGAGAGCACACACTATCTGAGTGAAGCTCATTTCCGACTGCTCTCGCACATTGATATATACGATGATATGACTCAAAGGGAAGTGCCGCGTCATCTCGTGGTTAGTCTCGGAGCTCATCTCTGGTACCGGATCAAGAACAATCCCACGACCAAGGCGATTTTCAGGGCGCATCGAGAGATGCTCAGTCACCGCGTCAGTGGAATTATGCAGGTTGTCTACGATTATCTGCGCCCGGTGATATTTAAAACCCCGGGAAACAAGAGAGAGCGCAAGATCAATAAGCCGCTCCAGCATTTCGCCCGGACCCTCGTTCCTTCGATGGATTATTCCGCGTTCAAGGAAAAATTCATCAAGGGCCTAAAGGCTCATGACCCTGGCCCATTCGAAGGATGGGTTGAAGAGTCCGGAGAGCCAGTGAAGGTGAAATTCTGCGGGTATTACATAACCCTGTTCCGACTTCTGGATCCGGATCCAGAATACAAAACCCGTGACAACCTAATCATCCAGGTAGAGCGGGATAAGTGGGATCCGATCATTGGAGACGAAAACAAGAAGTCTGCGCCTGTACCCACCACGCTGACTGGCAAGCGTCAGTATTCATTCTTCTGAATCGAAAACCGGTAGAGGAGGCGACTAAGCCCTGGGCGCCTTCCTCTGTAGTTCTCTTTTTGTCCGCTCGTTCCTCGCATTATCAAGCTCGGTCAGAGGGTAGTGTTTGCAGGGAAATAGGAAGCCCAGAGAGTCGCGTAACGCTGACTCACACAAAGGGCATTTGGCTGGTCTGATCTTATTCCCGCTAATCTGCACCTTCAAAAAAGGCTCTCCTGGGCTGACTCCGGCTCAGTGGTAGGTTGTACTGGAACCGTCCATTGTACCGGCGTCAGTCCATTAAAACAGAGTATCTGGTTGGCAGCTTCAAAGCAGCCAGACCCTAGAAACGCCGGGAAGTCTTTGCCGCTCCTGCTTGCAGCAAGAGGGCTCGGATGTGACGTCCGGATAACGTGATGATTCGGGTTTTGGTCTTGAGCCGCAACATCATGTGCCCAGCGTCCCCACGCAAGATAAACGATAGGCTGGTCCAGCTTCGCCAGGTGATCGATCGCGGCTCCGGTAAGAACCTCCCAGCCTTTTTTGCCATGAGCTCCGGCTTGACCAAAGCGTGTGGTTAAGCAGGTGTTGAGCATCAAAACCCCATTTTCAGCCCATTCCGAGAAATCACCATTATGGTCCGTGACCTTACTGAGCCCGGTGATTTCCTTCACGATGTTTCGGGCCGATGGGGTCAGTTTGTACCCGGGCTTCACACTGAACGACAGGCCAGTAGCCTCGCCATTCATGTACGGGTCCTGCCCGATAATCACGACTTTAACCTGGTCCGGCGGGGTAGTGTGAAAGGCACGAAACCAGTCTTCCCTGGGAGGGCAGATATCATGCTCTTCGCAGTCGCCGCCGAGGAAAGCTTCAAGAGCATGAACTTTCGGGTTGTCGACATGCGCTAGCAACACATCGCGCCAGTCGTTTTCAATCTGCTGAATCTGTTTTGAAATTTGCATTAGTGGTCGTTGGACGCCTCGGCCGGTTTGCGCATGTATTTGTCCACGTTCACGAAGCCTGTTTTAAGGTCCTGCGGGTTTTCCTCATCGTACATCACCACCAGAATCCAGCCCTCCGGAAGCCATGCAACCGGGCCTGAAGTGGCGTCGAGTTCCGCCCACTTTTGATCGTCCTCAAGCGCCTTATCGTGTTCCAGCTCTATGATCCTGTCTTCAAGCATAGGATGAACCCCTCTGAAAACAGAGCGAATCTTCCAGTTGTCCCCGACATCCAGTGCACAGCGTGCAGCATATTCCTGAGAGGACCATGGATCATTGAATAAGGGTTGGGTGGCATCGGTCATATAAAGTCCTATTTGAAGCCATCAGGCATAGCTTAGAGTTTCTCGAAACTACATCGACCTGTCCGTTACGGAACGTATCCTTTGGTTATGAGGAAGACGAAGGATTTAAAGCGCCTTCCTGGAAGTAGATTTGCGAGTTATCCCGAAATCCCGCTGAGCGCTTCTCTCCGAGTTCACCCGAAACTATGCCCCAGTACAAACCAATGAATTGCCAAGCGCTATTCATACCCAGCCGGCTGATCACCTTGGACCGCAAAAGCTCGTTACCTTCGACAAGTCTGTGAAGGTCAACATGAATAATAGGTGTCGCCGATTCGAAGTACTTGTACTCAACCTTCTTTCCCCACAAAGCCGCATGAGATTGAGCCGTACTTAAGGAATCAAAGAGATACCACTGACAATTTGGGGAGGCATCAACCTTGAATCCGGGAAGCCTAGATCCTGCTTTTAACTGGGATATATGAGGAGTGCCAATGCGCCTATACTCTGCTCCAAGCAGCTTTGCAGCGTAACGGACAATGCTCATGTGTCCCTCTTCGTCACGCTGATATAGGTCAGCCACTTTCCGCAGAAGTGTACTTGCTGAGCTCAGAACACCCCTATCATCAATGTCGAGTTTGTTCATCCAGCGAAGAAAACGGCATCGTGATTGCTTAATCCATCGTTCATGGTTCTTTAAGGGCACATCACTCAGTTGATCAGGATTAATCGAGTAGTAAGCGCAGTTCAGCCATCGTTCAAAGTGAAGACCGTTAACCGGTCTGTGCTCGATCTGCTTGGCCATGTAAAGCTTTTGGAAAACCCCGGATGCCCTGGGCGTAACTTCCCCACCTTGGGTCGTAGGCCTGATGCCATTTTCACCTGAAAGCTCTATCAGCATTTCAAAAAAACGATATCCATGGCCCGGCGCGATAGCGCGTTTTAGCTCCCAAGGGGAGGTTGAGACGTTGAGCTCGGCAGCGCCAATGGCTTTGATTTCACCGTTATCGACGCTGTACAGGCAGACGGTTTGACTATCGGGACCATCACAACGGATCGATGGCCCCAGCCCTTCTATGCGATGGTCACTTGTCAGCATGAAACCCGGCTCAGTATCGTCTCAATTTCATCAACAGCCTCGTCACCGTATTTGGACCCTACGACCTTTTCGATCTGCTCAAGACGCAGCATTTCATTACTGTTCGACATGGCTGAGATCCCGATCGCAGGCGGATTCTCCGGATCGTAGGCCTGGTACCGCTGGCCAAGCTGTTCAAGTTCGTCCTTGGCGGCCGCCTCGTCGTGAATGGTGTAAACAACAGTGATATGACGTGGCATGAGATTCTCCTGGGTTGATGGTTGGGGCGGCCGTTAAGCCGCCGCCCGATGTTCGCCGTAGGTGGCCACTCGGCCAATCCGCGGCAGGTAGAGCGCCAGTCTCACCGGCTCATTGCCGAGATGGGCAACCGCTTTTCCATACAGAGCCATTTTCTCTTCGTAGCGCTGCAATTCCCGGGCAATGAATGCGTGCTCCGGTTCCCCTTCAGCAGGTGCACTGGTCTTGGTGTCGACAATCCAGCGAACGCCGTTGTCGACGAAGGTCAGATCGATCACCAGATCCTGGACTTCGCCATCGACCACCAGGGTAACCGGCTTCTCCGCCTCTTTCTGGTCATGATCAGCCAGCAGATAGCGGCCGTCCTCGCTGTTCAGGCCTTTGAATGCCTCTTCCACGAGAGTTACACCCTGATTCAACTTGCCGATCGGCAGGCCGTGGCTGCGCAATTGGCGCTCCCAGAACGGTTTGAACTTTGCAGCATCCGCGGGGTTAACTTCCCGGATCTGCTTGTCATTGAGCAGCTGCAGGAACCGGTGGAAGACAGTACCTGCAGCAATGGCTACGGCATTGTCCCATGAGAGCTCGGGGACATTTTCATTGCCGAAACCTTGCTCGGGGCCTCGATACTGGGCAAGGGGAGCAGCCAGCTTCCCGGACTTCAGGAAATTCTTGCCTTCAATGCGGGTGACGACCATCTCCGGCGCCTTGGTTACAGATTCGCGGACAGGGGACTCAGAGAGCTCCGCCTGATCTTCGATCTGTTTCCAGATGATGCCCAGCAGTGAGCTTTTGCCCGGTGTGGCAATCTTTCCGGAGTCCAGAACATCAAGGCCAAAGGTCAGGAACAGGCGCTTTTGTGGGCGTGTGGTGGCCACGTACATCAGTCGCGCCATTTCCTGGCGGGATTTGTCCGATTCCCGGGCCCGCAGGAAATCATACAGCGGGACATCTTTGGACCCTGGGGGTGCCATAGGCGCCATGGCCATCCGGTACTGGCCGGAATCATTCAGCCACTCATCCCAGTACAAAAGGCTCTTCTCATCCGGGCGGGTGCCGTTGGCCAGGCCCGGCAGGAATACGGAGTCAAACTGAAGGCCCTTCGCCTTGTGCATGGTCATGATCTCGACGGCGTTATCCGCGCCGGCGGCGTCCGATGCATAAAGGCGAGCAGCTGAGCGGTTCAGGTTCTCGGTGTCCATGATGGTACCGCCCACCTCCAGACCGGAAATCAGGTCCAGCGTCTGGCGCACAGCCTCAAGCTCACCGGCGTCTTTGGTCAGGGTGGGGCCGCCAAGGGCAACCCAAGCACCCTCGACCACCTGACGCAGGGATTTGCGCTGGTACCGGCCCAGAGCCTCGGTCATGACCTCGGTGAACCGGTCCAGAACCGCCTTGGTTGCCGAAACCATCGGCTGACGAATGTTACCCAGAGCCGACCAGACATGGTTCGCTCTACCCACAAAGCTGTTGATCTCCAGCATTGTGATGCCCACCAGGGGGGAGCGGAGCAGGGCTACCCATGCCAGCTTGTCCACCGGGTTCATGATGGCTCGAGTCAGGCACAGCAGGTCTGAGACCACCCCCAGAGAGGACAGCGGATCAATGTCTGACGCTTTCCACGCAATCTTGTGGCGCTTCAGGGCCGGTAGAATCTCGCGCAGGTGCGACCGGTTACGTACCAGGATGGCGGAAGTCTCTTCCGGATGCTGGGCCTGAATGTCCTTCAACTTGGTGGCGATATAGTCGGCCTCAGACATGGCGTTATTGATCGGGTCACCGTAGAAGCCGCGAACGACCACTCCGTTACCACCAGAAACACCCGCCGGCACAGTAGAAGGGCTAAAGGTAACCTCGCTTCGGGCGATGTTTTCCTCGGCCGGGAACACAGGGCCGTACACCATGTTATTCCACTCGATGATGGCTTCAGTGCTACGGAAGTTTTCGGTCAGGTAGGCCGCTGTCAGGCGGATATCGCCCAAACCGTTACGACGCGCTGCGAGGAAGTTAGACACGTTGGCGTCCCGGAACTTGTAGATAGACTGCTTCGGATCACCAACCAGAAACAGAGTCCGGCCATCGCCTTGCTCCCAGCCGGCCGTCAGGCGCTTAAGCATCTGGGTCTGAGGTTTGGATGTGTCCTGATACTCATCCACCAGGATATGGCGAATCTGGTAGTCCAGAGACAAGGAAGCCTCACCGGGCATAGTTTCATCGCCAAGCGCCTGCAGAGCCGCCTGGAAGACGTGGCCATGATCCGCGGCGCCGTGCTCAGTAAAGATGACCTGAAGGTCTGCGGCCAATACCGGCAGGATCTCAACAAGAGTGTCCATCAGAGCCAGCGCATCCGAACCTTCTTCGATAGCCTCAGGCAGAACACCACAACGATTCAGCAGGGCGCAGGCATCAGGATTGATATCTTCAATCTCGCTGACTACCTGAGAGAACAGGTCCTTCATGGCCTGCGCCTCTTTCTTCTCCTCACCCTTGAGCTTGCTCGGAGCCGGGAAGCCTTCCTTGTCGGTCAGGCGCTTACGGAATGTACGGCCGGAAGTCAGCATGAAATCGACCAGGCCGCGCCAGAACACAAGATCGACCTCTTTGGTATCCGGGAACTGCTTGTAGCGGGCAAGCTCTGCAATGGCTTTGGATTTAACGCCGTTCTCAGTGGCATAGGACCACAGCTGAGCCAGAGCAGGGCCAACGCCGGCCACCTCAATAACCGTGGAAATCTCGGCAATGGTGCCAAGGCCCAGCTCTGTGCAGGACTCGTTGATCAGGTCATAGAACTCCCCACGATCACGCGCACTGAGTACGTAGGCCAGCCACTGGTCACGACGCGCCAGCAGGTTGGTAAGGAACGACCGGGCCCGAACCTGGCGGTTGTCCATCAGGTCGAGGAACTGGAAAACGGCTTCAGACAGACTGTCGTCGCCCTGGGAGTCCAGAGACTGAAACAGGCGATCCACTGCTTTCTCGTACAGAGGTGAGGGGTCTTCCTCAACAACCACAGGCCCGCCAAGCTGGGAGGTAATGGGAGACATCCGGACGATCATGTGAGCCAGCGAGTCGAAGGTAACGATCCGAAGACGGCTCGGGTTATCCAGAAGATTCCAGCCCATCTCTTTATCGCGCTTGAGGGCGGCGCGTGCGCTGTCATAAAGCACTTCTTCGTAAGCGTTGGTGGCAGTAGCGCCAAGAGCAACGGTGCGCAGCGCACCAATGACCCGGCTGCGCATTTCAGCCGTCGCCTTGCGGGTGAAGGTGATGGAAAGTACTTCTTCCGGGTTCTCTGAAACAGCCAGCAACCGGAGCTTGCGGACAACCAGATTGGCGGTTTTGCCAGAACCGGCGCCAGCTTCAACGATAACGGATTTGCCGGGGTCTACGGCCAGATCACGGCCCTGTTGGTCTTGTGCGATAGTCATATCTGCCTCGATTCGTTTATCCTAACCTGAAACCAATAATACACCGTGCGTGGTGTACTTTGCAAGGGATAGTTGGTAGTATTCCTCTAATACGAATCACAAAGGACGAAAAATGAAGCCGTCGAGCAGCAAATACATCTCCATGGAGTCCATGCCACTCACCGAGCTTTTCGATGGTGAGCCTGGCGCCACGGGCCTCTATATCCCGGCACCGGACACTGCGGCAGTGTTCGGAACAGCATTGCCCGGATCTCGTCAGCCGCTAAACGTTACGGCTCGGTCAGCGGAAAGCGCTCCACCGTACAAACCCTGGTTGTTCTTCGCTATGAAGGCGACAGCGATATTCCGGTAGCCTTAAAAATGCTTCAGATCACCATTGTCGACACAGGTGCAGTGTCAGATCGGTCAAAAAGGTACGTTGAGAGTGGAGGGGTCAAGAACCGGAAGCCCCGGAAGAAAAAGCAGGAAGGAAGCGAGCAATGAACCGGTTTTCGATATGTAAGGGTCCTTTTGTGGTTATCGCTGCCATCCTCCTGGCTGGATGTGCAGATAGCCTTTCTTTCCAAGAAGCCCAGAGCGCTGATGTTGTCGGATTCTGGCATGGCCTCTGGCATGGAATGATCGCGGTACCGGCCTTTATTGGCAGCTTGTTTTCAGAGGATATCGCCGTTTACGCGATCTATAACAACGGAGCCTGGTACGACTTCGGATTTCTGATGGGCGTTGGCGGGTCAAGCTCGGCAACGGCAGCAGGAGCCCGCTTCAGAAACTAATGATGCGGCAAACCTTGAATTTCAATTACTGGTGAGGAGGTCGGCCCGGCCGAAACGTCATGCTGTTCAATATTGTTTTTCTGATTATCACAATGCCAATTGGCGCAATGATTCATCCGTGGGGCATTGTCGTGCCTCCCGTACTGTTAACCTGCTGGGGCCTCTGGCAAATGTATGCAGGATCCAGAGATCTGAAACGGTACCGCAATGGGGAGATTCTGATTGACTCGAAAACCGGTAACCCCTACCTGAACCCCAGCCACTCTAAAAACAAACGCAGTGCGCCTAAAAATTCCAGTGTCGCCTTCGAAGGTGCTGCTGCCGGCACAGCGGCTGCAGCTACCGCTACCGCGTGGCCTGATGATTCCTCCGGGCCCAGCTCAATGGCCGAAAACGTTGTTGACGACTCGCTTTCAGAGCCCTCAATCAATCCTGCTACCGGCCTGGCCATGGTTGGCGGCATTGATACTGATGGAAATCTGTTCGGAACCAGTGGCGCTTCCGACGACATGCACTCCATTGATAGCGGCATCGGTGATGATCTGGGAACCGGAATTGATGACGGCATTGGCTGCAGTTTCGATGACGATTTCGGATGCGGTATCGATGACTCGTTTGGAGGAATGGACGACTTCTAACATGCAGTAATTGGCAAAAGTCTTGGAGATAAAATTCTACTAACACCGAAGAGAGGTCCGAGTGAAACCTGGTCGAAATGATCCCTGCACCTGCGGAAGCGGGAAGAAATGGAAAAAATGCTGCGCCGTGGCCGGAACTGCCTTGGCGGAGGTAAAGCTCTCAACCGAGCTTAAGGAAAAGCTGAGTCAGAGGGTTTGGCTTCATGGCACCAAGGCTCAATTTAATAAATGGAGCTCAAACCCACCGTCAAAGGACCCGTGGACGCTAGCGCACACAGCGTTGTTTTTTACTACTGACTGGGATTATGCAAAGGGGGCCGGACACTACATTGCGAGGTCAAGCTTGTCCGATCGAGCGAAGGTGCTGGACACGACCTTTAACTACGAGGGGAGTGAAGCTCTAAGGCGCTCTCTGGAGAAGGATTCGGTGGTGAGTCTTTATGAGAACGCAAAACCAGAATATTGGCATGAATGCTGGAAAACAGGCGATGTGCTCAGACCGCTAATGCCTCGTGGTCCAGAGCGGTCTTTGAAGGCAAGTCAGCACCTTCAGCGAAAGATTCGACAGTACATGGCTCAGGGATTGCGTGAGCAAGAAGCTCAAATTGCGACTCTCCATAATGAGACTCGAAATCTGATTGAGACCATTTGTGTGCATGCGAAAAGGCTTGGATATGATGCTTTGTATGGTTACGAGGTTGATAGGCATTCCGGAAGCCAAACCCCTATTGCGCGGCCTTGGCTCGCAGTTATGACGCCATCTATGTTGTCGGATCCTGAGTGGTTTCAGAAGACTTGAGGTGTGAGTGCAGAAGGTTCTAGGACGGCAAAACCTTATATGTTCAGCCCGGTACCGCCTGGGCAAAAATGGAAGCCAGACGATCCAGTAACCGACATCAGGAGGCCAGCATGCCCCGGGCAATAGATCAATCCACCACCCACACCTGGGCGGACGAAGAATCCCGTACGAAAGGCACGTCGAAAGCGAAATCAGTCGTTACAAGTGTTCGCCCGGCCGGCGAGGAGCACCAGGTAGTGACTGTTCTTGGTGGCGACACGCTATACCGTAGGACTCCTTGCAGTGACTGCCCCTGGCGAAAGGATGCCGTGGGGGTGTTCCCGGCCGAGGCCTTTCGACATTCCGCGCCAACGGCTTATGACATGTCTCAGAGGAAATTTGCCTGTCACCAGACCGGAAAGAAGAAACCAGCAATGTGCGCCGGGTTCCTTCTGCGCGGTGCTGACCATAACCTGGCTGTGCGGTTACTGCGCCTTCAGGGCGCTATTGGCGACGACGTGGATTCCGCGGGTCATGAGTTACACGATGGTTATGCCGAGATGGCGATCGCCAATGGTGTTGGTGAGTCTGAGGAATGTCTGAAAAAGTGCCGCTAGGGCGCTACTAAACCAGCTTGATATGCTCTTAAGTAAATTTAGTTGACGGTAAAGCAGGCTGACTGCTAATTTAAAATAACCGTCAACTTAAGGAGTTCATCATGTCTCATCCAGCCAATGCCCGCCTGACCCATGCTCTTGTCAGTCTTGGCAAGGACACAAAACAAATCGCAGGCGCCCTGGGCGTTACCGAAGAAAGCCTTCAGCTGATGCTGACGCAGGAAGAGCTGATGCCCTACGACACCCTCACGGATGTCTGCAAAGAATCGGGGATCAACCGGGATTATGTACTGCTTAACCGCGGACCAATGACGCCAGAGTCGAAGAAGCCTTTGCCGACTGCCAGAAAAGGCAAGCCTGGGATCGAGGGCTTTATTCAGCGGTTAACTGCCGTCCTTGATGCCATCCCCATGGCCGATTCACAGATTGCTGACGCCCTTGGCACTACCAAACAATCCGTGAGCGCCTGGCGCCGGAATGGTCAAATCTCTCATGACAATCTCAGGGGAGTTTGTGAGATCGGTGATTTCGATTACGACTGGGTGAAAACGGGTGACATTGACACGCAGGAAGCTGAGGATAGCTTTAACCGGGCCTTTGGTAGCGCTTTGGAAAGAATCGATAATGAGATTGCTCGTCTGCAAGAAGAGCGACGCAAAATTGCAGGCGGCCTAAGTGATGAAGGCCGATGAAACCCATTTGTCGAAAGGTGAAACCATGATAGACGTGAGACGTTATGGCACGAAAAGAACGATCATAATGATTATCTTGTTCCTCATTTTGGTGCCCGGTGGTATCTATATATTTCAGGACTATGAGTACATGGGTTCAGGTATAGCAACCCTTGTATGGGGGCTGCTGTGTTTTTGGTATTATTCCAAGAAAGATTCAAACAAGTCTGAAGCTGATGGCACTGAAGAGAAGTCGTAGGGGATATGCCAGATGAAGGAACCGAATATGAATCGGGTCAAGGTTCTTCACGCGCTCCCCGAATGCGTAGACAACAAGCTAATCCTTCAGGACATCGAGTCTGTGTCAGGTCGTTTAACGGGCGAGCAACTCAAAAGCCTGGAGGCGATGGTCATGAAAGACGTGATGCGTTTGAGATCGACAGACAACTGGCCGCCCGGGCGGACATCGACAGATTGAGCTCAATGCCCGGCGGACAACAAAGCCTCCTGATTTACCCTTCCTGTTTTAATTTCACTATCTCGCCTTAAGGCAAGCTATACTTTCGCTTATTGCATGTAAGGGAAAGCGTGGTTTCTCTTATTTTCATTTCCAACACTAGCGGCAATGTGTAATATAAGCGAAACTATAGTTTCGTTAATATGGGTCTAAGAAAAGCCACAGTTTGGGTTAAGACGATGAAGCGCAAGTATCCTATTCCCGTACAAAAGGCCATCAAAAAACTGGGTGCCGATCTCCGGGCAGCTAGAAAACGCCGGCCTATCCAGGTTGCCACCATGGCGGAGCGCATGGGCGTCAGCGAACCCACGTTGCGGAAAATCGAAAACGGCGACCCAACGGTTCAATTTGGACACGTAGCGCAGGCGTTGTTTGTTCTCCAGATGTTGGACGGGCTGGCGGACCTTGCCTCTGTCTCGAACGACGAAGTGGGGCAGATGCTTGAAGAAGAAAGACTGCCCCAGCGCATTCGGACAAAGTAAACAGGAGGCGCAGTGAGCGATATCGATATCCATATTGAGCTGCCAGGAGCTCAGCAACCGACCAAAGTGGGCACCATGCGGTTAATCATCGCTCGTGGGAAAGAGCGCACGTCCTTTGAATATGACAAAGACTGGCTTAACCACAAACGGCGTTTTGCACTCGAGCCCGATCTGCCGTTGTCGCAAGGTCCTCAGTTCCCGCCTGCCAACAAACCTTTGTTCAATGTGTTCAGTGATTCCGCCCCCGATCGCTGGGGACGTTACCTGGTTGTTCGGCAGGAAAAGAGATTGGCCGAGCAAGAAGGTCGTCGGGCACGACAACTGTTTGAATCGGACTTTCTCCTTGGAATCCATGACGCCGTGCGTATGGGCGCTTTAAGATTCAGCACAAACGGTGGCCCATACTTGGCAAGTGGCGGTGTAGCAGTGCCGCCGCTGATTGATCTCAGAAAGATTCAGAGTGCCGTCGCCCGGGTTGATGCCCATCAGGAAACCGATGAAGACCTCGCTTTGGTTTTTGCGCCCGGTTCATCCCTTGGCGGGGCTCGCCCGAAGGCTGTTGTCCGAGATCCCGGTGGCCAGACCATGGTCGCTAAGTTCGAAAGGGATAATGACGAATACCCAGTCATCAGATGGGAGGCTTTGATGCTGGATCTCGCCGAGTCGGCCGGCATTCAAGTTCCGGGCTTTCAACTCATTGAGGAAAATGGCAAGGCGATTCTTCTCATGAACCGCTTTGACAGAGTTGAGGAGGAGCGAATCCACTTCATCAGCGCTCTGACGATGGTCGGTGCCTCAGATGGAGAGCAGAGAAGCTATCTGGATATCGTGGATGGCATTTCCCAGTATGGTGCCCATCCTGGGAGAGACCTGAAGGAATTGTGGCGCCGCCTGGTGTTTAATATTCTGGTCTCAAATACCGACGACCACCTCCGCAATCATGGGTTCTTGCAGCGTACGGGAGGCTGGGAGCTTTCGCCTGCTTACGACATGAACCCGGTGCCAGCAGATGTGGGACCTCGGGTACTCTCAACAGCGATCGATGAATATGGAGACCGTACGGCCAGACTGGGTCTGGCAATGGAGACAGCAGGGTACTACGGGATTGATGAAGGGCAGGCAAAGGCCATCAGCAAGGAAGTTGCCATCGCAGTTTCGGAGTGGAGGACGAAGGCACAAACCTACGGTCTGTCAGACAGCGATAAGTCCTACATGGAAAGTGCGTTTGACCATGACGACATGGACCAGGCCCTGGCGGAGTAGCTGAACTCTTTAGCTCTGAAAGAGGTTGTTCCTGATCTCATCAAGATTCTCACATACCAAGGGGTAGCTTCGCGGGGTGCCAAAGGTGCCACCCCCAGTCGGTACCTGGTATGCCTGTAAAACGTAGTGGGCCATGGACCGCCGACACGTCACACTGAGTTTTCCATCAGACATCCCATAATCCGCACAGACCAGACTCTGCTCTTCCGGTGATAACCCTGGGTTAGGGCCCATGGTAAGAATTATGTATTCGTTCCAGTCCCGGTCATTATCTCGGGCGGTGCCGGTGCCCGGAGGCCCATCCGGAACCAGTTTGTCGATCCGGCCTAGATGAAAGTCCCGGTAGCTTTCGGTTCGCTCATCAAACCCCCGGCAGTGCCAGCGAAGACCTGAATAAGCCAACGAATGGGGGTGAATCCGTCGTACAACGCCCTGCGGGTGGTTCCATGAACGGTACCGTGTAAGTACCGGGTACTGGTCTTTTATCGCTTGTGCCATGCCCCGGAAAACGGCCGGATCCGGCTCTATGTGAGGCGAGGGGCCGCAATCCAGCCATGAATGGTTGCCATCACCGGTGTAAAATCGCCGGGCCAGGGTCAGGTATTCGCTGATTACACCACGGCTGTACCGGGGCTCGAAGGCCGGGGTAGGGCGAAACACCTTGCCGATTGCGTCGTAATCCATTTGCCCGGGAAACTCCGCCCGATACTCCTGGATGTGCCGCGTCACGTTCTCCCGCCGGACACGAAAGAGCTCACTCAACCGAGAAGCATTGCAGGCGCCTTCCCACTGCAGCAGGACCTCCATGGCCCGGTACCGGTCTTCGCGGGAGAAGTCCCAGAAATCAGCACGGCTATTCATGAGTGGTGGCCCCCACGGGCAGGTGCCATGGACACCAGTTTCAGAGTGGTATGCTGTGCAATCTGCCGTTCCTGAGTGAACCCTTCCCGCCGTTGCTCAAGGAAGCGAAAATACGGTTGCAGGGAGGCCGGCATAACCATGTTTCTCAGGTGTTCCCACTGGATATGCTGATTAGTGAAATCCTCGGCTGAACCCTGTACGACTGAAAGACTTTCCAGTTCCGGGAGGATCAGGTGTTGCGCACCAGACTGGAAGGCAATGCACAAACCGGCGGGGTCGAAATCAGCGTAAGCGGCCAGGGGTATGCCGGTACGGCCCGCCATCTCCCGGGCCCAGACCTGACCGTTCGGGCGTTCCGGGTCCCCCCGGTACACCGCAAGCAGTCGCAGTCCCTTGAAGTGACCGGAGGTCTCGCTCAAGCGGGTGAAGGCCGGGTAGTTCTCGACCAGAACCAGATAGTCGCATTCGATCCAGGTAATTGCCTCCTGCGGCATCGACAGGTACCCGCCAGGCAGTTGGGGAATCTGCTGCCCATTAATGGCCGGGCACCCCAAGGCTCCCATGAGTATCCGCTTTCCCTCATCCGTTCTCTTCGAGAGCTTTTCATCGATCGCCGAGGCCGCCGTCTGCACCCGGTCCCCGCTGAACGCAGACCATGGTGTTTGCCAGTTGATGCCATGCTGCCTCAGCCAGTCCTTGAGCAGTCGCTTTTGCAGACGCTCAATCCGGTATTCCTTACCCACACAGTAACCAAACCCCCGCTGTTGCAGTTCTCTGAGGGTCTGGTTGACCGTAAAGTTGCTGCTGGCGGACTGAACGACTTTCAGGGCCTGCTGAATTTCACGCCGACTGGGTTTCACGCACTGACATCCTCATCGGCTGTGGGTTCTGACTGGCCGGCGGCCATTCGCTTTACCGTCTCAATGCGGGTGCCTGCCGGATACAGGTACAGGTCCACCAATGAAAAGGTGCCTGACAAAGCGTGTGTGGGTACGGCATGGATGTGCATTCGAACAAAGCCCGAGGTCTTCCGGCCGTTCGGAAGTACCGGGTCGCTGTCCATGTAGATGGCAACCGCGTAGAGCCATTCCCGGTCTTCAAGGTCTACGATTTCCGGTTCGCGCTCCTGGCTGTGCCAGAAGGAAAGGGCAGAGACGGGTGTGCCCTGGTCAATGCAGGCAGCCAGCATTCGCTTCACCATCTTGTCCCGTGCTGAAACCTCGATAGTGCGTTCTTCATTGTCAGCAGACCGGAACTTGGAGTCTTCCCGCTTAACCTTGGGTACTTCATATTTGAGCGAGTGGCTGAGTCGGGCAACCAGCTCCGCACACCCTTCTTCCGCACCAATATCGCTAAGGTCAGGAGCGGCCTGCACGGCCAATGGGGTAATGCTGGAGAAGTACGGGTGCTTGCCGAGAGCATCCTGTGTTTTTTCGGCTTCAAACCCCGGGTTCAGTCGCAGGTGATCGGCCACCGCCCGGATTTTACGTGCCCGCTCCTCAAGGGCCCGGACGCGGAACAGGTTGTCTCGGATGGTGTTCTGGGTCAGCCGGATCCGATCGACCACTTCCATGCATCGGACATCGAGGTTGCCGATGAAGGCGCTGATATCCGCATCCAGCGAAAAGGGCTCGTCCTTCAGGCCCGATCGCATCTGGTTGTAGCTTTCCACCAGATTCGAGAGCTGGCGGTTGTACATCTCGTTTTCACGAACCCGGAATTCCGGATTGCTCCGAATCCCGTAGCTGCTGGTGACTCGGTTAAAGATGGTCGTGCTGCTATCGTCGAGAATGTCGTAGATCGACAACAAGTGCTGCTCCACGTCGTCCCGGGCGGCCAGCATCTCATCGTACCGGCCACGCCCTTTCACATCCTGAAGCTGACGCATGGCCAGCTCCGCGGCCTGCAGTTCTGAATTGAGGTCGGTGTTGATCGCAGCAATCCGGTCCTTGCGCAGGGCGGAGTCGAAAACTTTCTGCAGCTTCTGGTTCAGGCGGATGCCCGATGCCCCTTCTGTGCGCACCAGATGCGTTTTCATCAAAGGCTCAAGTAAGCGCAGCGACTTTTCATCCAGATCCACCCCGGAACGCTCGTAGGCGCTAACCACCAACTCCCTGGCATTGTAGAGTTGCTGGATCAGGTCCAGTAGCGGGTGGTGGTTGTTCTCCATGGTCATGTCAGCTGCCCCTGCCGGGGCCCGGGATTATCAATCTCAGGCTCCGGTAGTTCTTCATTCTCCTGAATGAAAATGATCAGGTCCTGTATCAACTCAATGCGGGAGGTCACCTGATAGATCGAGTGCTTGGCATTGGCCTCCACCAGAAGCCCTTCCTTCAGTAGAACCGAGAACAGACTGTCCAGCTGCTCTTTGTAGGCCGTATGCCGCTTTGATGACGGGAGGTTGCCCAGCTGGGTCTGAAGGCTGGGGCTCTGGCCAACCTGGTGCAGAAGGTTATGGAAGCGCAACTCTTCACCGGGGACCAAGGTCATCTCCGGGTGCAGCGCATTCATCAGCATCTCAAGCGTCTGCACGTAAAAGCGAAGGCTCTTCATCAGGCGAGTAAACAGTTCCCGGGATACCGCCTTGGCATTGCTGTCGAACCCCTCGTACACCAGATAGTGCCCGGCGCCGGAACTGGTCGAGGCCAACTGCATGCCGATTTCGGACGCCCAGCGGTTTACCCGGTTCTTCACATCCTCGCGCTCGAGGAGTCGGGCAAGTGACGGGGCAGACCATTGGCAGATGACCTGTCCGGACATCAGTTGTGTCAGGAGGGTGCGGTAAGCCTCTGAGGTTGTCGATTGCGAGTCGTTGGGGGAAAGGGTATCGGTCATCATACGTCTCCCTGCTGGCCCGCTGCGGCCGGCTCAATGTCCTTGAACGGGTTGTTTGCCGCCACTGCGCCCGGCTCAGGCACGTTCCAATGGATAAACCGGCGGTCACCATCGGTGCGGTCCATCATGTAGACCTGATTGAAGATGCCCAGCTCCCGATCTTCCATGTCCGGGCAGGCGGTCACCAGACTGATGTTGTGCTCGGTGAGCATGTCCAGCAGTACCCGCTTGTTCTTGTTACTGAAGGCCCGCAGCTCATCAAGGGCCCAGGACAGATGAACCGGTTGCCCGCTTCGGTGCATGTCGATAAACCCGAGGAACAGAACAATCAGAACGATGTATGACAAGCCATTCGAGGAGAGGCCTTCACTGCTGGCCAGATCCTTGGAGCTTGAACCGACCTTGTGGTGGCCATTCTCAATGATCGAGAACCGGAACCGAATAAGGCGCCACAGCTCCTTCACCGAGACATTGGCCCGGGACTCCTCAAAAGTGTCCAGATAGTTGCGCAGTGACAACACCAGATCCTCATCAGGAAGACTGTTGAGCGGGGAATTCTCTCGCCAGGCGCGAACCCCATCGGCGACTGCCTTAATGTCTTTCCAGTAGTCCAGTTCTTCCAGCTCAAAGGTGATCGTCGGCTCCACCCGCTCAATGGCCGGGAAGTTCAGGTTCTCGTGAATGTGTCCGGACAGTTCCCGGTTAAAGCGACGTATCCGCTTGTCGAAGCCTTCCATCGCGCTCCGGTAGATGTCGATCTGGTCAAGGTTGCTGAATCCGGACGCGAGGGTTTCCCGCACAAGGTCATGCTTGCCCCCGTTGAAGTACTCCAGAATCGCCCGGGCCCGGGTAATGATTTGTTCGTCAGTGCCGTCCCAGTCCATAACAGTTTCCTGCCAGTACTGGGTGCTGGGGGTGCCACTGTACTTCTCGAAAATGGTGGCGAACCGGCTGCTGAGTTTCTTCAGGTCGCTGAGCTTCGCGCTTTCTGTCTGCAACAGTGATTGGTAGTCCCGGATAAGGTGGCCGGCCTTCATCTCCCGGTACAAAGCCAGGCTCTCGTCTTCCTCACGTACAAACAGGTCTCGATCACCGGAGTTCTGGACAATGCTGATCCTGAGCGTATTCGCGTCCGAGCTGGCCTGGCTCATTGCTTTCTGCATTTCATCGGCCTTGGCGGTCAATTCCTTTTTACGGCCCTCCCAGCGCTTGATTTCGTCTTTCCGTTGCTGGCGGATCCCAAGAAGCTCTTTGTCCATTTTTTCGAGCTTCGCTTCATAGTCAGGTAGCTGGGCATACTCCTCGTCCATGAATCGGCGGAAGCTGCTGATCAGCACTTCTTTCTCACGAATCGACTTAATTTCTTTAGCAAGTTCATCGACCTGCTTGGCGAGATTGGCAATCTCCTCAGGGTCAATCTGGTGGCCAGCCAGCGACTGATCCAGATGCTTCTGCAAGCGATCAAGATCGTTTTTGCGAGTATTGATGGCGTCAGTTCGCGACTGCTCAATTTGCTCGAGGGCGCTCTCATGGGCACTTTCAAATTCCTCAAGCTTGGCTGTGTGTACATGCTCCAGTTCCCGCGCTTGTTCATCATGCATCGCCTGGAGCTGGTCAAACTTCTCAGTCAGAGAATCTTGTTGCTCGTACAAACCCTTCAGTTCAAGTTCAGTGGCAGCCTTGTTGTCCTGCTCTGATTGCTCTTTTTCGGCCTTGATCTTCTTGAGGGTATCCCGGGCGTCGCTGAGCTCTCTGAAAGCCCGCTTGTAGGTCTCGCGACAGGCGTTTTCATGTGTTTTCGCGCTCTCGCGATCAGCGTTTGCCCGGTTGAGTGCTTTCTCAGAGTCTTGCTCTTCGGATTCGGCGGCCGCCAACTCCCCCCCAAGCTCTTCAAGGCGGGCCTGCAGGGCAGCCGGGGTTAGTTCCTGCTCGGGAAGTCGGGAGAAATCGATCTGAACACCGCACAAGCTCGTGCTGTCCGGGGCCTGTTCATCAAGGGCAGGAGAGAGGTTGTTCTCGCGCAGGATGTCCGGTGTCAGTACCCGGCCAAGCGTATTCTGCCAGCCCGGTTTGTTGTTGTTCAGGAAGTAAATGAGAGAAGATTCCTGCCCGTTAACCAGGCTCAGAACCTCGTTGTATTGGTCTTCAACTTTTTCGCATTCAGTGCGTGCGTTACCAAACCGCTCATCGGCCGTTCGGTAACGGTCACTGGCTGACTTGTGCCTGTCTTCGGCATCTCTCAGTGCGTCGTGGGCCTTGTCCGAGAGATCTTGCGCCTTGTCTTTGGCGGTCTCTGCGATTTCGAACTGCCGGATAAGGTCCGCTGAGGCCTGGGGATTGTTTACCCGCTCCTCCAGAGTGCTGATATTGGCGTTGAGCTTGCCAAGGTCGGATTGGATAGCCGCCGCTTCTCTTTGCTGCTGTTGAGCCTGCTCACGGATCTCGACGGTATGACGGTCAGTGATCCGTTTACGCTCGTGCTTGTGATTCTCCGTCGCCTTTCTGTATTCCTCATTGAGTCTTTCCAGCTCGTTCTGAGCTGTTTCTTTTGCCGCGGCCATCTCCCGTTCGATGGGCTGGCGGATTGACGCTGATTTTTCCTCCAGAGCGGTCAGCTGCTTCCGGTAGCTCTCGTGCCGGCCCTCAAGCTGGCCAATGCCTTCGAGTTTGCGCTGCCACCCGGGCATGTCCTTCTCATCGTAGGACGACTTGTTGCGCTTCAGGTCATCAATCGCGGTTGCAACGGGGCCGCGCCTTTGGTCAACACCTCGCTTTTCCCGGTCCAGCCTGTCCAGCGCTTCTTCATGCTCGTCTCCTTCCCGTACAATGGTGATATTGGTCTCGCCAATAGCCTCATCGCACGCCCGGACTTCGATATCCAGATCGGTGACCTTGCTTTTAGCGGCAACCACGAGGGCCGATAGCTTGCGGTTGGCAAGGGTGTATTCATCGAGCAGTCGGCTCAGGTCGTCCGATTCCGGCCGGGCCTTTTCCAGCGCCTGATAGGCGTCATACTGGGTAAGGGTGGTAGTCAGGTGGTCACGGTGGACTGAGAAGTTTTCAAGTATTTGCCGTGCATCCTCATCCAACTTGTCCATGGCGTACTCTTGGATAACCCTGGAAAGGTCGGTGATCTGAACGTCCCGTTTGAACATGCCGGTAAACAGCGGCGTGAGCTTCGACATTCGACTGTTTCTTGGGCACATGCTGAAGTGGTACGCCTTGGGAACCGTGCCATCCAGAAGGATCTTCCGGTACTGTTGCGTCGTGTCGACGTTGAGGTACTGAAGACCCATGGCGTTGAGGCGCGTCAGTATCGCATGGGCGGGGAGGATTTCCTTGTTCTCGACATCGATAAAGACGTCTTCACGGTATGGGGAATCGATGAAAACGTGCCGGTGCCTGGTGCGCTCCCGCTGGTTGCAGAACACCACCATGCGGGGCTGGCCATGGCTGAGGTATTCAAATACAAGATAGGAGCCTGTGCGCGGCAGGTAGAACTGATTAAACCCTTCGTTCCCGTTGGCGCTCTCCATGATCAGTCGCCGTGGCTGTTCGCCGTAGAAGATGGGTACCAGCTTCAGAAAACTCGTTTTTCCGATGCCGTTATCACCACTGATGTTGGTATGGCCGGAAACGTCTATTTCTGAGGCTCTTCCCTCGACGTAGCTATCAATCAATACGATTTTCTGGAGACCAAATTCCATTCGACGCCTCAACTGCAAGTGTGCGGATTTCGCTTACTATAGCGGTGTGATGAAAAGGCGCATACCTGTTAATTAATACAGTGTTGAGGTGGGGAAGGTGTTGGAGTTGTAGTGGTTTCTGGGGAAGATGCCTCTTAGCGCAGCAGAGGCATCACCCCGATGGTCAGGTCAGTGGAGGTTATTTGAATTCTCTGACGTAGAAATCATTATTGGCCCAGTCCACCAGAATGGCCTTTTTGAGGTTCAGGGATAGGATGGGCTCCTGGGTAACCATGCCGGGCATATTCATCTGTTTCATTGCCAAGGCCATGCGCTCATAGTCGCCGGACATTTTCGCGCTGCGCTCGCCATCAGCAGTCAGGGTTTTCTCCATGCCGGCGCTTGCGACGTCAGCAACAACGAAGACAGACACGCTGTGGAAGTCCCTCATGACGGCATCAACGTCACGAGCCTGAGATTTCGGAACGGGAAAACTCAGAGGGTGATTGAGTCGAACCGGGAGCATGTTTGCACCCGAATACCCTTCGCTTGCGGAGAAAGTCCCCTTAAGGCGCCTGCAGGAGCCGTCCACGTTCAGGCGAAACTCACCGCAACCGTCGAAATATAACTCTTGGTTGAGGACGTCAAAGGCTCCTGTGTCGAAATTGTATGAGGCGTTATGCTCGTCGACTCGGGCAGAAAACAGGATGGTAGAGCTGGCTTCGAGCTCGCTCTTAACCTCTGATAGGCGAGGCGCCTCAGTGCTCATTATGTCTTGCTTGTCAAAAGCACTCTGGGCCTTGGCATATTGGTAATGGTGGTTCTTAATGAACTCTTCCACGTCCACCAGTTCACCCGCAGCGAACGCATATCGGAGGTACGGAGATGGTGATACCCATCCCATATCGCCAGGCAAGCCTACAGGTTGAAGCTCAGCATCAAGTTGTTTCTTGAAGGCGTGGTCTGAGTCAACGATCGGATTGTGATACACCTCGTCTGAGCTAGTTTCCACCATCTGGTCAAGATCCGCTTCAATCTGCTTGCGGAGGTCTTCAACCGGATTGGCCAGGGCGTTAGACGCGAGGAGTGCGCCAAGCATTGTGCTGGCGGAGAAGAATTTGAAGCTGTGTTTCATGGAACGGTCCTGTAAGAAAATGAGTGCAGGTATGGTGCACCGGATGAATGAGGGCGCCGTCGTGAACTCAGGCAGCCTTGGGCATGCTTTGCTCAACAAACGCCATAAGTTCAGGGATTCGGTAGCGGGCGATCGAGATGGTAGCCAACGGCTGGTGACAGTAGTGGTTGGTTTCAACGCCCATAAAGCCCCGGTCGGAGAGGTCGGCTGCAGCAAGGATGTTGTCCTGTCCGCCGGTTGCCCAGGTGATGATGTCGTAGCCCTTATAGGCCGGAGAGCGGCTCAAAAACTCCAGATGTCGAGCAATTGCAAGGTGGGTGTCGGTCAGTGCTTTGAATTTGGCCATAAGTCTCCGGAAGGTTGTCTGTCTACGAAGATTAAACTACCAGTTTGGTTATGCCATCCGTGTATCGATTTCCGCGATGACGCGGCAGGGAGCCCGGCTGACGGTGTGAGGTGACAGGATTTCTTCGCCTGGATAGGGCGATTGGTACCAGACGCTGCCATCGGGCTGAGTTTCCCGAGTCAGGGGTGTGAATCCATGAATGTGTACCACATCCCGCTCCGGCCGCAGGAAGAACATCGAGAACGGGTAGGCCATAGGGAAGTCAGAAATCTCCTCCACCCAGTCCTGAACATTGAAGGGGATATCCAGGGCCTGAAAAGGGTTCCGCTGATGGGTGGTGGCGATATCCACCGGGCCGGACAGAAAAGCATGAGTCGTGGAAAGAATGCCGATTTCCCCGCAATAAGCGACCAATTCGGCGCTTGTACCCACAAGAAAGCGTCGTGGATCGCCGCCCTCAGAAACAGACGCATCCCCCGGGTACTGGGTAACGAGCTGAGTCATGATCAGGTTGAGGCTGGCGGGCGCCCAGGGGTTATTATGGATCTTTGGGTCAAGCCAGCTACCGTCTTCGTTGAGCAACTGATAAACCATTGGGGCCCGGGGAATACCGGTCAGATTGTTCCAGAAAAAGCGTTGGGGGTTGTAGTCGGTTTCGAGGACAGTGGATCTCATGCGGGATCGTACCAGTGTGAGTTTCGCAGAGTCTATTAATCAATGACGATTTGATAATAGATAACGGCTGTTTGTTCCATTTTTCTGAATGACAATATTATATTATCAAAAATGAAAAGTCTTGCGGAAAATGCCAGCCAAGGGGCAGGTCCACGCGGAAACTCAGGAGATTTTGATGCTCGATGATTTAAGTTCGATCTGGTACACCAAGGACTCAGAGGGCCGAATCACCTACACGAAATCAGGCCGAGAGGTATACGGCCCTCTCTTTGAGGCGATCGGAATTAATATCGAAGAGGTCACCACACCGGAACAGCACGAAGAGGCAGTTGCTGCCACCGTCAGAGAAAAAGTGAAAAACGCACCGGAATCGGTGAAAAAAGACTATGAGAAATTGAAAAAAAGGCGGAAAAACTGAAAAAGCGTTTATCCCGCCTTGGCGGACTCTTTTTCGAACCAGAGCGCAATTTCGCTTTCGGTCGCATCCTTGTCACTCTGGCCCAGTCTATATTTCTGCGCCGCACGCTTTGAGGCCAATTGGGCACGCTGCTCTCTGAAAACGGGCTCCAATGCCTCAACAGGGATCAGGTCTGCCAATTCATTGCCTGCCTTTTCGTTCAAATAGCGCCGTAACTCTTTGAAGCGCTCCGGGGCTGGCGGATTGGCCAGCAACCGGTCGATGTCTTCCTGCAGGATTTCGTGTTGCTCTCCCCAGAAAATCACCGCCTCGCGCCAGGCAGTCGAATAGCTCTGGTTAAAAAACGTGAAAAGCTTGTTGCTCCCTCGTTCATCCCCTTTGTAGGTAACCAGAAAGCCCGGCTCGAACCGGGGTTCAGAACAGCCTGGTCGACCATTATCTCGGCGAATCTGGAGGGTAAGGGCATTTACGCCGAGCCCTCTTTCGGGAGCAAGGCTCGGGTGGTTCGTCGTCACGAAAGTCTGGTAATGATGGAGGGCCGATTCTGCCAGCAGCTCTGCTTCACGGATCTGCGCCTGAAGATGCGCTCGTTTATAGACAAAATCAGACTCGTCTTGGACTTTCGCCTCTTTGGTCGAAAACCACGACTGACGATGCTTCTTGTCAAAGGCGACAACCACGCGGAAACCAACGAACCCGCTGGACAGATCGCCCGGGCCGTAATGATGGATCGACAAATCTCACTCCCGAAGTAGAAAGCAGTAAAACTACACACGCTACACACGGAAGTCTATCAAAAAAAGATCACCACTCAAGGTGTACGGGAAGTGCCTCGCATCAGGCGGGGCGGGAGATTCAGAAAAGACGCTCTGCAAACCAGTCGAATTCCTCCTCAGTGAGTGCGGCGCCCACAGACCGTGCCAGCCCCCGGGCAATCTCAAAGTAATCGCCCTGATCCGAATCGTCCGGAATCTCCGCGACTTGAAGCGCGTTCATATCGCTACAGGCGATCGCCTCCCCGCATGCCGCAATCAGGATCGTCCTGCCAGATTCCCGGTACCCGCACATAACCGCGGTGTTATCCGCAATGAACTGTCGAACCATGCCCAGTGGTGAATTGAACTGCATTGTTAGCTCCTATTTCATGCCAATAAATAAAGGCCGATTACCTCGCGCAATCGGCAGGAATTATTTTCAGGGATGAAAAGCCATCGAAAGGGCAGAGTGGCTGCTAAAAATTGGTACCCACTCGGGTTTTTGGCAGTCGACTTTTGTGCAGACGAAAAAAAGCCGGCGGGAGCGCCGGCGAAGAAAACCCAATACAGGAGAATTACAAGCTAAACGTGACACATTTAAATCAATGAAACCTCATTGACAACTTGAAGATATAATAATGTAGTCATCCCGTCAAGCAGGAAGCGAGATTTTTGTGAGCATGAGATGAACCCTGATTCCAACAATAGGTAACCCTCCGAGAGCAAAAGGCATCTTCAATACAACTTGTCTGATGCTCAAAGTTAATGTATCATTGGGGTTAGGTTAGGAATTAGGAGAGAGCACCATGTCGATTTCACTGTTTGATATTTCGGGGTACGCCGACAAGCTGGAGAAGGGGGGGCTGATCCTCACGCCAAACCGGCGTATCCGGGCCAAGATGCTGCAAAGCTTCGCCCAGAGCAAAAGCACCTCCACCTCTGCATGGAACACGCCCAACGTGCATTCGCTGGAAGGCTGGGTGCAGTCGCAGTTCGAAGAGGCCGTGTATCAGAGTCTCGAGTCCGAGCAGCCAACCACTACATTGTCTGGCGATCAGGAGATCTCTATCTGGGAGCAGGTGATTTCCGCCACGCAGGCCCAGTCCGGCATCCTGAGTCCCCGGGCCGCAGCCGAACAAGCTGCCAAGGCCTATAAGACCATGTGCCTGTGGCAGGAAGAAGTGGACCCCCAGACCTTCAAGGATACCGAGGCCACCGAAGCCTTTGCCGGCTGGGTCCAGAACTTCGAGTCTGTGTGCCACCTGCTGAATGTTCTCCCTGCAGCCAAGGTTCCGTCCGTACTGCTGGAATCCTATGAGCAGGGCCTGCTCGCCCCGGTAGACGAAATCACTCTGGTTGGCTTTGATGATGTCCCTCCCGTATACGAGGCGATCTTTGCGCTGGCGGCTAAGAGCCAGGTTCGTGAGGAAGTGCGCCCGGTACCGGAAGGTAAAGCCTCCCTGGTAGCTGCCCGTGATGAACGTGACGAAGTGCGTCTTGCCGCCATGTGGGCTCAGAGCATTGTCAGCCAGGGAGAGAAGACTGTAGGCATCATTGTTCCGGATCTCGGCCAACGTCGGGACGAAGTGCACCGCGTGTTTTCCGAAGTGCTGGATCCGCATCATCTGCGTGTCGACGTAAACGACTACGCTCCGGTGTTTAACATCTCTGCCGGCCAGCCTCTGTTTACTCAGCCGCTGGTGGCTGCCGCCATGGATGTACTGGCCCTGAACCGCCAGGATGTGGACGCCGATACCATCAAGCGGGTCATGCTCTCGCCTCTGATTGGGGGTGGTGTTCACGAGTCAAAGCAACGCGCAAGGGTCTGGAGGAAGCTCTCTGAGGCACGCGCACGCAAGCTCAAGCGCAGTGAATGGCTGAAAGGCTTAGCCGACTGCGAAGGTCTCAAAGATGGGTTGGTAGCGGCGTTGCACGCCATTCCGGAGCCTGACAGCGTGAAGTTGCCCAGCGAGTGGGCCAAGGACATCGGCGATCAGCTCGAAGCGATTGGCTGGCCGGGTGACATTGGTCTGAACTCTATTGAATATCAGGTCGTGCGTGCGTTTCACCGGGTCCTGCATGAGCTGGCGGGTAATGACGCGGTTCTGGAGAGTATCCCACTGTCCAAAGCGATCTCAGTGCTGGGACGCCTGGTCCGTACAACGCCGTTCCAGCCGGAGACCAAGGATTCACCAGTGCAGATTCTCGGTGCCCTGGAAGGCGCCGGCCTGAACTTTGATTATGTCTGGGTCATGGGTATGCGTGATGACCGCTGGCCGGCATCACCAACCCCGACGCCGTTTATCCCTGTGATGTTGCAGCGGGCCAAGAACATGCCCAACGCCTCACCAGAACGGGAATTGCAGTTCGCCCGGTCACTGACTGACCGCTACAGCCAGGCTGGCTATCAGGTGATCTTCAGCTACCCACAAAGCGACCGCGACAATGAGCTTTCGCCGTCCTCTCTGGTTGCCCGGCACCCGCAGGTTGATCGCACAGCCGTCATTGAAGGCTATACCTCCAATGGAGACTTCTGGACCTCCGGTACCGGTGGCAAGCTGGTCACTGAAATGGAAACCAACGCACCGCCACAGTTGCCGAACATGAAAGGTGGTGTTGGCTTGTTCAAGGATTACGCCCTGTGTCCGTTCCGCGGCTTCTCCAAGCATCGTCTCGGGATTAAACCGCTGGAAGAGCCCGAAGAGGGAATTAGTCACAGCGTTCGCGGTCAGTTGAGCCACGCCATGATGTACTTCATCTGGAAAGAGCTGAAAGACCAGAAAACCCTGCTTGAGCTGATGGAGCGCCCGGATGACTTGCAGGACCTGCTGGAGCGCACGGCCGAGCATGCGGTTGAGAACTATGAGCGGGCCGATCTGCTGTCCAACGCAGTAAAGCGCCTTGAACGTCGCCGGCTGTGCCTGATGGCCCTGAACTGGCTGAACATCGATGCCAAGCGAGCGCCGTTCACGGTTGTTGAAATGGAAGAGGGTACCGATGTCGACGTGCATGGGGTCACCGTTACCATCAAGCGTGACCGTGTGGATCTGGTCGACGGGGGCGGTGAAGTCGTTATCGACTACAAAGAGAACGCGCCAAGCCTGTCTGGCTGGAATCCGGATACCCTCTATGAGCCACAGGTACCCATTGGGGCCCTGACTCGGAAGTCCGGAAATCCCGTGACCGGTGTTGCACTGGGCGCCCTGAACAGGGATAAAGCCTCTCTGTTCGGGTATGTTTCTCACAGTGGAGACGAAGACGCCCTGCGGACGGTGACTCCTCAGGACATGGACGACATGAAAGAGGGCTGGAACGAATCCCTCAGGGAGATCAGCGGAAAGATCCTCGTCGGTTCCGTAGACATTGATCCGGTTGACCAGAACAAGGCCTGTAACACCTGTGAACTGAAGGCAGTCTGCCGTAACGGACTCAAATCCAGCATTGCCGCCTAATGGAGAGAGCGAATGAATGAGGACAAGGGAAAGCTATCGAGAGTGGATGTGGGGTTGGTGATTGTTGTCATCACCCTGGCCGCCACGATGGCGTTCGGTCTCTGGTTCTGCAAGGGAGGCGGGTGTTAGAAGAATCACCCCACGAAAGGTTTAAGGTGGAAGCGGGATCAGGGAAGGTTCCGACCAGCCTGAGCACATGCACCAATGAACATTACGCATAGGTAGAAAAGGGTAGAACTAAGTATGAACGCTAGTGGAATTCCGGGAAGAGATTTAGTTATAGGCTTGATAGGTGGCTTAGCTACGGCAGCTCTTATTGCTTTCTTGGTTCAATGGCAGTCACCGGTGAGTCAAACGAACACATCTGCCAACGGAATCGTTGATGGTATGAGCGACCAGGCCCTCGAAAAAGCCGCTTACGACAAAATCCGGATCGTCGAGCCTCAGCTCACTCTGAATCAGGTTCGTGCCAGTGATCTGTATCCGGGGCTTGTAGAGGTCTATCACGACGGGAAACTCCGCTACGTTCTGGGAGATCTTGTTATTCGCGGCGACCTGATCGATATTGAGACGGGCGAGAACCTGACTCAAAAGACAGTGAAGGCCCTGAGAGCTTTGCAAGGTGCGTCTGGGGGTGAGTTCCCGGAAGTGGCCGCTACGCAGCCGTCAGAGCCGCCCACGGTCGCCCAGCGCACTCCTGAGCCGGTCCCGCAAACTGCTCCGGCCAGTTCTGTGCCCGAACCTGAGTCGTCCGCAATGATGTTGAAACAGGACACCGCGAAGTTGAATGTCGCTCTCGCGATCCTGGCAAACGACATCATTCCGGATGAAATGACCGTGGTGTATCCGGCTCAAGGCGAGGAAAAGCACCAATTGACTGTGTTCAGTGACATCACCTGTCCTGTGTGCAAGAGGAACCATGGAGATTACGAGGAGTTCCAAAAACAAGGTGTGACCATCAGGGCTGCGTTGTTCCCTCGCCGCGGAATGGAGGCGGCCGAAGCCGAGGTAATGAGCAAAGTACTGTGTGCGCCCACCATGGATGAACGTCGCACTCTGCTCGATCGGGCCTACGCTGGTGAACGCCTGGAGGAAGCGCCGACGTGTGGAAATGGTTATTTGCAGAATATTCGAGACATCGCCGTGGCTCAGGAGAACGGGCTGGCGGTAACAAGCACGCCAACACTGATGGCGGCCAATGGCCTTCGTGTTGACGGCTACCCACGAGAAAACCCGGTTTCGACCATCATGCGTATGTTGGAAGCACGGGGAAGTGTGAGGAACTGACTATGGTAACTTTTTTGATTGCTGGAGCTGCGGTCCTGGGGGTCGTAGCTCTTTGGATGGGTGTGGAGGCATTGCGGAAGTCTGCCGGCCGACCGCAGATTAAACTGCGACCGGTGCCGTTAAAGAATTTGTCGAAGAAATAACTTCATTCGATATTTAAGGGGGAGCGTCAGGTCGTTCTCATCGGTCTGGGCGCTGCTGCTGATGTGGCCGAGAAGTTGCGTGCGGATTCTCTTGGGCAGCCATCGATCAATCCGCTCAATGCTATCCACTCCCATTGTCGAGAGAAGCGCAATGGTGTGGTCCCCGGCTGAAAGGTCCGGGTTGTGATCCCGGAAACAGTACTCTATCCACTTTGCTTCCCGCCGTGACAGTCCCCGCACGCTGATGGAAATGCTTATGGCGAGGTTGTAATCACCACTTTCATCTCCCTGTTCGCTGTCACTATCTGCTACTGTAGCTTCTGAAGGCATACTAACGGGTGAAATGCCGATCTGGGCATCCCAAATGCGATGACAAATATCCTCAATCGACAAGCGGTCAGGGTCATCACATTCGTAGAGTTCAATGTCAATTTGGCGACGAATTTCCGCAGCAATATGGCGGAATTCTGAGATGGTCGGTTCCTGGTTGCCTTCGTTCAGTTCCTTGACCTTCTGCCACAGACGCTCGTTGTAACGGATGTTTGCGCGGTCATGGATGTTGTGAATGCCAATATCATTCAAGAAGTCGGGCATCGGATGGCGCAGCTGCTCATAGTAGGCGCTTAGCTGCGGGTTGATAGTTTTCGTCGCCATAGTAGAAATATCATTTAAAGGTGAGCTGATAAGTTAACTTATGTAATGCGACAAGTCAAAACGAATTGGCGGTTCTGTGGAATACCCCTAAGGCCGCATGGGGAGCGGGCTTAGGAGGTGTGACCGAAAGTTAGGAATTTACGAAAGAAAATAAAAAAAGCTACGAGGCAAGTTTCAAATATAGTAAACTACGCTTGAAAACTTAGAAAAATTGAAACCTAAAACTATAATAATTCGTGTGAGAAAGTATTTAAAAGCGAGGCACAGCAAAAAAAATCGTGTCGCGGCGGAGAAGAAAAAAGAAGTAACGCAGCGCACCGCTAATTAAGAGTAGGATCGAATGACTGAAACATTTTCGCCAATCGAGACCGAGCTGGAGCAGTTGCTCGACCGTACGGAAGGCATTGACGAAACAACCAAAGAAGTGATGCTGCGTCACAACGGGTTCAACTGCAAACCCCGGGAAAAACTCGAAGACATTGCTAAAGATTTTGGGGTGACCAAAGAGGCCGTACGTCAGCGGTCCATCAAAGGTCTTGACCGGATTAACGACCTGATCAGAACCGATGAAAGCGCCTTCGAATCATTGAAGTCGGCCGTGTATGCAGGGCACTTCCTGGAAGCCTGTGCTCCTTGTAGCGAAGAGGACGCGCAACACATCCTTTATATGGAAGGGTGCACCGACAAGAAAGACATCGACATCGAAGCTCTCCTGTATATGCTGGAGCAGCTGACGGTCCAGGTCGGCGTTGAAGTTATCAAAGAGGGCAAGCGCCGATTTGTTGTTAAAACGACCAGCCCCAACGTGGTCAAAGACATTGTAAAAAAGGCCCGGGAAGAAGTGACAACCCTGGGCGCCAGCACCGTCAACAAGATCACTCAAGAGGTCGCGATCGGCCATAAACTGGCGTCGAACCAGACCCGATTGGTGGTTGCTGCCCTGGAAGCGCAGCCAGATTTCGTATGGCTAACCGGGGCTGATGACGAACGTGGAAACGGCTTCTTCCTGCTGAAGAAAGCCGGGCGCAACCCTGTTGAACTTCGCCTGCGCCGGATTTTCTCCGTGCGAAAGAAGTGCAACATGCGCTGGCTGCACTCCAAGATTGCCCGGTCGCGCAAGGCCATGAAGAATGAAGTGGATATTCCGCCCGAAGCCATTGCTCAGATCGGTGTGGAAAAAGGCATTTGCAAGCCGACGAAGAACCCAGAGATCTTCGAGCGTGCAATCAAGCTTGATCCAAAGCAGACCATGAAAGTCAGTATGGAATACCGCATCTGGGAGTTCCTGAAAAAGAATCCAGAATCCCGGGACAGCGATATCATGGCCGCTATCAAAGAGCGGGAAACTGACCGGTACAACATTCGGAGCAAGCTGAACTTCTCGGTGGTCATTCAGCGGGTATCCCACGGTGTGTACTCAGCTGTCACTGACGACTTCCCGCCTCTGCACGAGGTCAGGGCTGTTGGCGGTGAGGGTGCTGAAGAAGAAGTCGCAGCGGCCGGCTAACCAATCGCTTCAGTACGTTTCAGGGGGCTGTTTCAACAGCCCCTTTTCTTGTGTCCTTTTTATTTTCCGCAGAATTATCTCTTCCTTTCCAAAACTAGACTTTAAAGCCTGCCTGGGTGAACATGGTTCTGTCATTGCGGTGACAGGGCATACAGAACCAGCCCGAGTTCCCTCGACTCGAATTTCTGACTTGTAGACACTGATCGCCACGGCTTGTTGAGCACGCATCCCTATTCTCAGCGCAGTGGTTTAAGCGGGGGCCAATACTGCGAGGAGAATTCTATGCTGATTCACTCCAAGAGTGACTTCAATGCACTCGTAAAAGCCATCCGAGAGGATGTCGTCGCTACTTCCGGCAATAGCATTAAGCTAAGCTCCGTACGAGAAATTGTCGCCAGGGCCCTTAACCACAGATCTTCCAATGGCCTCATCGCTTCACTGCCCCAGCCTTTAATCCCCAAATTTGACGTCAAACTCAGCCAACTACTGAGTGAAGAGCACCGCATTGAATACGCAAAGCCACTGTGCTTTCTGCCATGGCCAAAAGGCACACAATTTACGGCCGATGAACTTCAAATCCTGCTCTCTGATTCCTCTGCCCTCCAGAAGATCCGATCTCTGGAAGAGCGATTTCAAGTGCCTGACAGACATTACGAGGAACCAGCGAGCTATTTCCGAAACCACGACAATAAAGCGCTAGTCAAATTGTCGCCTGATGGCAAAGGAGGTTGGATTGCCCCTTATGATTCATTGGCGCACCTGGCCGGGCTGGCGGCTGGGCGCTTGGGGGTCGTTTGCGGGAGGGGGCGGAATCCTACGCTAAGGCTTTGGCCAGCGATATTCTCCGGTGAGATTGATGTGTTCCCATCCGAGCGGCGAAACATGGGCCAAGAGATCGGGCGATAGCAGCTTTCCATCGCGTTTCTGGTTTGCAACGACCTCGCCGAGCTTCATGGTGTTCCAGAAGATGATGATGGCGGCGAGCAGATTCATGCCGGCGATGCGGTAATGCTGGCCTTCGGCGGAACGGTCGCGGATTTCACCGCGGCGGTGGAAGCTGATTGCCCGCTTCAGCGCATGATGAGCTTCGCCTTTGTTGAGCCCGATCTGGGCACGCCGTTGGAGTTCGGCATCCAGAATCCAGTCGATCATGAACAGGGTGCGCTCGACGCGACCGACTTCCCGCAGGGCTGTCGCGAGCTCGTTCTGCCGCGGATAGGAGGGGTCGTTTGCGGGAGGGGGCGGAATCCTACGCTAAGGCTTTGGCCAGCGATATTCTCCGGTGAGATTGATGTGTTCCCATCCGAGCGGCGAAACATGGGCCAAGAGATCGGGCGATAGCAGCTTTCCATCGCGTTTCTGGTTTGCAACGACCTCGCCGAGCTTCATGGTGTTCCAGAAGATGATGATGGCGGCGAGCAGATTCATGCCGGCGATGCGGTAATGCTGGCCTTCGGCGGAACGGTCGCGGATTTCACCGCGGCGGTGGAAGCTGATTGCCCGCTTCAGCGCATGATGAGCTTCGCCTTTGTTGAGCCCGATCTGGGCACGCCGTTGGAGTTCGGCATCCAGAATCCAGTCGATCATGAACAGGGTGCGCTCGACGCGACCGACTTCCCGCAGGGCTGTCGCGAGCTCGTTCTGCCGCGGATAGGAGGCGAGTTTCCGCAGAATCTGGCTTGGCGCGACGGTCCCGGCAGCAATGGTGGCGGCGATGCGCAGGATGTCGGGCCAATTGCGCTCGATCATGGCTTGGTTGACCTTTCCGCCGATCAACGCTCGCAGGTGCGCCGGGGCGGCCGACGGATTGAACGCGTAGAGCCGTTTGGATGGCAGGTCGCGGATGCGCGGAGCGAACCGGTAGCCGAGAATGGCACATGCGGCAAAGACGTGATCGGTGAAGCCGCCCGTGTCGGTGAACTGCTCGCGGATATGGCGTCCAGCATCGTTCATCAGCAGGCCATCGAGGATGTAAGGCGCTTCGCTTGCCGTTGCAGGAATCACCTGGGTTGCGAACGGCGCATATTGGTCGGAGACGTGGCTATAGGCTTTCAGGCCCGGGGTATTGCCATATTTCGCGTTGACCAGGTTCATGGCCTCACCTTGCTCTGTAGCGACGAAGAACTGTCCGTCGCTCGAAGCCGACGTGCCCATGCCCCAGAACCGGGCCATGGGTAACGCTGCCTGTGCCTCGACCACCATGGCCAGCGCCCGGTCATAGGCTTCGCCCTCGACATGCCACCGTCCAATGCGGATCAATTCCCAGAAGGTGTGGGTGTTTGTCGCATCCGCCATTTTGCGCAAGCCGAGGTTGATCCCTTCCGCCAAGATAACGTTCATTAGCCCGATCCGGTCAGCGCAGGGTGCTCCTGTGCGCAGATGGGTGAACGCTTCGGTGAAGCCGGTCGCCGCATCCACCTCCAGCAGGAGATCGGTGATGCGCGTGGGCGGGATCTGCTTGTAGAGATCGAGCACCAGATCTTCGGCGCCTGTCGGCGCGGCGGCTTCGAGTTTCTCGATATGCAGAACGCCGTTTTCAATCGACCCGCCCGGGATCGTGCCTGCGCGAGCGGCACGGCCAAGCTCGCGCAACCGCATGTCGAGGCGAGCTTGCCGGTCTGCCAGCCATTCCTCCGGCCGCAATGGCACAGCGAGACGACCGCCTTCCGCGATGGATTGTGCCGGAACGAGTGCGTGTTTCAGATCGCCATAGCGCCGGGACCTAGTAAGCCAGACATCTCCGGAGCGGAACGCATCGCGCAGATGGAACAGCACCGCGATCTCCCATAGGCGAGCGTCGCCAGCCCTCTGGGCCCGAAGGTGGCGATGCCATTTCGAGCTGGGCCGCAAGAAGCTGGTCATCGCGGCATCGTTCAAACCGGTACGAAGGGCCGTCACCGCTTCCAGAAGCGGCAGTGCAACGGGCGCAGCTCGCAGATCGAGCAGGCGCAACATGCGTGGAGCGTATCGGCGGAAGCGGTGATAACCGTCGAGCACATGATTGAGCGGATCGTCGGCCATGGTGGCGGTCAGCCTGGTTGCCATTGCAACAAGGGTTTTTAAGCCGTCCCACCCTGACCCACTCGCGATGACATCGCCCAGCGGCTGGCCATCATCCTGTGCATCGACCAGGGCGCCCCCGATCTCGGCGAAGGATTTCAGGGTGTCACGCACCACCCCCGCTTCGTCTGCGACCTTTGCATGGCAAATACGCTCCGAAGCACGGTAGAGACGGCCGACGATCCGGTCGTGGGTTTCGACCACTGCGTCGGCCAACATCGCCTGCCATTCCGAGACGCAAACAGCCAAGATCGCAAGCCGCCTGTCCTCCGGGAGATCGCGCATGCCGTCGGCATAATACCGTTCACCCTGCCTGCGCAGACGAGTCACCCGATGGGCAGGAACGCCGGCAAGCAGATCCTCGGGGAGATCGATGCGTTGCAGATATTCGAGCCGGTCGAGCAGCCGGTTGGCCGACGAAGAGTTCGAGCCAGGCTCGAACTGGCGCAGCCACACAAAACGGGTCACCCGATCATCAGCCGTCTCCTCGAGCAATGCCAGCAACTGTTCTCGGATCGACATAGGCAGCCGACTGGCGATCCTCGTCTCGATGCGTCGCTCGGCATCGACGAGAGCCGCGGCACAAAGCCGCTCGATCGTGGATGTCGCGGGAAGGACAGTGCGGGTGCGTCGGCACTCGGCTACGAAGCGACGGGCGATATCCTCGTTCGACACCGCCATCTCGGCTTCTCGGAACAACCATTCCTTCAGCTCGCTCGCACCACGTCCGGAGAAGGTGCGGAAGCCGTAGAGCCCCCGTAACTCGGCAAGATGCTCGTGCCGTGTTTCCTCGCGGGCAGCATAGTCTACGAGATCGTCGGCACCCAGGCCAAGCTGCGCTCCGATAAATTCGATGACCTCTGCAGGGATCAGTTCGCCTGGAGCCAGCACCCGGCCGGGATAGCGCAGGACACACAATTGCAGGGCGAAGCCGAACCTGTTGTGAGCGCGCCGACGCAGCCTGATATGCCCAAGGTCTTCATCACTCAGCGTATAGTGCTTGAGCAAATCCGTCTGTGAAGTCGGCAAGCGCAACAGCGCGTCTTTCTGCCGATCGGTTAGAGTGACGCGACGCGGCATACATGTTCCTTTTTCAAAATCTGATAGCGTTCAAGACGCTTTGTTTATGAAGCTGGTTGAGATACATTTCCAGAGGTCAATGCAATCGTGGCCGAAGCGCCGCCTCAAACCAACGTTTGTGATACATGCTGATCGGATATGCCCGCGTCTCCAAAGCCGATGGCTCGCAGTCTCTCGACCTGCAGCACGACGCCTTGCGCGCCGCAGGTGTCGAACGGGACAATATCGGCTCTGTTGCAAAGATTGGCGGCAGTCAGAGGTAGGCTGTCGCTCTGCGCCGATCAGGCGGCTGCTGCGAAATGGTGGTTGAGCATGCCCATGGCCTCCGTCAGCGCCGAGGGCCCAATGCCAAAAGCTCTCTCCACAAGGCGCACCTCGCCCCTGATGCCGGGCTGCAGGCACCAGGGGCGAGCCTGTCCTTTGCGCAGGGCTCGCATGACTTCGAATCCCTTGATCGTGGCATAGGCCGTGGGGATCGATTTGAAACCGCGCACCGGCTTGATCAGTATCTTGAGCTTTCCGTGATCGGCCTCGATCACGTTATTGAGATACTTCACCTGCCGGTGGGCCGTCTCCCGGTCCAGCTTTCCTTCGCGCTTCAATTCGGTGATCGCTGCACCATAGCTCGGCGCTTTGTCGGTATTGAGCGTGGCAGGCTTTTCCCAGTGCTTCAGGCCTCGCAGGGCCTTGCCCAGGAACCGCTTCGCTGCCTTGGCGCTGCGGGTCGGCGACAGGTAGAAATCGATCGTGTCGCCCCGCTTGTCGACTGCCCGGTACAGGTAGGTCCACTTGCCCCGCACCTTGACGTAGGTTTCATCCAGGCGCCAGCTCGGATCAAAGCCACGCCGCCAGAACCAGCGCAGCCGCTTCTCCATCTCCGGGGCGTAGCACTGGACCCAGCGATAGATCGTCGTATGGTCGACCGAAATGCCGCGTTCCGCCAGCATTTCCTCAAGGTCGCGATAGCTGATCGGATAGCGACAATACCAGCGCACCGCCCACAGGATCACATCACCCTGGAAATGGCGCCACTTGAAATCCGTCATCGTTCCGTCCGTCCAATCTCCGCCAAGCATGCTCAAGCTTCACGATTTTTGCAACAGAGCCCTTGACTGCACTGCACTGTGCAATGTATATTTTGGAGACTGCACGGTGCAGTGCAAACGAGGAGATAGAGCATGTCAGTCGTAAATTCCAGCGTCGCTTTGCCTGCTGAGGTCTCAAAGGACCGTTTCGCCAGGGGATCTGCTACATTCGCCGCAGTCACCGGCATTCCCACGGAGGCATACCTTGATGGATTTAAGGATAGCTCGCCTGATTTTGGTCGCTATGTGATTGAGTGGGTCTTCGGCGATGTATACAGCCGCACCGATTTGGATTTGAAAACCCGGGAACTCGTTATCATCGCAGCCGGCGCGGCGTTGGGCGCAACGGGAATTGATGTCATCAAATTTCATGTCCCCACTGCGGTACGCGCGGGTGCAACCCGAGACCAGATTTTCGGCGTTCTTACCCAGGTAGCGATTGTTGCAGGTGTTCCCACAGCAATCGCCGCAATTTCGGCGGCGGCACAAGTCTTGGGGCCACACTCTCAGGTCGCTGATGGTGCCAAGGCATGAATATCAGGTCCGAGGATCAGCTCAGCGGATTAGCGATAAGCCTAATGGCTGTCGCGTCCGCATTGACTGTGGCAAACGTGTACTTCAACCAGTCCATGTTGCCCGTGACGTGCTCCCCTGATTGTTACCAGTCAGAGGTAGAGTCCGGCTCCTACATGATGGTTAGTTGAGGTGATGGCAACCTGTCTGGGGGCATGCTCCCAGACAGGTTTACCGGCTTTCTCGGCGGGGGTTCTCCCGCCCAATTTCGAGTGCGGCCTTACGTGGTTGTAGTCATGCCGCCAGGCATCAAGCACGAACCGGGCATGCGGCAGCGACGTGAACAGCGTCTCGTTGAGGCATTCGTCGCGCAAGCGCCCGTTGAAGCTCTCGACGAAGCCGTTCTGCATTGGCTTGCCCGGGGCGATGTAGTGCCACTCGACCCGCCGCTCCTGCGACCAACGCAGGATGGCCGACGAGGTCAGCTCGGTGCCGTTGTCGCTGACAACTGTATGCGGCTTGCCGCGCATGCCGATCAGCCGCGTCAGCTCCCGCGCGACCCGCACGCCCGAGAGCGACGTGTCCGCCACCAGCGCCAGGCATTCCCGCGTGTAGTCGTCGACCACGCACAGGATGCGGAACCGCCGGCTGCAGGTCAGGGTATCGGAGACGAAGTCGAGCGACCAGCGCTGGTTCGGTCCATCCGGCAGCACCATCGGTGCCCTAGTGCCCAAGGCGCGCTTGCGGCCACCGCGGCGGCGTACCCGCAGGTTCTCTTCGCGATATACCCGCAACAGCTTCTTGTGGTTGGGCGTAATGCCCTCGCGCGCCAGCAGATAGCCCAGACGCCGATAGCCGAACCGGCGACGCTCCGCCGCCAGTTCGCGAAGACGCTGCCGCAGCGGACCATCGTCCGGCCGCGACGATCGATACCGGATCACCCGCCGGCTCACACCGACCAGGTTGCACGCCCGACGCTCGCTCAGCCCGTGGTGTTCACGAGCATGAGCGACGGCTTCCCGCTTAGCGCCGGGCGTTACCATTTTTTTGTGGCTAGATCCTTCAGCACCACGTTGTCCAGCATCGCCTCGGCCAGCAGCTTCTTCAGCTTCGCGTTCTCGTCCTCGAGTGCGCGCAGTCGCCGTGCCTCGGACACCTCCAGGCCGCCATACTTCGACTTCCATTTGTAGAACGTCGCCGAGCTGATCCCATGGCGGCGGCACACGTCCGCCGTCGCCATCCCAGCCTCCTGCTCCTTCAAGATCGCAATGATCTGCTCTTCGCTGAACCTGCTCCGCTTCATATCCGTCCGACTCCTTCGCGTCGGACTCTACTCAAAATCGGTCACATTTCAGGGGAGCACGTCACCCGCCATAGCGGCAGAATTTGGAACCAGTCCTCAAGAAGCGGGATCAATTGCGACGGTTTCTCAGCTTGGTTACGCGCTGGGCATCGTTCTAGTTGTTCCTCTCGGGGATCGAAATGAACCACGGTCGCTGGTTAGGTACCTCCTGGCTGGTGTCGCGCTAGCCCTCTTTGCCGCTTCGTTCTCACCCTCTCTTGGTGTCCTGGCCACTCTGAGCTTCGTGATCTGTATGGGTACATGTGTACCCCAAATCGTGTTACCGCTTGCAGCCGGTCTTACCCGGCCTGAGAGACGAGGACGAGTAATAGCAGCGGTACAGACCGGTCTCGTACTCGGCATCCTATTTTCCCGAATGCTCGCTGGCATAGGCGCCAATTCGCTGAGATGGCGGAACGTATACCTCATCGCTTCAATCCTAATGGTGATATCAGCGGTTATCCTTCCGGTTATATTACCCCGACGAAGGTCAGCAATTAAACCTATTCCTTATCTTTCACTTATTTCGTCGCTCTTGCACTTGTTCGGTAGAGAAAGAGACCTCCGCCTTTCTTGTCTTTTGGGTGCCGTCGTTTTTGCCGCGTTTTCGGCATTCTGGACGACAATCAGCTTCAAACTAGCGCAGGCCCCCTTCAACTTCGACTTAGCAGAAACCGGTCTGTTTGCGCTTTGGGGCGGCATTGGCGGCCTAGCCTCCCTTTTGGCAGGCGGACTTATATGTTAGTGGCCAATTAAAATGACCCACTACTGGCCATTAATATTTTGGGGTATTCGGATTAGCTGGTTGATTTTCTCTTTGGCGTGCAATCACAAATTACACTTTCCCAACGGAAAAACTGGTTGGCGAGGCCTGGAACAAATGCGTAAGGATTGTGGTACTAGAGAATTCATCGCGCATCCTTCTGTCTACCTCGAACGCTCCCTTAGCGCGAATTTGTCCGATGTGCCACTGACTGCTGACAACACTCGTATGGAGTTTTCAACCTAAACCCGGATTCGATGTTCCCGTAAGTACTGGGTGTGGTAACTATGCATCAGGAAATTTAGCGCTTGACCTTCCCACAATAGGAAGGTTTATCTTTCTGGAATATCATCAGGAGATGCTTGTGGAGAAGACGAATGATGCATACTCAAGACAAATTGAATCCGTCGGCTGTGACGGTGACAAGCTTTCCCATCGAAGGTATGAGTTGCGCTTCCTGCGTCGGGCGCGTGGAGGCTGAACTCAAGAAGGTCGAGGGCGTTGACACTGTTACGGTGAACCTGGTGACCGAACGTGCCGATATCCAGTCCGCTTCGCCACTCGACCGCGGATCACTCATCAACGCTATCGAGAAAGCTGGCTATTCGGTGCCTGCTGAGACCACAGAGCTTTCCATCGAAGGTATGACCTGCGCGTCCTGTGTCGGTCGCGTCGAAAAGGCGCTCAAGGCTGTGCCCGGCGTCACCAGTGCCGTTGTCAACCTTGCGACTGAAAGAGCCACGATCCAGGGCAGCGCCGATGCGACCGCCTTGGTGACGGCTATCGAGAACGCGGGATATGATGCCAGGGTAATCGCGGCTGCTACGGGTAGCAGTCGGGGCGAGACCGATGAGCGCACCGAGAAGAAGGACGCGGAACGCCGTGGACTGACACGTGATTTCACGATTGCAGCGGTGTTGACCGTGCCTGTCTTCATTCTGGAGATGGGCTCACACCTCATTCCTGGCATGCACGACCTGATTGCCTCAACGATCGGCATGGAGACGAATTGGTATCTCCAGTTCGTGTTGACAACCATCGTTCTGTTCGTGCCGGGCATCCGCTTTTACCACAAGGGGTTTCCGGCCCTCGGGCGGCTTGCCCCCGACATGAACTCCCTGGTCGCGGTCGGCACCATGGCAGCCTATGGCTATTCGCTCGTGGCGACCTTCGCGCCGGGGTTCCTGCCCGACGGAGCCGTCAACGTCTACTTTGAGGCCGCCGCTGTTATCGTCACTCTCATCCTGCTCGGCCGGTTGCTGGAGGCTCGCGCCAAGGGACGCACCTCCGAGGCGATCAAGCGCCTGGTCGGCCTTCAGGCCAAGATGGCCCGTGTGCGCAGGGACGGAAAGACGGTCGAGTTGCCGATCGATTCCGTCCTGTCGGGAGATATCGTCGAGGTTCGTCCCGGCGATCGCATCCCGGTGGATGGCGAACTCATCGAAGGCGAAAGCTATGTCGATGAATCGATGATCACCGGCGAGCCGATCCCCGTCTCCAAGACGAACGGCAGCGAGGTCGTGGCCGGAACGGTGAACCAGAAAGGCGCGTTCGCCATCCGTGCGACGGCTGTCGGCGGCAACACCGTTCTGTCGCAGATCATCCGCATGGTGGAAGAAGCGCAGGGGTCGAAGCTGCCGATTCAGGCGCTGGTCGACAAGGTGACGATGTATTTCGTGCCGGCGGTCTTCGCCGTGGCCGCGCTCACCTTCGCTGCATGGCTTTATTTCGGCCCGTCGCCCGCGCTCACTTTCGCGCTGGTCAACGCCGTTGCGGTCCTGATCATCGCCTGCCCTTGCGCCATGGGGCTGGCCACACCGACCTCGATCATGGTGGGCACCGGCCGCGGTGCCGAGCTGGGCGTGCTCTTCCGCAAGGGCGAAGCGCTGCAACTGCTCAAGGACGCCAAGGTCGTCGCCGTTGACAAGACGGGCACGTTGACGGAAGGCAAACCCGCCTTGACCGACCTGGAACTGGCTGCTGGATTCGAACGTGCAAACGTCCTGGGTCTGATCGCGGCCGTCGAGGCCAAGTCCGAACACCCGATCGCCCGTGCGATCGTGAACGCCGCCGCGGAGAACATCTCACTGCCGGACGTGTCGAACTTCGAATCGGTGACGGGTTTTGGCGTGAAGGCTGAGGCCGGTGGCAAGCGGGTCGAGATAGGTGCTGACCGCTACATGAGCGAACTCGGTCACGACGTGGCGGCGTTCTCCAAGGTCGCCAAACGCCTCGGCGACGAGGGTAAGTCTCCGCTCTATGCTGCGATAGAGGGCAAGCTTGCGGCGATTATCGCCGTTGCCGACCCGATCAAGGAAACGACGCCTGCTGCCATCAAGGCCCTGCACGATCTCGGGCTCAAGGTCGCGATGATCACCGGCGACAACGCCCACACGGCCAAGGCCATCGCGGCGCGACTCGGGATCGACGAGGTGGTGGCGGAAGTGCTACCGGACGGCAAGGTCGACGCGGTGCGCCGCCTTAAGGGAGAGCACGGCAAGGTGGCGTTCGTCGGTGATGGCATCAACGACGCTCCCGCTCTGGCCGAAGCGGATGTAGGTCTTGCCATTGGCACAGGTACGGACATTGCCATTGAAGCGGCTGATGTGGTGCTGATGTCGGGTAACCTGCAAGGTGTGCCAAAGGCGATCGCCTTGTCGAAGGCAACCATCGACAACATCCGACAAAATCTGTTCTGGGCGTTTGCCTACAACACGGCTTTGATTCCGGTCGCGGCAGGTGTGCTCTATCCGGCCTACGACATCCTGCTTTCGCCCGTCTTCGCTGCCGGCGCCATGGCACTGTCGTCGGTGTTTGTACTCGGCAATGCACTGAGATTGCGTCATTTCCGCTCACCCATGGGGACGGACGACAACGACGTGTCGCAGAGACAGGTGGAATTTGCACAAGCGAAATAAGGACAACCGAGCCTGCCACAGTGCAGGCTTGATGTTATCTGGAGAGGCATGGCTATGAATATTGGAAAGGCAGCGGAGGCATCGGGTGTATCGGCGAAGATGATCCGCTACTACGAATCGATCGGCTTGATTCCGGAAGCGTTGCGAACTGAAGCTGGATACAGGGATTACTCGGACAAGGATGTGCAAACCCTGCGCTTCATCCGGCGCGCACGGGATCTCGGGTTTTCGGTGGCGCAGATGAATAAACTGGTTGCGCTCTGGCGCGACCGGGGTCGTGCGAGCGCCGACGTCAAACGTCTTGCGCTTGAGCATGTCGCGGAGCTTGAGCTCAAGGCGCGCGAACTCCAGGAAATGAGCCGTGCACTCAAGCACCTGGCGGAAAACTGCCAGGGCGACGCTCGGCCGGACTGCCCGATTATCAGCGGTCTGGCCGGGGATGGCGTAGTGAAAGGAACGCCTAAGGGTGAGCGAGAACTTAATTCCACGCGCTTCGGGGCTATCGGGATTGAACCCAATTGCACGCAACGTCGCGGGAAAGAGAAGCGCTGACGCGTCTACTTCAGAAGCGGCGTCCTTGCCCTGACCTGAATGATTACCCGGCAAGGTGCTGATTATCGTACCCAGCCTCGCGGATGGCATCACTGATACGCGCCTCATTGACCTGGCTGCGCACGGTGACCTCGGCGTGTTCTATATCTGTAGATACTTCCGCCTGTGGGTCGATACTTTTAATGGCTTTTTCGACGGCGGATGTGCAGTGGCCACAGGTCATGCCGTTAACGTTGAATCGATACATATCGAACTCCTTCACAGAATCAGAGAATTGAGGAACCTGATCGTCCCAGCGACCAATCTAGTCTTTCCAACGCTGGTAAGGTCAACTGCGGAGCCTCAGACTTTGATTTGTCGAGTGCTCTGTGCCGACGGGCTGCCAAATGCACGGCTATTGATAAGACCTGGCCGATGCCGACAGTCTCTCTGTGCAAGGCATGCAAACGCAGCCTTGACCTTCCAACCATTGGAACGATTACCCTTTTGTGAAAAGTCAGCGCAACCGGTGTTCGGTAATCGCACTAAACACAAAGGAGTTAATCGATATCCACAGAGTCCCCTTCTCACTCAGGCAGACCAGAGCGCCCACTCGGTCTGGCCTTGGCCGTTATCGCCACCGCCCAGCTCATGGTGGTGCTTGACGATACGATCGCAAATATTGCGTTGCCAACACTCCAGAATGACCTCGGAATCTCGGCAGCGAACCTGCCTTGGGTGATCAATGCGTACATTCTCGCCTTTGGCGGATTGCTCCTGTTCGGTGGCAGGCTGGGCGATCTGTATGGACGTCGGCGTATGTTGCAGGTCGGCATGGCGATCTTTACGGTTGCATCGCTTCTCGTTGGCCTGGCCCAGGACACCGTGAGCATGATTGCCTCGCGCGGCCTCCAAGGGTTCGGCGCAGCATTGACAGCGCCCAATGCCCTGGCGTTGATCGCCACGACCTTTCCGGAAGGCAAGGAGCGCAACAAGGCCATGGCCGTCTACGGAGCAATGTCTGGCCTTGGCATTATTGCTGGATTGATTCTTGGAGGATTTCTGACAGGCCTGCTTGGCTGGCGTTGGGCGTTCTTCATCAATGTACCCATCGGTTTGGCGGTGCTCACTGGTTCGAGAACACTTGTCGAAGCGGAATTGCACAAGGGACGCCCCGACCTGACGGGAGCGCTTTCCAGCATCATCGGCATGGCAGCACTCGTCTATGGAATTACCCGTGGTGGTGAACATGGCTGGACCGATGGCATTACGCTCATTGCATTCGCCACTACGGCTATCCTGCTGCCGCTGTTCTTGGTTTTACAGTCGCGCAGCAGTGATCCACTTTTGCCGCTCCGCTTGTTCAAGGATCGCAACCGATCCGGTTCGTACCTGGCCATGCTGCTGCTGGGCTTCGGCCCCATGGGCATGATCTATTTGCTGACGCTCTATTTGCAGCACATCCTCAGCTATAGCCCGACCCTGACCGCCATGGCGTTTCTGCCCTTTGGGGTGGGTATCATCATTGGTGCTGTTGTCAGTTCAAAGCTTGTCATGCGCTTTACGCCGCGCGAGGTCGCAGCTCCGGCTGCGCTGGTCGCTAGCGCTGCATTGTTCTGGCTTTCGACCATCGGGCAACAACTCGACTATAGCTGGCACTTCATGCCAGCCGCCTTCCTCACCGCCTTCGGTTTCGTGGGAGCGGTCATTGCGCTGGCATTGACGGCCGTGAAGGGTGTGCAAGCACAGGAGACCGGCATCGCATCGGCGTTGTTCAACGCGTCGCAACAGATTGGTGTTGCGTTGGGGCTGGCTATCCTTTCGAGCATTTCTGTCTCCGTCACGGCCAGTCGGATGCCCGAGGCATTTGCTTCTCTGTATCGCGGTCGGGAAGTCGGCGATGCCGAACTGGTGCAGTCAGCCGGTGATGCGCTGATTCAGGGTTATGGCTTGGGACTTGCGGCGAGCGGGGTTGCTCTTGGCATCGCAGCCATCATCGTGGCCTTACTTGTCAACGCCAGGAAAGGACAGGTTTCCACACTTGGCGATAGTCCCTTGCATTGACCGGTTCTTCTTCCCTTTACGGCGCAGTCTGCCAAACCCGTACTGCGCCACACTGATGATTAATGGGAATCTGTCGCAATAGCTATGGAGCTTCCACCATGAGGAGAACACCGCATGACCGAAATGCCCGACAACATCCTGCACCTGCCTGAGTACCAGGTGCTGGGCTGCAAATCCACCGACGACGAAATGCACTTCCAGGTGGACGCGCCCGATCCCATCGCCTGCGAGGAATGCGGCGTGCAGGGTGAGTTCGTACGGTTCGGCAAGCGTGACGTTCCCTATCGTGATCTGCCCATCCACGGTAAGCGGGTCACTCTCTGGGTGGTCCGCCGCCGATACACCTGCCGGGCCTGCAAGACAACATTCAGGCCCCAGCTACCGGAGATGGTGGACGGATTCCGTATGACACTGCGGCTGCATGAGTACGTGGAGAAGGAATCCTTCAACCACCCCTACACCTTTGTGGCGGCACAGACCGGCCTGGACGAGAAGACGGTGCGCGACATCTTCAACGCCCGCGCCGAGTTCCTGGGGCGCTGGCACCGCTTCGAGACGCCCCGCATTCTGGGCATCGACGAGCTATACCTGAACAAGCGCTACCGCTGCATTCTGACCAACATTGAGGAGCGAACCCTGCTCGACCTGTTGGCCACCCGCCGCCAGGACGTGGTGACCAACTACCTGATGAAGCTGAAAGACCGGCAGAAGGTCGAGATCGTCAGCATGGACATGTGGAACCCCTACCGGGCAGCGGTCAAGGCTGTGCTGCCCCAGGCCCGTATCGTGGTCGATAAGTTCCATGTGGTGCGCATGGCGAACGATGCCCTGGAAAAGGTCCGCAAGGGCCTCAGAAAGGAGCTGAAACCCTCCCAGAGCCGGACTCTCAAGGGAGACCGGAAACTCCTGCTGAAACGCGCTCACGAAGTATCAGACCGGGAACGCCTCATTATGGAGACCTGGACTGGCGCATTCCCGCAACTGCTGGCCGCCTACGAGCACAAGGAGCGCTTCTACGGCATCTGGAATGCCACCACACGGCCACAGGCAGAAGCCGCCCTGGACGACTGGATAGCCACCATTCCGAAGGGCCAGAAGGAAGTCTGGAGCGATCTGGTCAGGGCTGTAGGCAACTGGCGCGAAGAGATCATGACTTACTTCGAGACGGACATGCCCGTCACCAACGCTTACACGGAGTCCATCAACCGACTGGCGAAGGACAAGAACCGTGAAGGGCGTGGTTACTCCTTCGAGGTGATGCGGGCACGAATGCTGTACACCACGAAGCACAAGAAGAAGCCCCCGACTGCAAAGGTCTCTCCGTTCCACAAGAAAACCATCGGTTACGGACTGCCGGACTTCGCAGAGGAACTCAACTACGGGGTCGATCTATCAACCATCTGAGGGTGGTATCAGGTTGGTGGGGTGAAGATGCCCAATCAACCATTAAATCCGTATACCCTAATTTTGACCCACCTCCGAGTGGCCGTCAGGCCATAGAACCAGCTACTGTCCCCCGCTTTTATCGATGGCCGGGGGCATGTCAGTGAAGGAGTGGGTTGTGATACACAAGATCAAGGCACTGCACGATAACGGCAAAGGGCTGTCGATCCGCGCCATCAGTCAGGAACTGGGCTTGTCCCGGAATACCGTTCGTAAATATTTGCGGATGGAGGTAGATGCGATTTCGGAACGGTTTGCAGATCCCTCGCGGAGCAAGCGCCTCGACGATCACCGGGATTACCTGGTGCATTTGCTCAAGCAATTTCCCAAGCTCAGCGCCGTCAAGATTGCCCGTAAGCTTCAGGCAAAGGTCGGCGACTTACCGGCCTCAGATCGCTCCATTCGCCGTTATGTGCGAGCACTCAAGGAGGAAGTGGCCTCGGCCCAGATGCGCTACTACGAACCCATTCTGGACGATGTGCCGGGTGTTCAGTGCCAGGTGGACCCCGGTGAGTTGCGCGGCGTGCTGATCGGTGGCGAAGAACGCACGCTGCATTTTGTGGTGTTCGTGCTGTCTTACTCGCGGTTGATGTACGTGGGCCTGGCCTTCCGCCCACTGGACACCCAGACCTTTATCCAACTCCATGACGAAGCCCTGCGTTACTTCGGTGGCCTGCCGGAGGAGTGCGTTTACGATCAGACCAAGCTGGTGGTAATCAACGAACAGTACCGGGAGTTGACCCTCAACCAACAGTTCCATGGATATGCCACCACGGCCGGGTTCCGGATCCATGCCTGCGAAGGCTACGACCCGGAGAGCAAGGGCAAGGTGGAAGCCGGCGTGAAGTACGTCAAGCAGGATTGCCTCTACGGTGAGGTCTTCCGGGATCACGAACACGTGCGTCAGCACGTGCAGGACTGGGTTGAAAGCGTGGCCAATGTCCGGATCCATGGCACTACCGGCGAACCACCCCGGGAACGCTTCGAACGGGATGAGCGAGAACATCTGGAGGCTTACCTGTCACCAGCTTGCGTGCAGCCTGTAGCCCACGAGACACGGCGGGCCGACAAGACCGGCCTGATCGCCTGGAAGGCCAACAAGTACTCTGTGCCCATGGCCTGGCAACAGGCCCGAGTGGGTGTTCTGGAGTCCGGCGGCCAACTCCACATCAGCGACCTGAACACAGGCGACGTCATCGCTAGCCATGCGCTGTGTTCAGACAAGGGCAAAGTGTTCAAGAACACCCATCACTACCGCGATCATGCCCAGCGGGTGACCACCCTTGAGAGCAAGATCAATGAGATGATCGGTAGCGAAATCGGGCAACGGTTGTGCCAGCAGCTCAAGTGTTCCGAGCCCAAGATCTACAAGGATCAGTTAGTGGCTACCCGTGATCTGCTCAAGCGCCATGCGCCGGTGGATCCGGTGTTGCTCACGACTCTCGCAGAGCGTCCCGGCATGACCGCCACACGGCTGCAAAGTTATCTGGAAGCAGCCCAGGCAGCTACGCTGCGGGAACGGCAGCCGGAACCGCTGCCAGAACCCAAGCAAGCACTGGATCTGAGTGCTTATCGCCGTATTGGCCACTCCAGTGGCCAGGGGGTGACCCATGAGCCAGCTTGAACAGACCGTGTCCCGTTACCGCAGTCTGCGCCTGAGCGCGGCCGCCGACGAACTGACCAACCTGCTGGCCGAGGCTGAAGCCAACGAGATGTCCTATCTGAGCTTCGCGGACCGGCTTGCCGAACACGAACTGATCCAGCGCCAGGACAAGCGTATCCGCCGGAACCGGAAGATGGCTGCGTTCCCCGCCGATAAGCGCCTGGAGGGCTTCGACTACCGGCACCAGACCACCATTACCAAACGTCAGGTAAATGCCTTGCTGGACTTCCAGTTCATCGACGAACGGAACAACCTGGTGTTCATCGGCCCGCCCGGTGTAGGCAAGACCCACCTGGCCATCGGCATTGGCTACAAAGCCGTGGAAGCCGGCTACCGGGTGTTGTTCCGCAACGCCCTGGATCTGGTGGAAGAACTGGAACTGGCCGAGATGAAAGGGGAACTGAAAAAGCGGGTCAGCCAGTTGGCCAAGTACGACCTGCTGATCATCGATGAGCTGGGCTACCTGCCCATGACCCGGCAGGCCCGCTACAACCTGTTCCAGTTGATCAACAGTCTGTACGAATACCGGTCCATCATCCTGACCACGAACAAGGACTTCACCAGTTGGGGCGAGTTCTTCCACGACGACAACGTGGCGGTGCCGATCATTGACCGGGTTATCCACCATTCACACATCTTTATGTTGGGAGGAGAAAGCTATCGACTGAAGCAGAAAGTTACAGGCTAGACTATGAAAGGTGGGTCAATTTTATTGGCCAAAGGTGGGTCAAAATAAATGGCCATTGACAACTTATAGATCGGTTTGGCTATGATAGGGTGAATGCATTCTCGATAGCGTTGACTGCATTCTCATTCATCATCGTATTAGCTCTTCGCGACAGTTATATCGCCTTGGTCGTCGGAGCTAATCTTGTAAGCTTCTCTCTTTCGACCGGTCAGATCGCAAATCAAGCCCGAATTTTTGCTATTGGCGAGGAAGTGCGCAGTCGCGTTAACACTGTTTATATGGCGTTCACATTCGCGGGGGGTGCCGTTGGAAGTGCCGCCGGGGGATTTATGTGGGCGTCTTGGTCTTGGGTGGGCGTATGTGCGTTCGCGTTGGGTTGCGCCTTGATCGCCGCAGTTGGCCTTGGATTGATGCGTCGAACTTTCGATCGCACGGTCGAAGGTTAAGCCAGCCGACAAAGGCTTTATCTACGGGTTATGGCGTCTACATAAAATAGCTGTAGCTGCCGACGTGAATAGATAAATGAGTGAAGGGTATGGAACCGGAAATAAATGACCTCTCCGTGGCGTTCTCTTTGCTACGGGAGGTCCTGGCCTTACTGGAGTCACCTCAATATGCCAAAGCGATCGAACATATCGAGTTGGCCATGCGAGCCCTGCGGCAACAAGAAAGCGCAAACCATTCATCTCGCGAAAGCGGGATGCAAAGCGTAGCTTGACACAGCAACCCTTTCTTCACGGCCATAAATTAGCCGTTTCCGCGTAGCAATTGATGCTCCTTGAGCTTACGGCCCCGCCTGTCGACTAAATCTGTCGGCCGTCTACTTGTCGGGCATTCCCCAATATTCGAAGTTGCCCGTCATCACCGCCACGATGCGACGCATTTCGAGGCGCAACAGCTCTGCCGCTTCTCGAGCTGCCGCCCCCTGATAGGGCGGATATTTGCCAGTCTGAACGGCAATGTTGAGAGCATGCGCGATCTGGTTGACGTTGTTCCCGATCGCGCGAACCTCACGAAACAGCAGCCGCAGTTCCTCGATTTCGGCCGTGTTCCACTGTGGTTGTCGCATCAAATGAACGATCGCCAACGAACGCAGCCAATTTGCCGGACTCGTCCCGCGCGAACGTGCCGCCTCGGCCAGTGCGGTGCGTTCTTCAGGCTTTAAACGAACCCCAACCTGCGTGCCGGTTCCAGCTCCTCTTGGCGCGGCTGGAGCGAGCCCCGTCGTCGCCTCGTAAACAAGGCGACGCAACGCGGCCGACGTGCCGCCGTCCGTTCCGCGGGCGTGCGCTTTAAAGGCCGCAGCCACGTCCGCCGGCACCCACGTTGATAAAAGCTCCTGTCCGTTCCGTCCGCTCATGGGGCCACTGTAATACACTGCTCCCATCAAACATATCCTGCCCTAGTCCCAAGACAAAGAACTTCGTTCTTCGCCTTGGTCCTCGTGGGCAAGAGGAGGGGAGGGGCTATGCGCTCGGTGATCTTGCACGGTGCAAGACTGCCTGTCAGCTCTTGGTGAGCTGGGCGTTCCAATCCTTTGCCGTCGGCCGCAACCTACCGAAGCCAGCGCAGACGGTTGCGGCCAGCTCGTGCAGGCGATCGGACAGCAACTCTCCACCCTTACCTTGATCTGTAGCCGCCACCAGCCGCGCCGTTCTCGGCAACAGCTCACGAAGCACGTCAGCGGTGCCCGGCCCGAAGCCACCGCCTGTCGAGATATAGGCCGTTCCGTCTGGCCATGTCTCCAAAGTTGCGAGGCTCAATGCATCGATCCAGCTTTCGGTCACGGCAATCCGCTGGGCGCTTGCCAACTCTCCGATCCAGAACAACGCCTTGTCGCCGCCCTTCGCGAACCCCTTGTACTGCGGTCCGCGCATCTCCCAGCCACAGGCACAGCCTGCACTATCGCGGTGGAGCGCCCACACTGTACCATAGATGCCTTCGCGCAGCAGGTCCGCACTCAACGCGCGTTCGATTGTCGCCGCTGGTAGACCGCGCTTACCAGTCAGATACGTCCACCCCTGGGATCCTGGCTTGAGCTGATGGGCGCGTGACCATGTCTTAGGTGCGTCGAGCGGTGTAGGCGGGCGCTTCTCCCGTTGGCTCGGTCGCATCTGGGGCGAAAGGCCGGCAAGGGGCCGAAGTGCTTTGCGAGCGTGGCCCAATGTGCCACCCCACAGGCGCTGAGCGAGAGCAAGAACGTCGCCGCGTGTGTCGTTGAGTGGATCGAACCAGCCTTTGCCCTCATGGGTTACGATGACAATCGCTGCGGAGCCGCCGCGATACTTCACGGCATGAGCGGTGCTCTCGGCCGCATCCAGCTCCCAACCGGCTTTCTCTAAGACCGCTCGGCAATCGACACGCGCGCGCAGATCGTCCAGCTCGTCGTCGTGCATCAGTCGTACCGCCAGTCAGATCGCCAGAACGCGAACGGCGGCATCATGCCAACGGTGGGGTCCATCTTTTCGGCGCAATAGCTGTAGCCGCCGAACAAGAGCGCTGCGACGAACGATATCAGCGCGGCCGACCCGGCGTCGGCCCATGCGCCCTGCCAGGCGAAGAAGACCGCAGCGCCAGCGCTTCCGATGATCGTGAACGAGAGCGGTAGGAGGATGAGCAGGCGCGCGAACGGAATTGTGAGGATAATGAGCCCCCAAAACAGGAAGCAGATCACCCCCCAGCATATCCGCACCACACCGAAGAGAAACCGTCCCGCCAGAGCGGCGGGACGGCGGATGGACAAGCTAGATCCTCTATCGGTCATAGCTGTCCGTCCTCCTGCTACTCGATGCGGACAATCCGCAGCTCGGAAGCCTCAACCTCCTCGATGCCGGTTGTATAGGAGACAAGCGCCCACCCCTCGCGCTCGCTGCGACGGTCCAGCACGAGCTGCCCAGTCTCACCATCGCCGACCTTCACAATAAAAACGGGCGTATCGATCTTGGTCGAGGTAGAAACCTGCGCTGCCTCCCGGCGCGCATCCCACTCCGCTTCGATTGACCGTTGCGGAGGGGCAGGGGGAGGGCTTGCACGGTGCAAAGGCTCCGAAGACTGGCGCGTCGGGGCAGGGGCGCGCTCTTCAACCTCCTGTGGTTTACCGTCGTGAACTGGGGGTAGAGCAGCGGAGGGAATCGGGGCAGGGGGCGGCGCTGGGATCACTAGATCCAAAACGATGCTGCCGGTCGGCTTGCCCGTGATGCTGCCGATGATCCGCCGCGCCTCGGTGATGGTGATGAAGGTTTCAGCGTCGGGCAGGGCGTCAATGATCTCCGCGGGCGTCTTACCCCACTGCCGGAATAGATCGTAGAGTGCCCGAATGTCGGCGTTATCGAGCCGTTCGCGCAACTCATCGGGGAACTTGCCGACCTGTTTGAACGCCGCGACCTGATAATCTTTCAGGTTGCAGATGGTGCCGATCTGCTTGTTGTTGTGGCCAGCCGCTGAAAGCTGTTCGATGGCTGTGGCAAGTTCATTGTTGCTCAGGTTCGCACGCTGCTGATTCTCGATCACCTGAGCAGCATAATCATCATCGCTCGCGGCCCGGACAATCGCTGGAATATCCGCAGCACCTGCGAGCTTAGAAGCACGATATCGGCGCGCACCGAATGCCAGCATATAGCGTCCATCCACCGGAGGCCGGACAACGATAGGCTGTACCACACCTTTGAGTTTGATAGACTCAGCCAGGCTCTCAAGCTCCGCCTGATCGAAGCTCCTACGCGGCTGGTTCGGGTCCTCGTCTATATCGGCAAGAAGGATACGGAGCGCTTCACCTTGCCCCTCACCGGTGGCAGCACGTAGGTTGCCGAAGGATGATGCTGCGAATGATGCGCGTGGCTTCGCGCTCTTGTTGTGTTGATTGCTCATTCGCCCAACTCCATCTTATGCGCGATCGTCGCAAAGACACCGCGGATTTCATCCCCCGCGTCGCGCGCGGATGCTCCTTTCATGTTCCACACGGGCTCACTCTCTCCTGCTGACCGGGAGTAGAGATCGCGCTTGGCAACAACACCTGGAAAAAGAAGCTTGCCGACTTCTCCAGCTAGGCTCTCGAATAGCTCACGTTCACGGCGGCTCTTGCGGTCGTAGATCGACGGCAAGAGCCCAAGAAAGAGGTGTGCGGGGCGCCGATAGTGTTGTGCAACACCCTTCATGGCACGCAGAAGCTCGGTCACACCTTGAATGGAATAATCGTTCATGCCGATCGGTGCGATCACGGCATCTGCCGCGAGCAAGGCACCGAAAGTCCGATTGGTAAGGGCTGGGGGCGTGTCGATCACGCATACATCGTAATCGTCGGCATTAAGCGTCAAGCTATCACGGAACGTTTCGATACAGTCGCGGCCAGCTCCCTCCACGCCCAGGAGATCGCGAGTCGAGCGTGTTACGGTCAGCGATCCGACACTTGGAATTTTCGTGGGCTCTTCGAACAAGCTGACGCTTTCGATGCGGCCGACATGCGCGCCTAGCGTTCTCGTGAGATTGGCTTGCTGGTCGAGGTCGATCACTAGAGTGCGTAGGTGTTCAGAAAAATACCATCCCGCATGAGCGACGATATTGGTCTTTCCGACACCGCCTTTCTCGTTCATGACTACTAGTGTTTTCATATTACGTCCCTGCATGGACTAACCGTCGTCACAGCGGTTGCCGCCGCTATGAAGCCGGGCCGACCCACCTGAGCCGACACGGTCACACTAAGTCTACGGCGTCGAAATGTCAACGTTTGTAAAGGCGCCCATGCTATTTATTTACTTCGTCTTGCACCGTGCAAGCCGTCTACCTTCTTGCACTGAGACAGCGCATCCTCATAGCGTTTGATGAGCGGGTGTGAACGCCAACCCTCATAAATCGGGCCGCAGGAACATGATTCGGATCGACGTTCATCATCTGCTGGCCTCCCTTACCTATCTCGCTGGCGCGCATAAGCATTTAGTCCTCATGCGACGCGAAGCCATTGAAAGCCAACGCTTCGGCTTGCTGGAAATCGATCGATTTCGTGAGATGCGCGAGTGTGCTAGCAGGCTTGGGGCCATTGCCACAGCACTTGATATGCCAGCCGCCCGAGCGGCTACCACAAGATTAATCTTTAATCTTGATAAAGTCGCGCCCTTTCACATTTGCCTCACCTCTGAACGGCTAACCCTTTTAGTCGACGAAATTACTATTCTGGCTCTGTTGCAAAAATCGTGAAGCTTGAGCATGCTTGGCGGAGATTGGACGGACGGAACGATGACGGATTTCAAGTGGCGCCATTTCCAGGGTGATGTGATCCTGTGGGCGGTGCGCTGGTATTGTCGCTATCCGATCAGCTATCGCGACCTTGAGGAAATGCTGGCGGAACGCGGCATTTCGGTCGACCATACGACGATCTATCGCTGGGTCCAGTGCTACGCCCCGGAGATGGAGAAGCGGCTGCGCTGGTTCTGGCGGCGTGGCTTTGATCCGAGCTGGCGCCTGGATGAAACCTACGTCAAGGTGCGGGGCAAGTGGACCTACCTGTACCGGGCAGTCGACAAGCGGGGCGACACGATCGATTTCTACCTGTCGCCGACCCGCAGCGCCAAGGCAGCGAAGCGGTTCCTGGGCAAGGCCCTGCGAGGCCTGAAGCACTGGGAAAAGCCTGCCACGCTCAATACCGACAAAGCGCCGAGCTATGGTGCAGCGATCACCGAATTGAAGCGCGAAGGAAAGCTGGACCGGGAGACGGCCCACCGGCAGGTGAAGTATCTCAATAACGTGATCGAGGCCGATCACGGAAAGCTCAAGATACTGATCAAGCCGGTGCGCGGTTTCAAATCGATCCCCACGGCCTATGCCACGATCAAGGGATTCGAAGTCATGCGAGCCCTGCGCAAAGGACAGGCTCGCCCCTGGTGCCTGCAGCCCGGCATCAGGGGCGAGGTGCGCCTTGTGGAGAGAGCTTTTGGCATTGGGCCCTCGGCGCTGACGGAGGCCATGGGCATGCTCAACCACCATTTCGCAGCAGCCGCCTGATCGGCGCAGAGCGACAGCCTACCTCTGACTGCCGCCAATCTTTGCAACAGAGCCCCCTCGACTATATGCGCGAAGGTGACACTCTCGTCGTTTGGAAGTTGGATCGCCTCGCACGTTCACTGACCCAACTCATCGAAACGGTCGAGAGTGTGGATCGGCGTGCAAAAAGGGCCCGGATAGCGGGGTGATCGGCGTCCAAAAGGGAACCACCATTCCGATGGTTTAGGCAGCGATCTGGTTTTCCAGGTGGCGAGATCGGGATGTTGGTTGTGGAGACAGTTGTGCGGATCAGGCGCGAGCATGCGGGCGGCAAGGGGATCCGTGAGATTGCGCGGGATTTGCGGCTGTCGCGCAAGGTTGTGCGCAAGGCGATCAATGCGCCTGAAGGAGCGTTTGACTATCACCGCACGGTTCAGCCTCGGCCGCGGCTCGGCCCGTTTCAGGAACGGCTCGATATACTGCTGAGCGAGAACGAGGCGCGGCATCGGCGCGACCGCCTTCGGATGACGCGGATCCACGATTTGCTGCGTCGGGAAGGTTTTGAGGGCTCGTATGATGCGGTGCGCCGCTACGCACGGCATTGGGCGGATGCCCGCCGCAAAGATCCTGGCGGTGATATGTCTGCCTTCATTCCGCTGCTGTTCAAGCCCGGCGAGGCGTACCAGTTCGACTGGAGCCACGAGGACGTGGAGATCGCCGGCAAGCCGATGCGTGTGAAGGTGGCGCATATGCGGCTGTGCGCGTCGCGGGCGGTCTATGTCCGGGCCTATCCGCGCGAGACGCAAGAGATGGTGTTCGACGCGCATGCCCGTGCATTTGCGTTCTTTGGCGGGGTGCCGCTGCGGGGCATCTACGACAACATGAAGACCGCGGTGACGACGGTGTTCGTCGGCAAGGAGCGGGTGTTCAACCGCCGGTTTCTGATCATGGCCGATCATTACATGGTCGAGCCCACGGCTTGTTCGCCAGCGGCCGGGTGGGAGAAAGGTCAGGTCGAGAACCAGGTCCAGACGATCCGTGGTCGCTTTTTCCAGCCCCGGCTGAAGTTTGCCAGCGTTGAGGAACTGAACGGGTGGCTCGAGGCCGAGTGCCTGCGCTGGGCGGCGATGCACCCACACCCCGAGCAAAAGGACATGACCGTTGCGCAGGTGCTGGAGGCTGAGCGGCCCGCGCTGCAGCCGATGCTGGCGCCGTTCGACGGCTTCCACGAGACCACCCATGCGGTTACCGGCACCTGCCTGATCAGCTTTGACCGCAACCGCTATTCGGTCATGGCCAAGGCGGCGCGGTGCGCGGTCCAAGTGCGCGCCTATGCTGACCGAATCGTCGTGCGGATGGGGGACGAGGTTGTCGCCGAACACACGCGCCACTTCGGGCGCGACCGCACGATTTACGACCCCTGGCACTATCTGCCGGTGCTGGTGCACAAGCCGGGCGCACTGCGTAATGGCGCGCCATTCCAGGACTGGGTTCTGCCGCCTGCGCTGGCGCGATTGCGACGCAAGCTGGGCAGCAGCGACGAAGCCGATCGCCGGTTTGTGCGGGTTCTGGCCGCCATATCCACCGATGGACTGGACGCGGTAGAGGCCGCGATCAACGAAGCATTCGATACCGGCGCTGCCAGCGACGAAGTGATCCTCAACATCCTGGCGCGCCGCCGCGAACCACCACCGGATCAGCCGCTGAGTGTCGTGGTCGATCTCAAGCTCAAGCATCCGCCCCGCGCCGATTGCGCGATCTATGACACGTTGAAGGGTGAAGCGGTGCGAGGCCACAATGCAGCGGCATGAGATGATCGATGCGATGCGGGCTCTGGGTCTCAAGGGCATGGCGGGGGCCTTCGACGAGGCGGTGACCACCGGCATCCAACGCCAGCGCACCACGCCAGAGATCCTCACCGATCTGTTGCGCGCCGAAGCCGCGCATCGTCATGCCGCCTCGATCCGCTACCGCATGAGCGCCGCCAAGCTGCCGGTGATCAAGGACCTCGATGCCTTCGTGTTCGACGGCACACCGATCAACGAGGACCTGGTCCGCGCGTTGCACGCCGGATCATTCCTGCCCGGCAGGCGCAACATCGTGCTGGTCGGCGGCACCGGAACCGGCAAGACGCACCTCGCCATCGCCATTGCCGCCAACGTGGTTCGCGCCGGCGCGCGTGGCCGCTACTTCAACACCGTCGATCTGGTCACCCGGCTCGAGGATGAAGCGCGCATCGGCAAGGCCGGCGCTCTCGCTGCCCAGTTGAGCCGCATCGAACTCGTCGTACTCGATGAACTGGGTTACCTGCCGTTCGCCCGTTCCGGCGGCCAGCTCTTGTTCCACCTGATGAGCAAGCTTTACGAAACGACCTCGGTGATCATCACCACCAACCTGGCATTCGGCGAGTGGCCCACGGTGTTCGGTGACCCCAAAATGACCACCGCGCTGCTCGACCGCACCACACATCATTGCGATATCATCGAGACCGGCAACGACAGCTGGCGCTTCAAACACCGCAACTGACCCGGCCCCAAACCCCGACAAAAATTTGCTTCGCGCTGGCGCTGCCTCCGGTCGGGCTACGCCCTCCCTACGCCAGCGCCAGCGCGAAATCCGCGCCCCATATCAACGCCACGCCATCGCGACAGGTGGTACCCTTTTGCACGCCGATAGTGGGTCCCGTTTGGACGCCGATTGACAGAGAGTCTGCGCAAGCGCGGGATTGAATTACGCTCGCTGAGCGAGACGATCGACACGACCACAAGCGCGGGCCGGCTGACATTCAACCTATTCGGAGCACTGGCCGAGTTCGAGCGCGACGTTATCCGCGATCGGACGAAAGCCGGCCTCGAGGCGGCACGTGCCCGAGGAAGAAAGGGTGGGCGGCCACGCAAGCTTACGGACAAGGATTTGGTAGTTGCGCGGGCGATGCTATCAGCCGATCCGCCGGTGTCATTCGCGGAAACCGCGCGACGACTCAAGGTCAGCCCGGCCACGCTCTACGGATATTTCCCGGTAAACCAGCGGCCAAGTCCGAACGGGGTCTATGCCGATCCGGAGCTGCCCTTGGAAGCGCCGGCGGCGTAATCGGCACGCGCTTTTTCGGCCATCGCCTCGACTTGTACCGCCAGTTCGGGCGGCAACCATATCTCGATGCGCCGCCAGCCTGTCGGAACCTCTTGGGCCGCAGCGCGGAAGCGCTGCACGATCCCATGCACGCGCTGCCTCGTCATACCGTATCGGTTCGCGGCTTCGGAGGTCTTCATACCGTCCACCAAGACCGCACGGGCGATCTCGACGGTATCGAGCGCGAGCCGTCCCACCAACGGACGCAGCGCGTCGAACTCCTCTGCTGTCATGCTTGAACCGCTCGCCATTCGTATCCCTTGCTCACTCTCGATTATGTCAAGAGATGTAAACGAAGCATACGCCATTGTTGACGAGATGACAGCCTTGGCTCACGCCCCTTCGCGCCATAGCCTCCTAAAATCGGCTGTTTGATTCTTCGGACCGGGTGTAGCCGAGGCCACACCCGGCAGACGGTTAGGCCCGCAGGCGGCGCAGTTCATCAGCCAACACCCACAAGGCGCGGTTGAGTTTCACATTCTGGTCGATCCCGTTGACGGGGCGGGTGCGCGTCGCACGACCGCGTGGCGTCCGACCGATCAGGCCGCCCTTGGTCAGGTTCTCCTGAACCCGGTTGAAGGTGGTCCAGAGGTCGGAACCGCGATCCTCGATCCGGCGCGGCGTCAAAAGCTGGGCGTCGCTGATCGGAGCGGGGGCTTCCTCGGCATCGTATTTGAGGGCCAGCGCCGCACGGGCGAATGCGCCCTGCTCACCATCGGTCAGGCGTAGTGCCTGCATTCCCTCGCGCTGCTCGTTCGCGGCCTCGAAGCTGTCGAGGACCGTGAAGGCGCCTTCGATGACCTGGCCGATCACATCCCCCTTATGCGGGACACGGAAGTCGGCGAGGGTGTCGCCGCAAACCATACCGTTCTGACAAACGAACCGAAACATGCCGGCGAGCATCTGATAGCTGCTGCTGCCATCGTGGCTATTGAGAAGGATGATTTCGTTGGCCTCTCGGCCGATGATTTGGTCCGCATGACGCAACCGGATCATGTGCTTGGTGTGTTCACGCTTGGACTCGTTCCGAACACGGGTCTGAACAACCATGAAGGGCTCAAACCCTTCTTTGCGTAACCCCCGCAGCACATCGATGGTGGGAATATAGGTGTAGCGCTCCGAACGGCTGCCATGAGGTTCAACGGCAAAGATCGACGGCGCGACGCGCGCGATCTCGTCATCAGCGAGGGGGCGAGCAGAACGGAGGGCGGGACTGCGCGAAGCGAAGCGGCTGGAAAGCTGCATATGACGAACTCCTGCATGAGTTAGCCGATTAGGTGCGGTTGCCGCCGCATCTGAACCGGATCGGTTCCTCAAACCGACGAGAGGACAATAGCTTAGCAGAATGAAATTGTCAATAGATGTAAAGGCTACATGTAGTTTTATTTACTCCGGTAGCATTCGATCGGCGCGCGTGCTCGCTCAGAAGGCGAAGGCGACTTGCCCGGTCTTGCGTTCGGTGAAGGTTGCCGCTTCGCCGGCTGCGTATCGATCGCGGCCCGCCTCGGTCCACGTTAGAAATCCGGCGCGATCGTGCTTGAACCATCCCGCCTCGATGCCAAGGATGCGCCCCCATGCACGGGACTCGACGTCTAAGGCCCCAGCCGAATTGATCGGCCAATGTTCCTTGCCGCTCTCCTGCCGGCAGATGTTTGGAGCGGAGAAGCTGTGCAGGATCGCAGCACGGTCGCCGGGCTCGACGCTGCCGATCGCGCGCATAATCTGACGCGCCTCGGTGATGCTGATATAACCGCAACGGGCCTCGGCATCGTGCGGAGAGAAGTCGAGGCCATAGACGACGGCGCCGGCGATATCGTAGTCAGTGGTGAACCGCCTGGTTTCCAACAGCTCCCGCCATTTTCCTGCGCTGATGAGGTCGACGGCGTGCCACCATAGGGCCGTCCGTTGCTTGCTGTAGCCATAGGCGTTCGGGGCGCCATTCGGGTCCAGCGCCGCGCCCAGCTCGGCCGCGACGAGTTGGACGAAAGGGTGTTCGCCTAGCAGAGGGTGCATAAGGCCGATGCGTCGTCCTTTACCGCGAGCCTCGCTTACCTCGATCGGGAACCGGAACAGCCGCGACGGGAGATTCCACGGGGCTGGTAGCGCCATGTTGTGAGGCACGGTCAGGCTGCGATTGAGATCAAGAACGAAGTCGCTCGGGGCAAAGCCTTTGTCGATCAGCAATCCACCAAGCGCATCATGCGCGACATTCGTCATTGTTGCGTCCTTCCTTGGCTGCACGGGTGCAGGCCCCGCCTGCAACCCTGCCTCGTGGCGAACAGCGGGGGGCGAGGGGGGCAAGGGCGAGCTGGTCGGGTGGTGCGGGCGCAGGGAGCGAAGCGACTGAGCCACGGCCGACCTGGTCGCCCTTGCTGGGGGGAGGGGGTCGGAACCCCCTTCCCCCACCCCGGCGCGTCTGCGCCGGCATCGATCTGGGCGAGATCCGCGCAGCGGTTCTCGCCCGCGCCAGTCGGATCGTCACCGTTAGGCCGAGACCGCTTGCGGGCTCGGGGAGCGAAGCGACTAGAGCCGCGGTGCCGCGCAGCGGCAGGCGCCCATAGGGGTTGAACTATGCGTCTATGTGCTATAGTATTTAGTGCTATAGGATGACGCTGTGCGGATTTTCAAGACCAAATGGGTGTCGCGGTTTGTCCGGCGCGAGCGGATCAACGACGCGAGTTTGAAAGAAGCCATCGAAAGGGCCGAGCGCGGAATCATCGACGCCGATCTGGGTGGTGGCCTCATCAAGCAACGGGTCGCTCGACCAGGCCAAGGCCGATCAGGCGGGTTTCGTATGATCGTGGCCTATCGAACGGAGAACCGGGCGTTCTTTCTCTACGGCTTTGCCAAGAACGAACGTGAGAACATCGACGACGACGAATTGCAGACCCTTAGAGACATTGCCGCCGACTTGCTGACCCAGGGCGATCACGTCCTCGATGAAGCCGTACGTGATGGCAAACTACAGGAGGTTGAGAATGGCGAAGAAGCTTAGCAATCTGACCACGGCCCTGCTGGAAACGGCGGAGGACCTGCATGGTGCCGGACTGTTGGGCGATGGCACTTATGAGAAGATCACCGCCCGCCACCTGGGATCGAATACACTGGCCACGGCTGCGCCGATCAGCCCGGAAGAAATCCGCAGCGTGCGTGAAGGAGCGCATCTTAGCCAAGCGGCGCTTGCCAAATATCTGAATCTAACGACTGGTTACGTCTCACAGCTCGAACGCGGCACCAAGCAGGCCAAAGGGCCAGCGCTGGCGTTGCTGAACGTCATCCGCCGGAAGGGCATCGAAGCACTGCTGTGAGCGTCGAAATTCCAATAGCATCGGCAACTTCATAGCCGGAACGCCAACGCGACCAACTACTTTCTGTAATAATCCGTTGCTATCTTGATCTCAACAGATAGCAACCTATACGGCACCAGCCGCAGAATTTTCTGCCGGCCGATGCTCCGGACAGAATTTTGACCACTGTCCGGAGCATCGTTTCATATATCTAGCAGATTAACACCTTCGATCCAGCCGATTTACTCTGTGCTTGATCGTGCGGACGTTCGCCTAAAACGTCGAGTATCCGGCCGAGTGACGCTCTCGTCCAAAGCTTCAATCTATCGCAGGCTGAAGGAGCGAGGTTGACCAAGGATGCTTCGTAGACTGCTCGCAACTCAGCGAGCTTCTGATGAGCTTGCGCTCGAGGATCGCTCGCGTGGCACATCGGCCGCATCCCCGAAGGCCCGTGTCCGCGGTACGCCCCCGCAAACGAGCCTCGATCCACGCAGTCGGGGAGTTGGAAAGCCGAACATGGACGGCTCCTGGACCTTTAGCACCGAGGCGCCTGGACATGCGTCACAGGCTCCCCGACCCGCAGGATCAAGGATTGCGGTGCCCAAGCCGGCGGGCACCAAACCGCCATGTTAGGGGTTTCCACACCCCGGGGCGGCGCGTACCGCCCCTGCGTGAAGATTAAATCGCGGTGGACCCAAAATCCAGAACCAGCCGTCCAGACGGTGAAAGGCGAGGTCGATTGTTACGCCCGTTGGCGGCTGAGGAAGGTTGAAACAACCTTGCACGGTGCAAGCCTTGGCTCCTCACGCGATGGGTCTGTAAATTCGCCACGATATTCGCTATATTTGGATGGTTCCGGTTCCTGCATGAATCGGCACGACTATCGAGGCCCGAAGGGTTGCCGCCCTTCGGGCCTTTTTGTGTTTGAACTATCGCATGACAACAAAGGTCTGATTGCACCCTGCTCTGCGAACCGCGGCAACCGTTATTGGGTGCGGAGAAATGCCCTCCCCATCACCGACGAACTAGAAAATATCTCCTCTGCCGGGGCATCAAGGCTTCATGAGAAATTCACCATTACGTCACATTCGCAATAAAGCATTCAGAATAATACACAATCATAGCTCAAAGACAATTCCTTCTCCGCGCCCGTTCCTTTTTGGCATTCACACCTCCAGTGACTGGATTTTTTCGAATCCCGGTCTTTGAAATTGAAGTATCACAGGATAGGCTTGAGCTTGGCCATAGGCCGGAAGCGGGGTTCTTACGCAGGCTGGCTCTGTTGCAAAGATTGGCGGCAGTCAGAGGTAGGCTGTCGCTCTGCGCCGATCAGGCGGCTGCTGCGAAATGGTGGTTGAGCATGCCCATGGCCTCCGTCAGCGCCGAGGGCCCAATGCCAAAAGCTCTCTCCACAAGGCGCACCTCGCCCCTGATGCCGGGCTGCAGGCACCAGGGGCGAGCCTGTCCTTTGCGCAGGGCTCGCATGACTTCGAATCCCTTGATCGTGGCATAGGCCGTGGGGATCGATTTGAAACCGCGCACCGGCTTGATCAGTATCTTGAGCTTTCCGTGATCGGCCTCGATCACGTTATTGAGATACTTCACCTGCCGGTGGGCCGTCTCCCGGTCCAGCTTTCCTTCGCGCTTCAATTCGGTGATCGCTGCACCATAGCTCGGCGCTTTGTCGGTATTGAGCGTGGCAGGCTTTTCCCAGTGCTTCAGGCCTCGCAGGGCCTTGCCCAGGAACCGCTTCGCTGCCTTGGCGCTGCGGGTCGGCGACAGGTAGAAATCGATCGTGTCGCCCCGCTTGTCGACTGCCCGGTACAGGTAGGTCCACTTGCCCCGCACCTTGACGTAGGTTTCATCCAGGCGCCAGCTCGGATCAAAGCCACGCCGCCAGAACCAGCGCAGCCGCTTCTCCATCTCCGGGGCGTAGCACTGGACCCAGCGATAGATCGTCGTATGGTCGACCGAAATGCCGCGTTCCGCCAGCATTTCCTCAAGGTCGCGATAGCTGATCGGATAGCGACAATACCAGCGCACCGCCCACAGGATCACATCACCCTGGAAATGGCGCCACTTGAAATCCGTCATCGTTCCGTCCGTCCAATCTCCGCCAAGCATGCTCAAGCTTCACGATTTTTGCAACAGAGCCACAATATCTATGATGATCTTGCTTCCGGCGGTCGTGATGATCGCCCTGGCTTGACTGCCTGCCTCAAGTCATTGCGTGACGGCGATGTGCTGGTGGTCTGGAAGCTCGATCGCCTCGGACGATCGCTTGCCCATCTGGTCAACACGGTGAAGGAGCTGTCAGACCGCAAGATCGGCCTGCGGGTTCTGACTGGAAAGGGCGCTCAGATCGACACCACGACTGCGTCCGGTCGCATGGTGTTCGGAATCTTCGCCACCTTGGCCGAGTTCGAGCGGGATCTGATCCGAGAGCGCACCATGGCGGGTCTCGCCTCCGCGAGAGCGCGCGGTCGCAAGGGCGGACGAAAATTCGCGCTCACCAAAGCTCAGGTGCGTCTCGCGCAAGCCGCCATGGCCCAGCGCGATACTTCAGTTTCCGATCTCTGCAAGGAACTCGGCATCGAGCGCGTCACTCTCTACCGATATGTCGGTCCCAAAGGCGAGCTCAGAGACCATGGAAAGCATGTTCTCGGACTTACGTAGCAACTCGTTTCTTTTCGCAGGTTGAGCCACCTCCGCGCTTCATCAGAAAACTGAAGGAACCTCCATTGAATCGAACTAATATTTTTTTTGGTGAATCGCATTCTGACTGGTTGCCTGTCAGAGGCGGAGAATCTGGTGATTTTGTTTTTCGACGTGGTGACGGGCATGCCTTCGCGAAAATCGCACCTGCTTCCCGCCGCGGTGAGCTCGCTGGAGAGCGTGACCGCCTCATTTGGCTCAAAGGTCGAGGTGTGGCTTGCCCCGAGGTGATCAACTGGCAGGAGGAACAGGAGGGTGCATGCTTGGTGATAACGGCAATTCCGGGAGTACCGGCGGCTGATCTGTCTGGAGCGGATTTGCTCAAAGCGTGGCCGTCAATGGGGCAGCAACTTGGCGCTGTTCACAGCCTATCGGTTGATCAATGTCCGTTTGAGCGCAGGCTGTCGCGAATGTTCGGACGCGCCGTTGATGTGGTGTCCCGCAATGCCGTCAATCCCGACTTCTTACCGGACGAGGACAAGAGTACGCCGCAGCTCGATCTTTTGGCTCGTGTCGAACGAGAGCTACCGGTGCGGCTCGACCAAGAGCGCACCGATATGGTTGTTTGCCATGGTGATCCCTGCATGCCGAACTTCATGGTGGACCCTAAAACTCTTCAATGCACGGGTCTGATCGACCTTGGGCGGCTCGGAACAGCAGATCGCTATGCCGATTTGGCACTCATGATTGCTAACGCCGAAGAGAACTGGGCAGCGCCAGATGAAGCAGAGCGCGCCTTCGCTGTCCTATTCAATGTATTGGGGATCGAAGCCCCCGACCGCGAACGCCTTGCCTTCTATCTGCGATTGGACCCTCTGACTTGGGGTTGATGTTCATGCCGCCTGTTTTTCCTGCTCATTGGCACGTTTCGCAACCTGTTCTCATTGCGGACACCTTTTCCAGCCTCGTTTGGAAAGTTTCATTGCCAGACGGGACTCCTGCAATCGTCAAGGGATTGAAACCTATAGAAGACATTGCTGATGAACTGCGCGGGGCCGACTATCTGGTATGGCGCAATGGGAGGGGAGCAGTCCGGTTGCTCGGTCGTGAGAACAATCTGATGTTGCTCGAATATGCCGGGGAGCGAATGCTCTCTCACATCGTTGCCGAGCACGGCGACTACCAGGCGACCGAAATTGCAGCGGAACTAATGGCGAAGCTGTATGCCGCATCTGAGGAACCCCTGCCTTCTGCCCTTCTCCCGATCCGGGATCGCTTTGCAGCTTTGTTTCAGCGGGCGCGCGATGATCAAAACGCAGGTTGTCAAACTGACTACGTCCACGCGGCGATTATAGCCGATCAAATGATGAGCAATGCCTCGGAACTGCGTGGGCTACATGGCGATCTGCATCATGAAAACATCATGTTCTCCAGTCGCGGCTGGCTGGTGATAGATCCCGTCGGTCTGGTCGGTGAAGTGGGCTTTGGCGCCGCCAATATGTTCTACGATCCGGCTGACAGAGACGACCTTTGTCTCGATCCTAGACGCATTGCACAGATGGCGGACGCATTCTCTCGTGCGCTGGACGTCGATCCGCGTCGCCTGCTCGACCAGGCGTACGCTTATGGGTGCCTTTCCGCAGCTTGGAACGCGGATGGAGAAGAGGAGCAACGCGATCTAGCTATCGCGGCCGCGATCAAGCAGGTGCGACAGACGTCATACTAGATATCAAGCGACTTCTCCTATCCCCTGGGAACACATCAATCTTACCGGAGAATATCGTTGGCCAAAGCCTTAGCGTAGGATTTCGCCCTCTCCCGCAAACGACCCCGCTTGGGGCTGAATAACATCTACCATGAACATTTGGATGCTGAAGCGATTGTCCGGAAAGCTGTAGAAGATAAGGCGGACTCTCCTGAAGTTGTTGCTCTTTTTAGCAACCAATACGCTCATATCGAATCCGCTCTGAACGATAGCGGGCTCCCGGAGATCATCCCGAACATTATCCGCAGTGCTGTGAGTCGAGATCTCTATAACGAGGCTGGCGAGTTCGTTGATATAACCCCGTGGCTGAGCTCATCCGTGAGCGAATTCATGAGGCGCCCCCTTAAAAACCGCATCAATTTTTCTGTCATCCCATCTCCATGGCTTAGCCCCGAAGACAACCGCATGGTCCAGGCACCCGAGACAATCTGGAAGTCGGTTTCTGATGAAGCATTCCATGGAGTAGAGCGAGTTATTAAAAAGCTTTTCGAAGATCCCGAATTCTTATCCACTCTAAAGCAGTTGGTCTTTGAAGGGCGCTTCGATTCCGTACCTGAAGAAGTTACAGGCCCAGCTTTGCTTTGGATTTACAGAATGCCCAGCGTTCGATTAACCCTGGAGAAGATGGTTGAAGCCTGGCTGTTGAAGCAAGAGTTCTGGAACGATCCTCTCGAAATGCTGTTTGAACCAAGGCCAATCGAACCTATCCTATCGCTCAACTCTTCATTGCGGGCAGCAGAGCGCCACAATGCCGTTATCCAGGTCTCCGAATCACTGAGGATTAATCGGGTGAGCTTTGGTAAAGGTGTTCTTGAAGACATGTATGAGGACCAAGAGGTTGAGCACACCTGCTTTATAGAGGACGTGAGTAGGGCAGATTACGAAGCCGAGCTCAAGATACAGTGGGAGGAAGCCTGGGAGGCTCATTCAAAACCCTTGCTTGCGGAGTTTGAGGAGAGCATTCCTGAGCGTCGGGAGGAGTACCGCCAGTGGGTTACGGAGGAAGGTATAGCATGGAGTAAGGATCAAGAGGAATCGGATTTAAAAGAGCAGCGTGACGAACTGGTAAATGAGCTGAAAGAGGGGTTTGGTGAAGAGTGGATGGCAGAGAGGTATGGCGCTCCGATCTTATATCCATTCGGTCTGCACTATGTCATCGTTGATACCTGTGGGAGAAAGCATACCCTCGGTGGAGTCTACCTCAATAATGAAAACGAATTCCCCATTGATGGATATTTTGAATTCTTCGATGTGGTTTCTGACGAAATGACCTCTTTCTATTATGCCCTTTGCGAGTGTGAAGAGACCTTAACCGTTCCGATTGATGCAGCGTTTCTTGTAGAGAGTCTTTACTACGAGTCAGTCGAAGAGTTGCGGGAGATGCTTCAAGCCCTTTCTGATACGTTCACGAATCGAGGTGATGGCAAAGTTATCGTCTTGGAGAAGGACGGGATTCGCGACGTTGCCCCGGGTGGGCAGGCAAAAAGTTGCAAGAAGCTCAGGGAGGTCTATAACGCCCGGGTGCACGAATTTATGAGTGAGGCGAGTGCTTTGGGATTTAAAGTGGGGGTGCTCAGCGAACGTTAAACAGGTGGAGAATGCTCCAGAAAGCCTGGGAGCGTGTTCAACCGATATAACGATGGACGTGGATGCTTGGCAGGAAAGGCGTTGGATCAATCCGCCGATCCTTTCTCTCTTTGCGCTCAACTCTCTCTTCTAGGCGAACTGCACTGGGCAGCTTGATAGCGGGAGCCCAGTCGGGGGTTTGAGACGTCACATAAAAAGGCATAACGCTACGGAGCTTCATGTGCCGCCGGCGCCCGGTATTGGGATCCTTCGGGAACGAAACGTTGGCCAGAATGCGCATGTTCGAGGTCTCGAAGACGTAGGCCAGTGGTTCCGATCGGGGAACACGGCGTAACGCATCAAGCTGCACCTGGATGTGCATCTGCGTGGTGTCGAACTCCTCGAGTAGCTCCATGCATTCTTCAACACTGCGCTTACCCACATCGATCTTCTGCTCAATGGATAGGCGTACACTCTCCGGTCGCTCTCCACTGAGGCCTTTCACCGGCCGTTTGATCTTGTAGTAATGAATGCGGGTAAGGCCGGCGGCAGCCTTTATGGACTCGAGCGAATATTTTGGATGCCCTTTGAGGTCATCAAGGACAGCAATCAGATCGGCCTTGGTTCGGTTAAGGTATTCAAATGAGGTCTGGGTTTTGGTGGAAACCACGATGACGCCGAAAGCATGGTTTGAACGCTTGGGATCATCGCCTTCCTCTCGCTCACAGTCAGTGTAAAGCTGAGATGCCAATTCGTGCGGGTTCGCCGGTTCCCCATCTTCATCAAGTGCCATGCCCTGATAACCGGCCCTTTCATCGTCGACAAGATTTTTGCGAACGGCACCCCGAGCCATCTGGTATTCACGCCAGGCAGCTTGCAACGGTTCAATCAGTTCGCTGGGAACGCCTTCGGAAGTCTTGTCGGACATGGGTAAGCACCATTAGAGTACACCTTGCAAGGTTACCTCTGCGGAGATCAGTTTTCAAGTCAATGTGTGCTGTTGTGGCGGGTAGGCCGCAGGCGTCCCAGATTAGAGACGCTTGTTGTGATTGATATGCAGGTTCACCAGGCCTTCCTTTCCTTCAAGAACCTGGATAATGCGCAAGGGGTTGAGCGGTACCGGGATGCCGTTTTCGAAATAGGTCAGCTGGTACCGGGATGGGTGATAGAACGAGTTTTTCTCGCTTTGAATCAGTTTGAGATGGCTGTGCAGAGCCTGGATGTCCTTCTGAAGCGCTTTGCCTTCCTCAGTGTCTGGCGGACAGAGTTCTTCGACTTTGGCTCGCAAGTTGGCCAGACGCTCCGTAATTGAAAAGTCCTGTTGGTTCTTCCACAGAAACAGCTCTTTGGCGAGGGAGTGCTTGTTCTCCTGATAACTGGAAATGATATAAAGAAGGTGTTGGGTCAAGTCTTCGTAATCAGCACACGTATCCAGATCCGGGGACCACGTTGCCTGAGCCAATTCCAGAAAGAATCGTTTGGCATCCGTCAGCGACAGCTCTCTGGTCCGATTGGAACCCGGCCTCGCCACATCATAGGGCATCTCACTCATAACCCGTCCGTGAATTCAGTGTTGTAGAAAAACAAATCGACATGCGAATTATGATAAAACAAAAACATCTCACAGGCAATCTGCGGCAACGTCTCAGTGTTATTGTGCCCTGGCTGTACGGCAATCATTCACGAGAACTTCCAGTTCATTCTGGTTGCGCAGGGGAAAGGTGGGAAGGTTGATGCCGGAGGCCGGCGCCACCAGCAATCGACCATAGCCCAGCAGGCGCCCCAGCAGAGTCTCGCTGGTCCCGGTGCTTTCAATGTCCGAATGGTCAAGCTTTGAGAGCTGGCGGGCAATACCTTGCTGAACGATCACGCAATGGTTGGTCACCATCAAGTAGCTGGTGTAATAGGTAATCCCGCGCATCGTGGCCAGGCCGAGCATCTGCAGAGCGAGTAGGCCGAAGAAAAAGACAATCAGCCCGGTAATGAAATTTCGAGATCCGCCGGAGACCGCCTCAAAGATTACGTATCCGCAGACGATCGTGATCGATAGATAGAAGAGGCAGGCAATCAGAACAATCGGGTGGGGTCGTGTCAGCCAGAGCCGTTTGGCGCCTTTTTCGTAGGGCTCAAGCAGTGGTGGGGTTTTCAATGTTCCTCCGAACCGGTTTTGCCGGGAGTTAGCGATAGCTCTTAGTAATTTGCGGTGTCAGCGACGGAGGGTAACGTTGCCAGAGTGTGAAGCCGGAAATCCAGTCTCGTCAGGATATCCCGGTAAACATCCGGCCACCGCTGGGCGTTGAGCCCGGTCTCCTGGCCCTGGTTGTACAATTTACGAAGCCGGCGAAAACCGATCAGACTCTCATACCGGTATTCGCACCAGGTATTGGTGCCTGGGAAGGCCCTGTAAAATAGCCAGCCTGATTTCTTAATGGCTTCAAATCGCTTGTTGGGTGTGAGGGCCAGTAAGATTTGCGGAGGCTGAATCGCGGGAAGGTCAACTCCATCGCGTATGGTTGCGCACCGGTGAAACTGGTCCATGGTAATGTCGAGTAACCAGCAGGTGCCGTCGCGCAGTTGAGCCAGGTTGCAGACGTGGCCACCAAGATCACCTTTTGCGGCATCGCGCTCGAAACAATCAAGGTAGCGAGGCGGTTGGCCGGTGGCGGCCCAGCGAACACCGCCGGACCAGAACGTGTTTGTAATGCCCTGACGGGTCAGAAGAGCGCGGGTGAGGGCGGCCCGGTACACACAACTGCGACCGTGAATGGCACTCAGGCGTGGGTCATCCCGATATTCCTCAAGCACCTGGTTGATGCTCGAGGCGATGGTCATAATGACGTCCAACTCGTGCGCACTCACTATCCATGTGCCTCCGCAGGTTGCGGCTCGCCGGGGTTGGCAACCATCAAGGCATAGTCCGGGTTCCGAACCGGCAGGCCAATCAGGTGATGGCCGTTCGGGTCATCGATCCTTAGCAACCCGTAGTTTAGCCGATTGCCCAGCCAGGAGTAGCGAAGGTCATGAACGTGGCAGCTGGTTCGGGGGTAGGCCCGGACGATGCCGGCGGCGCCGGAGAGCGTGGCGATGTACTGATCGGAAATCATCAGGACGCTGTGCCGGTAATGGACAATGTGCCGCAGGCCGGTGGTCAGCGCGTCCACCGCCAGGGCGCCGGCGCCGACGCAAAACAGCGTCTTGAGCCCGGACATAAAGACGGTGTTTTGATCGGTGAAGGCGGTGGCCACGGCGAACACGCCAAGGGCGACACCCCAGAGACTGAACCCCAGTCCGCGGGCCAGCTCGATCGGGTGCGGCCGGGCCAGCAGTCTCGGGGTTCCATTTTTGGGAAAAGGTTCCAATTGCACCGGTGTTTGCACCAGCCGCTCCTGTTGTCTTGAAGTTAAAGTTATCTTATCGCCAACCTCACACCAATACAACTGACCTGGCGCCCCGCGCCGCCCACCACGGTCGAGCCGCACTCTCCCCTTATAATTTACCCCCCAACCAGCACCGGTGCGCCCCGTTCCCCAGCCGGCGAAGCCGTTGCCTTACCGAAAGTGGGGCAGGGCCCGCGCCGCGCCGCGCAAAAATAATTTAGTGTTGACTAACATACGGTGCCGATGTTGTAGGCAGGTTCGAATCACCAGAGAAAACGAAGGTAAGTTGCCACCAAATTTCTCAGGACGAAAGGACCCCTCCTGGTTATCGGTTTGGACTCTCAACTGGCAGGCTGGCGTGAGATCGGCGTTCGCTCTGGTTGGGGGGTAAATTATTGCTTGATGCTTGACCGTGTGTTCTAATTGTTCTCATAGATATGGCGGTCGGCCGGTAGTGAGGTGGTCATTTTCACGGTGAAAACCGGGGCCGGGAACTGGTATTGAGTCGACCTTTTGGTATTGGACCGGCGCGGCCGGGGAGGATGAACATGGTCAGATCACTGCGGATTTTGTGGCTCACATTGGCCGGCGCCGGCGTGCTGGGTGCGCTGCTGGGGTTTTCCGATGGCTACGTGCTGATCGTGTTCGCATTCATCGGCGCGATCGCCGATGCCATGCCGATTCCGGATTCACCGAGCTCGCAGGCCCTGAATGAAAAAGGGCCGTCCGCACACCCTTAACCCCTGAACGGCCACCCGGATTTACGAACGAATCGCATGACAAGGAATCGCTACATGATGAAGAAAACACGACTGACCGCCGCTTTGTGTCTCGGCTCGCTAGCTCTCGCCGGGTGCTCAAGCACACCGACTGCCACCGGCACCACTGGCCTTGCCGACCATGACCAGGCACCCATCTACGGGTACCTGACACAGGCCGGCCAAGGCTACGAGTTCACCCGCTTCACTCTGGATCGCGACGATATCCGATCTGACCTACCGTGGGTAAGGCTCAATGACTTTGATCCGATGTGGAACACCAACGCACCTGAGTCCTGCGGCGAATCCGCCACGATGCGTCCCAGCTGGTGTGAGCAGGACAATCCGGCCCTGTTCATGGAAGCGGAAGTTGATGGCAGCGCTCTGGGCGGCACGGCCGCCGTTGCCACCCTGACCATGGGCCTGTCGCTGCTCGGCGGGTTGCCGATGGAGCCGACCTTCCAGGAAGGTGATTTTCAGGATGCCGTGGACGATGCCAAGGGCAAGATTCCGAATTTCGATGCGACCATGCGCCAGATCCAGCAGAAACTGAACGTCTCAGAGTCTCAGGCGTTCAAGGATTACCAGGCGCAGCCAATGCCCAAAGTGAAGCTTAATGCGATTGACCAGATGCCGCGGCTCAACAATGGCGAAAGCCTGCTCGATGCCCTGAGCGACGTCTACGTCAGCAGCTTTCCGGAAGTGACCGTCAAAGCCAAACCGGCGACGGCCGTACTGGGGAATCTCGGCGAATTCCAGTCACTCAAGCAGCTGCACGATCGCTTGCCGTCCCCGGGCGAAGCCATCTTTACCTACAGCGCCGAATGCGACTTCACCAACAGTATCTTGCGGATGGATTTCAATTGCCCAAGCGACATACCGGCTCATTTGGATGAAGTCACCGTGGATTTCTTCGTCATGGGCGCCAGGGTGCCAGAAAGCACGTTCCCGGTAATCGAGAAGAAAATCGGCCTTGGCCTGACCCTGAAACACGACCCGACCAACCTGAACCCCTGGGTGATTCACAACCACAGTGAACTCCCCGCCGCACTGCAGTCCATGACCGTTAAGCTGGGCTATCGGGAAGCTACGATCGATTTGCGGTCACAAGGGGTTGTTATGCCTGGGCAGGAGACTGAATTTGAGATCGATCAGGGCAGTTACGACAAGATCCTCAGAGGTTTGCGCTACTCGGAAATGAACAATGACAAGCGGGTTCCGTGGACGGTCATTGTCCGGTTCATTCCCCAAGGCTTCAACGAGTACCAGTTAGCGGTATTCGAAGGATCCAACACAACGAAGGAACTGGTTGAGCAGGCAGTAGCGGTTCACAAGATGAAAAGAGTCAACGCCAGCAAGACTCTGAATGCACGTCTGAGTTCGAAGTGATGCTGCAGCGGGTGGCAGCCCCACCCGCACCAATCTAAAATCACACCCCCACAAGACAGCGAGAGAAAGACCCATGAAAATACGGTATGTCCTGCTTATGATTGCAGGTCTCCTCTTAACCGGTTGTCTTGACAGTCAATCCAAGCAACCCAGTGAAGAATTCATCAGCCAGGCTCTGCAGGTGAACGCCCCATCTGCGTTGGAAGTACTTCGCTGGAAGCCCGGCGAGGAAGTATCTGAGCAAAGCTTCTTGAAGACTGTTCAATGGCGAGCCGGGAAGGGCAGTCTGAAAAGTCAGGATCTCTATGTTGTCGAACTGTATGGCACCCTGGAGTTCACCATGGACTACGGGGAATATGTGTTCACCAAGGAAGGGGAAGAAGGGGAGAACGCATACTGGGCTCGCCGGTCCTTTGGCAAATTCAGCAAAGGCGACGTTATCCAAAAAACGGGAACGCTCGAATTCCGCCGGCATAACGATGGCTGGCAAGTCGGACTAGCGGGGGCATTTGAACAGAAACTTACGGTTTCGCCCTCGCGGATCCACCTCAAACCGTAAATTCCTGTGCAAAATCACTCTGGTCGTTTTACCTCTGAATAATCCCCTTCAAATATGCATTCGAAAATCGAAGGAACTTCGGTTTCGATACTTCCAAGGAGATTGCCTGGCCTGGACGCGACTGTTGAGCCAGCATAGTGCTCAGCAATAGGTAAATGCCCAGTGTCCGGTACCGGCATCCACCCAATGATGGCAACACCCTCAGGAATGTTGAACCATTCGCCATCCGCAGCGTAAACATCCGCAATGCCGCTGTTACCACGTCCTGGCCAGTGCCCCAGATACAAGGCAATGACAACCTCCATATCCTCCGGCATTTCTTCTTTGCAATTAATCCACATATTGATTACTCGTCACTTTCGAGGGTTCTTCCACCATCAACTTTTAGCAGCTTCGATGTATTTGTAGAGTGTGGGCTTTGAAATCCCCATCATTTCGCAGATCTGATCCACGGTGTGTTTCTTTTCATCGTAAAGCTTCACGGCCAAGGCCTGCTTATCTTTGTTGAGCGACTTAGGTCTACCGCCTTTTCGTCCTCGCGCTCGCGCTGCCTGGAGTCCCGCCTGTGTGCGCTCACGGATCAGGTTCCGTTCAAATTCGGCCAGCGCTCCGAATATATGGAAAATTAGCTTTCCGGAGCTGGATGAGGTGTCGATGGCTTCTTGGAGGCTCTTCAAGCCGATTCCCTTGGATTCAAGCAATGTCACCATCTCAATCAGGTCTTTGAGTGACCGGCTCAGGCGGTCCAGTCGCCAGACCACTATGGTGTCACCCGCTCTAGCGTACTGCAAAGCTTGGTGTAGCCCTGGGCGTTCCGCTTTGGCACCGCTGAGTTGATCCTCGAAGATTTGCTCACACCCAGCCTGATCGAGGGCGTCTCGTTGCAGGTTGAGGTTTTGATCGTCAGTCGATACTCGTGCATAACCAACCAGCATGTGCTTTTCACTCTCCAGGCAAACTTTACAGATTTGGGGGTTCTTCCGCCGGGCCAAAAAAGTTGGCGGTTATCGCAGCTACCCGGTCATCGCTCGAAAAAAGTTAATTTACTCGTAATTCTAGGCTGTATATTAACATTGAAATATTAACCGAGTATATTAACTTGGGATATACTGCAAATCCGTTGTCTTTTGTCATTTTCAGAAGGTGACTGCACGGAATATCAAGAGTCGGCTGCACAGTCTTTTCTGATCTGTGGTCGTCTCAGAAAACGGAAAATAAAGCACGCTAAGCTGTGGAAGCCCCTGCCAAGCTCGTTCCACCTTGCAACGACGCAATCAGCGGACACGAAACATTCCCCTGCCGCGAATGGCAGGCGCACACCAGGTCAGACAGCACAGCCTCCATGCGCGCCAAATCGGCCATCTTCTCGCGCACGTCTTGGAGCTTGTGCTCGGCCAGGCTGCTGGCCTCCTCGCAGTGGGTGCCATCGTCGAGCCGCAGCAACTCGGCGATTTCATCCAGGCTGAAGCCCAACCGCTGGGCCGATTTCACGAATCGCACCCGTGTCACGTCCGCCGCGCCATAGCGGCGAATGCTGCCATAGGGCTTGTCCGGCTCGGGCAACAAGCCCTTGCGCTGATAGAACCGGATGGTCTCCACGTTGACGCCGGCTGCCTTGGCAAAAACGCCAATGGTCAGGTTCTCCAAATTATTTTCCATACCGCTTGACTCCGTACATGAGTACGGAAGTAAGGTTACGCTATCCAATTCAAATTCGAAAGGACAAGCCGAGGAAGGTAGCGGACGACTCATTGGGGTACAGGCAGTGGCCCCGGAAGCGGGCGAGCTGATCCAGACGGCGGTGCTCGCGATCCGTAACCGCATGACCGTACAGGAACTGGCTGACCAGTTGTTCCCCTACCTGACGATGGTCGAGGGGCTGAAGCTCGCGGCGCAGACCTTCACCAAGGATGTCAAACAATTGTCCTGCTGCGCAGGATGAAAGGAGATGGAACCATGAAGCTCGCCCCATATATTTTAGAACGTCTCACTTCGGTCAATCGTACCAATGGTACTGCGGATCTCTTGGTCCCGCTACTGCGGGAACTCGCCAAGGGGCGTCCGGTTTCACGAACGACACTTGCCGGGATTCTCGACTGGCCCGCTGAGCGAGTGGCCGCCGTACTCGAACAGGCCACCAGTACCGAATATGACAAAGATGGGAACATCATCGGCTACGGCCTCACCTTGCGCGAGACTTCGTATGTCTTTGAAATTGACGACCGCCGTCTGTATGCCTGGTGCGCGCTGGACACCTTGATATTTCCGGCGCTGATCGGCCGTACAGCTCGCGTCTCATCGCATTGCGCTGCAACCGGAGCACCCGTTTCACTCACGGTTTCACCCAGCGAGATACAGGCTGTCGAACCTGCCGGCATGGCGGTGTCCTTGGTATTGCCGCAGGAAGCAGCCGACGTTCGTCAGTCCTTCTGTTGCCATGTACATTTCTTTGCATCTGTCCCGACGGCGGAAGACTGGGCCTCCAAGCATCAAGGATTGGAAGGATTGGCGATCGTCAGTGTCCACGAGGCTTTCGGCTTGGGCCAGGAGTTTAATCGACATCTGTTGCAGACCATGTCATCTAGGACACCGTGATCGGATATCGACCCAATGTTCTACGGCACCGGCATCGGATTCGCAGCGCGCGGATTGAACTCGGCGAAACGGTATATGCATTGCCGTGAACCGACCAAAAGGAGGTGTTCGATGAACGCCTACACGGTGTCCCGGCTGGCCCTTGATGCCGGGGTGAGCGTGCATATCGTGCGCGACTACCTGCTGCGCGGATTGCTGCGGCCAGTCGCCTGCACCACGGGTGGCTACGGCCTGTTCGATGACGCCGCCTTGCAGCGACTGTGCTTCGTGCGGGCCGCCTTCGAGGCGGGCATCGGCCTCGGCGCATTGGCGCGGCTGTGCCGGGCGCTGGATGCGGCGAACTGCGATGAAACTGCCGCGCAGCTTGCTGTGCTGCGTCAGTTCGTCGAACGCCGGCGCGAAGCGTTGGCCAATCTGGAAGTGCAGTTGGCCGCCATGCCGACCGCGCCGGCACAGCATGCGGAGAGTTTGCCATGAACAGCCCCGAGCGCATGCCGGCCGAGACGCACAAACCGTTCACCGGCTACCTGTGGGGCACGCTGGCCGTGCTGACTTGCCCCTGCCACCTGTCCATCCTCGCTGCCGTGCTGGCCGGCACAACCGCCGGTGCATTCCTTGTCGAGTATTGGGTCATCACGGCGCTCGGTTTGACCGGCCTGTTTCTTCTGTCACTGGCGCGGGCGTTGCGGGCATTCAGGGAAAGATCATGAGCGCTTCCCGGCCGGATGGATGGACTACGGCGGAGGGCCCAAGCGTTCGAGCGCGGGCAAGGCTTTCTGTTCGCAAAGCCGATGCCGGCGGCGGCATTCGCCGTCTTCGTCAGTCAATGGAGGGGTGCCACCATGAATGCAAATGATCCGACCGCCACCAGTTGCTGCGTGTGCTGCAAGGAAATTCCGCTCGATGCCGCCTTCACACCGGAAGGCGCGGAGTACGTCGAGCACTTCTGCGGGCTGGAGTGTTATCAACGTTTCCAGGCGCGGGCCAGCACTGCGACCGAAACGAGCGGCGAACCGAACGCTTGCGGTTCGCCGCCGTCAAATTGAGACAAACCACGCTTTCGCTACGTCGCCTCATGTCGGCATCAAATTCGGCTGAGTAGCTTCTCGCCATCTGGACGTAGCTCGCCCTTGGGTGAAATATGCCGATACAGGGTCTGCCGCGTGATGCCAAGTTCCTGGCACAGGTCGCCGACCTTGGTCTCTGACTGCCCCATTGCCGCCATCGCCAGCCGCAGCTTGGCGGCGGTCATCTTGAACGGCCGGCCGCCTTTCCGGCCGCGTGCCCGTGCTGAGGCCAGGCCCGCCACGGTGCGCTCGGCGATCAACTCGCGCTCGAACTCGGCCAGCGCGGCGAAGATACCGAAGACCAGCTTGCCGGCGGCGGTCGTGGTGTCAATGGCCGCGCCGTGCCCGGTCAGCACCTTGAGGCCGATGCCGCGTCCGGTCAGGTCATGGACGGTATTGATCAGATGGCGCAGGTCGCGCCCGAGCCGATCCAGTTTCCAAACGACCAACGTGTCGCCTGGCCGTAGTGCCTTCAGACAGCTCGCCAGACCGGGACGATCCTCGCGTTTTCCGGACGCTTGGTCTTCATAGAGATGCGCCGGATCAACACCGGCCGCGACCAGCGCATCGCGCTGCAAGTCCGTCGCCTGGGAGCCATCCGCCTTCGATACTCGCATGTAGCCAATCAGCATCTTGTACCTGTCACATATACGTTCGATTATGTGACAGTTTGCATCGGGAAGCTCTGCACGTCAAAATTTGTCACTTAACCCGTCATTCTGTCTAAGGCATGCAAAGGGTAGGCTAGGCTCATAATGTGACAGAAATTCCGGGGGGATGCCTTCCTTCGCGAAGGTGGCGCGCAACTGTTCCAAGGAAGCGGGGTCGCGCCGACCATAGGAAGCCAACGCGAACAGCGAGCGTGCCGTCTCGGGGTTGTGTCGTGCTTCAATGATGGCCTCATCAATGGCCTGGATTGCACGCTGCCAGTGATCGACGGGTTCGGGCTTCGGCGCTTTCGCCGGCAGGCCACTGGTGAACCCGGTTTGGGGCTCGGACCAGAATAGCTTTGCGTGCTCGCCTGGCGGGCTTATATCCCTCACCTCAATCAAGCTGATTGCCGTTGCCGCCGCCTCCAGCATCTGCAACCGTACTGCCGGGTTCAGGGTTTCATACGGTCGCCACAGACTTTGCCCAGCACGCAGCGGATGCCCGCAGCATTCCCAGATTTGGCGGAGATACCCCGCGTAGGTGCCGCACGTCGAAAGCGGGGTGTTCAGCTCATCGAGCAGCGTGCGTAGCAGCCTAAACCACAATCCGGCGTGGATGCGTCGGCGCGGCAACTCCACGTGGCCGGTCGTCAGTGCCTGCCAGGTACGCTGGTCCATCGCCGCAATCGCGTCGCTGGCAGTGCGCGGTTCGGCGTCGGCGTTCTCCCAGCCGAGAAACCGCCCTGGCACGCCCCAATAGGATTCCAGCCAGCAGCCATGCAGTGGGCAGCTCAGCATCAGGGGCAGCTTCCACGCGAGCAGTACGGCTTGGTTCTCCGGATCGTTCAGACAGAGCGGGCAGGCGCGATGTATCGGCTGGCTGGGCAGCCAGGCACGCCAGCTCGTGATGGATCGCGTCCTACGGCGGAGTTTCGGCAGCAGCACCGAGAGCTGGAACGCATAGGTTTCCAATGCATCTGGAATCTGATCATCAAGGCTGTCCAGTAGCCAAGGCACCCAGCCGGCGAAACTCATGCAACGCAGCCGGTCCGGCTCGATGCCGCTCCGCTGGGAGAGCATCGCCAGCAGCGCCAGTGGTGGCGCGGTGTCCAGGTCATCAACCTGGCCGTGACCAAGATCGTGCTCCAGCAGCTCGGACACCTCCATGTGATAGCAAAGGGCCACGCGGTTGAGCCACGAAGACAAGGCTTCGCCTTCCCTGGGAGCCGGATGCAGTGGCCAGTGTGGCGCTGGCTTCACATCAGTTCCCGCTCGAATTGCCGCCGCCGCTCGCTGGGACCGGTGTAATCGGCCATGCTGAGCGTGCGATGGTTGATCGCTTCCTCACCGCTCTCCACGGCAGCGACGGCCGCCGCCATCAACAGGTGCGCCAGCTCGCCGATGGTGCCCTCGCTGCGCGTGAGCAGGTAGCGGGCCATATCCAGCGTGGCAATCGACGAGGGTCGCCGCAGCGGGAGCGAAGCCGCGAAGCTGGCCAGCAGTGAGCAGCAATCGTCGTTGGCCTCCCACACCGGCAGCATCATCGGCTCGAAGCGGTTTTCCAACTGGTCGTCCGAGCGGATCGCCAAGTAGGCATCGCGTGTGCCGACCCCGACCAGCGGGATGCGCAGCTCGTTGCCGAGGAAACGCAGCAGGTTGAGGAATTCCCGGCGGTTGACGCTGTTGCCGGCCAGGACGTTGTGCAATTCGTCGATCACCAGCATGCGCACGCCGACCTTGCGTAGCAGTGCCAGCGCCAATTGCTCCATTTCCGGCAGCCGTGGGCGCGGGCGCAATGGCGCGCCCATCGCGGCAAGTAGCGCGACGTAGAAGCGGATTACCGACGGTTCGGATGGCATCTGCACGACCAGTACCGGAATGTGCTCCTGGTCGGCGTCGGAGCTGGCCGGGTGGGTGCGGCGGAATTTCTCGACGATCATCGACTTGCCGTTGTTGGTTGGACCGACCAACAGCAGGTTGGGCATGCGTTGTTTGTTCGGCCACGCATACAGGGCTTCCAGCCGATTCAGCGCCTCGACTGCTCGCGGATAGCCGATCCAGCGGTCAGCGCGAAGGCGATGGATGCGTTCGTCCGCCGGAAGACGGGCCAAGCCCTGGGCCACCGGCATCAGGTGGGACAAGTCGATGATGGGATATTCTTCCACGGCTACCACTCCTCAATCTGGTCGAACGGTTTGGCAGGTGGCTGGTTGTCTGCCTGCGGGTCAGCCATGTCCGCGTCCGGTGGTGGCGTGGTTTTGAAAAGAACTGCCGTTGCCTTGAGATGCTGGCGTCGATCCGCGTCGCGCCGCGCCTTGCGCGTAGCTTTCTGCGCGGTGGACACGATTTCGCGCATCTGGCCGATCATGGGGTTCTAGGGATTTTCCCCTCTAAAGTAACATAAATCGCCACAACCCTCGCAGTTAATGGCTTGTGGAGCTGGGTTACCTTTCATTTTAGACTTCATTTTCAACAATAGGCCTAGTTATTTCCTGTAAATCAGGTAGTTTGCGGTTACTAGCGAACTGATAAGTGCCGCTCAGATTAATGTTCTGCCATGCAACGGGTGATACTTGTCGAGTTATTGCTGCTTTTTCCTCGTCACCAACTTCTTCAAAGTGCAGTAATAGATGACTTAGGATCATCGAGTTAAAGTAGATAATAGCATTTGCCGTCAAACGGGCACACTCGTTCCAGACGACTATTTCTGATTCGTTTTTTCCACGGAACTGGTCACGATTGACCGATGCAATAGCTCGCCTGAGGAAATGCCAGGCTTCGCCTCGGTTCAGTGCTCGTTGAACATATTGGCGCAGACTTGCATCATCAATATAATCAAGTAAATATTGGGCTTTGATGAGCCTATTATATTCCGTTAATGCTTGTAATATAGGGTGTCTAGATGGATAACCAGATAATTTGCGTACTAGCAATGCCTGTGTTGTGCGTTTTTCTTGAAGGGATAACACAATACGCTGAATATCCTGCCAGCCTTCTTCAATCACATTCATTTTTATCGGCTTTTTCAGCGCCAGATGCGTGTTTCCGTCGTCGCTTTCAGTTACGTTAAATAGGTCATTGATCACACTGGTGAACTGAGCATACCTAGGCGCAAAACTATAACCGCATAAATCCAATAAGGCATAATTAACATGATTAACACCATGGGTGTCGGTTGAGAGGACATCTGGCTTAAGATCACTAGTATTAGATTGTAGTAAGTCGTAAATATAATGGGACTCATGCTCATTAGATCCTATGATACGGGCATTTAACGCACTATGATTGGCAACTAACGTCATGGCCGTAATACCTTTGTTGGTGCCGAAGTATTTCGAGGAGTAGCGAGTTTTAAAAGTCTCAAGGTGAGTTTCAAATTTTTGCCCATCGGTACTGGCGTGCAGGACGTCTTCTTGGATGTGATAGTGGCGGAAAATAGGGAGTGCCGCTACTGCGTTATTGATGATATCACTAGCCTCTTGCAAGGTTTCAGGCCTAATATAATTAGCTTGTATAGTGCTTAGATGCTCATAACTGCGATCAGATATTTGTGCCATCCCATATACGCCGCGATGTGTCGCATTCGCAATTAGAATAGCCAATAAATCATCCTGATTGGCGCCTACTTGTTTTTGTATTGGCAGCACGTGTGCGAAGCATTGCATAAAGTTGGTTTCTTGTTCAACATAACGCAACACATCAGCAATACTGACGGGGATCATTTGTTTAAAGAAAGGGTTGTTGACAAGTGATTGGGAGCCTTTAACTGGCAGTCGCCATCGTGTGCCACTTCGGCTCTTCATGATCACATTGCGGTTATCACCATTATCAATGTGACGAGCAACATCTTCTAGGGATGTTGTTAAGCGTATTTGTTTTACTTGCAGTAGCTTCTGAATCGGCTGCTTTAGCTTTTCCAATGTTGATGATGCCAATAGATCAGGCTGTATTGACGATGCAATTAAGTCGTCTTCTAGCGCACGATATTTAGTGACGTTTGATAAGTAAATTCGACCATTAAGCCGAGAAGCCAGTTGACGGTAAAGCAACCATTCGTATCGCTGTGGATGAACAACATCCTTGTTAATTAACCATGGACGATGTTTTTGTTGGATAAGTGTACTATCCATTGTTTGCAATGTATTACCTGCTAATAGTTCTGTTTTTGTGGTTTTGAGCTGGGTCACTAATGCTTCTGAGCCTTTACCTGCTTGGCATTCAAGACATAGAAACACGGGCCTTAATAACTGCTCAATTAACCCGTTTTGATCATCATAATATTGCCATTGATATTCTTCTACCGTGCGTTTTTGCTTTTTTAAGTACAGGCATAGCGTTTCTATATCTTGGTTATTCATTACACTTAATGCTTGTTGCCTAACCGTTGCAAATGGTTGATTATCGTCGATACTGTCATCAACAAACAGATGCAGTAATTCTGCGGCTTTGGTGACATTGTCTGCAGCTGACCTCCATGAGTCAAACACTGCCTGTTGGGCAAACGCATGCGCAGCTTCTTGTTGTTTACGGATATGATGAATAAACCCATCAGCCAATCGCTCTAGGCTTTGCCGTATGCGTTGAGTCAGAAAACACAGCAACCATAGGTGTTGCTGTGGACGCTTAAAGCGTTTTAGTTTACTGCCATAATAATCCACCATTTCACCGAAGTGTTGTTGGTTTTTAGACGATAAGGCTAAGCCCTTAACAGCATTATCAATCTGTCTTGTATAAGGCTGTAACTGATGATACACCGTCAGTTCTTTTTTTAGCTCTGTCACCATAACGCTTTTTGCACCGGCTCGAAGCTGGCTTAAGGAGAGCCCATCTTTGTCATCGATAATAGTATTTAGAAATCCGTGTAGTTCAGATGAAACATGAATACGAAGCTTATTATTTAACGCCTTCTTGACCTGTTGGATAACACGACTGATAAGCTTTTGTAAGACAGTATATTTAGGGATGGCAATTCTATGCGTTGCTAGATATTCAGCGGCTGCATCGAATAGATAACGAGGCTCAAGCCAAGCTTTGCCGACCATAACAAGATGTTCGTACAGCGGCGCAAAGTGCAGACTTTCGTCCCATTTCTGATAGTTTAATAACCTCAGTATTCTTTGATATATACGGTCACGCTGCATCTTATTAATGCTGAAAGGCCTGATCCCTTTGCCTCCTTGAACTTGCGTTGAAATAAACTGCATATCGTCAAAGATGAGGTTAAAGCTAGGTGAAAGAATCACAGGCTTAGACTTAAAATACCCTAATAACGCAATGAAATAGCATCGGTGGTTCCTTAGGCGAATACTTTTCAACTCTGTTAACTCGATCTCGTTTGGCGTAAAATACAATCGTTGTTGTTCAAGTGATAATAGCGGCGGAGAATATAGATCAAGCTGCTCAGCTTTGGTAAGAATTGATAGTTCGTTTTTTATAGCCATAGGAATTAAATTAAGTTTAAGGGGTTGTTAACCTCATAATTTGCCATACTTTGGAGAAGTAACCCACCTTTGTATGCCTTTAAATATGGTGAGTATGGCGATTTATGTTACTTTAGAGGGGAAAATCCCTAGAACCCCCCGTTGGGTCTTTTTCAGTGGGAAAAACCTCAAAGCGCGGGGTAGCCTTTGGCGCATACCTTTTGGATTAGTAGCCCTAGCGCTCGCCTTCGGGGTGCCAGCTTATTTCGGGGCAACATGGACGTGGGCGAGCTTTGATTTTCTGCAGCTCGCAATGCCGGATACGACACGATTGTATGCTGGCCTTGGTACGGCGGGGTTTTATGGGCTGGCTGTTTATACCACGTTGCGAAGCTCTCGGTGACATAGCCGCGAAAGACCATTGAACGAAACACAAATCGAGGAGTAATAGTCATCGGAATTTTATCATCCGGAATAAAGCTGATTGCGCTTGCGGCGTTATCCATTTCTATGCCTGCTTTAGCACAAGACCCTTCTGTACCTGACTATCAGTCCCTGACGTCGGAAGAGGCTATTGCCGGATGTGATAGATATGCATCGCACCCTGATGACCCGATGAAACCAGAAAGTGTTCCAGGCGTCGCCTCCGATGCGGACGTAGCCCATGATGCCGCTTATGTTTATTGCTTGCGTGCCTTCGGCCTGAACCAGAACAACCCACGTCTGGCATTTCAAAATGGCAGAGTGAACCATGCCCGTAACCCATATGGTACGGGTCAACCGCTTCAGATGTTCACGATTGCCTACCGTGGCGGCTCCGAGATTGCTGGCAGCTATTTGAAAAAGCTTTACCCCGAAGAAACACGCAAGATGTTTATCCAGGGAAGTCAGACACCCTCCCCAAGTACTGGGACGCAGCGATCGGGAAGTGGGCAACCATCAACGTTATCTGGCTTTTTTGATGGTGTGGTTACAAAAATCAACCAACAAGAGGCATCCTATGAGAGTTTAGTTCTACGCATAAACTGCTGTGCTGACTTCAAAGAAGGCCCAAAAACAAAGTATCAATCGATTCGAGATAAAATCGACGATTTGAATCGTCGCAGAGAACAGAGCGGCAAATGGTCTTGTGATCGGATCGAATTTATCAAGTACGACTTTGATTCCCTCGGAACGTGGATACAACTCTTGTCGAGGAGCACCGAAGAATCGAAGCATGCCGGATCGATCAGCTCCCAAGATAAGATTAGTCTTGATGCTTTGGTAGATGATGTTCGCCAAACCGCCACCTTGATCCAGGAACGGGCTATTCAAACCGGCTGCGATAATCTCAAAGATTAGGTTTCGCGGGCTATGAATCTCGATCCTTCGTTAATTCGAGGGATTACCGTCTGTGCTATACAGCTCCTGGAAATATTCCTCCCACGAGGTTTCCGCCTTCAGTTCATTCAAGAAGCTGTCTTGATCACCATCGAGCACACCCACATCAAACCAAAACTCAAGCGGCCACGAATGATTGGGGGCTTCACGTTGCAGCGACCGGATGAGGCTGGCCTGTGAAGGGGTGAACCCCTTTGTCAGCGCCAGCTTTTCGGTGTGATCCCAAGGGTATTGCCCATAGGTGTATGTCTCTCGCTGGAAAAACCAGCTTCCAAGACGCGCCAATGCAAAACTTGCATCGTCTTCAAAAGTGGCTGCCCTAACTTCGCCGTCTATCACGGTATGGATCGCACCGGCACCTTGGCGCTCCAATAGCGACCACATGGCTTTCAAGCCATAGTCTTCGCCAATAATCGGAATGGCAATCGCATCCATGATTTCCCACGACCGTCTGCCGCGACTGTCCAATGCCGGTTCCCCATTTTTCAGTTGAAACAAGCGTCTTTGGCCTCGGCCAATGGCGCTGAAAAAATCTTCAAGGGTCTCGGGTATCGTGAGGGGTGACGGATTGGCAGAGAAGTGGTTCCACGACTCTGCATCCGTGATCAGGGCAACCGTCAGCTCGACGGCTTGACCATGTGAAATTTGAAGGTCAGGTTTAGCCAGGCGAATAGCCTTGGCGTGCTGCTTCAGCAGCATTGAATAATCAGTCATCTTGCGATCTCCGAGGTCGGCCTATTATTTTCACAACCTCAGCGCATGATGCTGTTAGGCGTTGAATGGTGTCCTTTACGCGATAGGCTCGCGCGGGCGGTCCAGCCGACACGAATTATATCAGTGGTTTGAAAAACCACAATAAATAGCGGCAAAGCCGCCGCTTTTTTCCGTTTACCACAGCCTTACGGGATTTCTCTACAGCGCTATTTAGGGGCGCGTTCAATCCCTTCAGGCTGCTTGGTCGCGCACAAAGCGCGACTGGAAAACGGGAAAAAGCCCGCCGCCGATCAGGCGGCAAAAATATCTGGGCATAATTGATAAGAACGTAGCCACACGATGTATTGCAATCATGTGGCTACGCCATTCGACTTAGGCCGCTTTATCTTTCTTTGCTGGTGTGGCTACGGGCTGCACCGTCATGCACTCAGGAACCCATGCCGCCAACCGCTTGCGGGTAGGGGCTTTGATGCCGATGGTTTTCACCTCTGGGTTAAACACATTACCCATTGCCTCGGCATACACGCCTTTCTTGTCCTTCTGGTGCCGTTGGGCAAATTCAGGATCAATCACCTCTGTGGCAATCTCTTCCATTTGACCTTTGGTAATGCGACCAAAAAACTCGGCGTCTGGTGTCCAGTAGCTCGCAACGTCAACGCCGATAATCTGCGCGGCACGTTCCAAGGTGGGGTCTGTTTGGCCTTCGTCGTTCAACTGAGGTTTCAACATATACACCGCCGCATAGGCCTGTAGGGCGATTTTGTCGGCTTCTGACAAAGCGCGGAACGCTTCAAAGCTCTCGGTTTCGTCCTCAACCTCGAACCAGTCAAGCGACAAACCAGCCACCAGTTTTTCGACTTTCTCGCGGCCTTCATAGCGCCCCATGTCGCCCACCTTCGAGACAACGCGAGCACTACGGGCTTGCTGCGCTGACAGTTCAAACGGGCTATCTGTGTAACCGATAGAAAGCGCATCACGGATTGTATGGAATGCCAGCAAATCACGGGCAACAATCGGATTTGCCAATAACTCGGCTTGCAACACCTCCAAGCGGATCGCCGCCAGATCGTCGCGCAAGCTCTTGCTAAACTGGCTCGGCTGTTCGGCGCGTTCCTTGGCGGCTTTCTTCTTCGCAGCAATGGCTTTGGGGTCGTCTTCTGCACGGATAAAACCAAGTTTCACTTGCACCGTGCCATCATGGGCAAGGGACAAAAACCCGCCAGCAATCGCCTGTTCTTTGGGTTTATAGGCTTTCGCCTTTTCTTCCAATACTGCCAGCTTCGCCTCGATGTCGTCGCACTCGGCAATGGCTTTTTCATCGTCATTTTCTGCCGCTTCCTCAAGCTCGGCATAACGCGCTTCAAGTTTGGTTTTCTCGGCTTGGTCTGTGTCTGACAGGTCGATTTTCTTCGGATGAATGCGGCGCATTTTGTCGCCTGCATAATAATTTTCATCAAAGGCAATTTCGATCCATGCCCAACCCTCTCCCTGTAGGCGTTCCGCTTCGGCTTCCAGCTGCGCCGTTGCCAGTCGGGTCAACCGCTCCGCGTCTTTGAAATAGACCGTATCGCCGAATAGATCGGTACGCACCTCGCCGCCATCGGCCTCGTAAGCTTCCCGACCAATCAACCGCGCCAGCTTGTTACTGTCGGCAATCTCGTCTTCTGTCAGGGCAGCTTTCACGCCTCGCGCCGTGATACCTTGCCAGTGAGATTTTAACGCCTCAAAGACTGCCTCTTGGCGTTCCGCATCGTCGGTAATGGTAAAGGCACACGCGGCCTCTACGTCGATCTCGTCGGCTCTCAGAGCGTCCAGCAGGGCAGGGGACAAACGCCCTAATTTCAAACGCTGTTCAACCAGTTTGGTTGTTGCGCCATGACGGGTTGCGATTTCCGACACGCTCAAGCCCTCGTCCTGCATTTTTGCCCATGCGGCGAACTGGTCGGCGGGGTGCATGGCTTCGCGGTGAATATTTTCTGACAGGCTGGCACTGGTGGCCGCGTCACTGATCAATTTGCACGGCACTTCGTCGGTGGCCTTCATCTGTTTACGGCTGATCAAAACGCCTAGCGCACGGCGGCGGCGTTCCCCACCTGATACGGCAAATTTCCCGCCTTTTGTTTTGCGCACTACAAGATTTTGCAGCAAGCCCTCGGCTTGGATATTGTCGGCTAGGGCTTCAATACCATCGGTTGAACGGGTGGTACGGACGTTTTCAGGGTCTTCGACCAGTTTGTTAAATGGCACCATTACGGTGTTTGTTAGGGGTGCTGTTGCTGTATTTTGAGTTTGAGTAGTCATGGTTTTAGTCCTCTTGCTTTGATGAAAAGCGACCCGCCACCACGGCGAGCCGCAGGGTAATTTCGTTAGGTGTTGGGGGTCTGGTTTTCTTCGAGGTATCGCTGCACACACTTGGCGGCGTAGATACCTGCGTTATTCAATTGGCGTTGCCATGCTTTGCTGCTGGGTGCCCAGCGAAAGCCGTTTGACTTGAGGCTGTCGCGCACGTCCTTGGCGGGTTTACCGTCAAAAATGACCTGAACCCTGTTTTCCTCGGTGTTCTCGACAATCTCATAACCTTCGCCCTTGATTGGCTCGGCGGCGACCCGTTCGGCGGCAGCTTTCAGGCTCTCAATGCGTTTTTTCAGGCGGCGGATTTCAGCGTTGTTATTTTTAAGCTGATAGTCCTGAGCTGGGCCTTTTTCCCACGAATATTGCGCCTCGTAGGTTGTCACTAGCTCGCGTTCCTGCTCGCTCAATGCGGCTAACGCTTTCAAAGTGGCGGGGGCTTCGGGGTTCTTCTGGTGTTTGCGCCATGCGGCATTCACCCGCTTGTAAAATTCCTGACGCTCGACACATTTCGCCAGTTTGGTGTCCAGCTTGGTCACTGCATCGGGATCGTCGGCACTGATGCCACCCGTTCCGACGCTCGCCGCTTTACTCGCGTAATAATCGGCTTTCTTGCTTTCATCGATGGCCGCTCGCATGTGGTTGTCATGCTTGGCCAAGTCTCGGCGGTGTCGTTTTTCGGAATGATGGCCAACCAAAATCGGTTGCCCAAAGGGGATACCGGCTACTTGCGCCCGCGCTGCATCGTGGCGACTGTCTGAACGCCTCGCGGCATTCTCTGCCCGCTGTTCGTAGCGTTCCCTTCGTGCTTCCTGCTTCGCCTCATAAGCGTTTAAAGGTCTGTTTTCTTGGTCGTTCTCTGTGGTCTTACTCATCTTTTTTTCCTCTTTTTTAGGCCATTGGCCGGTTGCGCATGCAACCGGGACTAGGCCCGCGCCAATAAGCGGAAAGGGGAATGGTCAAGACCTCGAACGGTCGGAGGGGAATCACCCACGCGCAGCTTGCCTGCGGGCGCGAAAGCGTCCTGCAACGGAACGCAGTGAAGAGAAGGATGGGGAGACCGACCGGGCGACTCGCCTTGGGTCTTTACCAGGGGACGCTCGCCAGCGTCCCAATGGGCTTAGTGATCGTTACCGGATGGCGGAGACTACAGGCTCCGTGGCGCAGCCATAGAGCACGACCCAACGGGAAAGCCTATGATCCATGACATATTTGCAGATGAATTTTGCTTAGTTGTTCGACTATGATGTTGGCTAAGTTTCGATTTCGGCAGACAGAAGATTTTGGATAGCACGCATTTCGTCATCGCTGACCGCTGGGAACAACGGGCGCTTGGCTAGAAAGGTGTATTTGCGGGGGTTTATTAGATAGTAATATCTATAGAGCACGACCGGTGGGCCAAGCTCAGGCCGCACTCTTGATCTAAGGAAATTGTTCCTAAGTGGGGCTCATCTGAAGAAGGGGTTTCCTCATCTTAGTTATCTCTACTGGGTCGGAAAGCCAGTTCTTGTAGCTTTCAAATACAGCCGCAGTGTAGGGTTGCTGATAATGTTGTTCTAGGTCTTGTTCGCTTTCCCATTCCTCATATAAGTAAAGTTTTTCATCGGATAAATCTACGTAAAGCTCGAACTGGAGACAGCCAGCTTCTTCCCTTGTCAGCTGAACAATACTGGTTATCGCTTCTTTCGCGTCTCCAAAGTATTCAGCCTTTGGGGAGATTTTAGCGAACACAAATAACGTGGTTTTTGCCATTGTTTATTCCTCGTATTCAGGGCCCTTTCAGGTAGGCCGACCGTGCTTCGGATCGTTCCGACAGGCTTAGTGATCGTTACCTGATGGCAGAGACCACAGGCTCCATTGCGCAGCAACAGAGCACGACCGTATGGGAAGCCTTAAATAAGGTTGGAGCCTGTGTCTTGAGAGAGTATTGAGCCAGTCGAAATAACCTGGCTCAATGGGATTGCTGTGTTTTGTACTGTTCTGGTCATATTGCCATCGGCAGGGTAGACAGGGTGCCCCCGACTAGCGTTCCATACAGAATCCACTTCAGTCGGTTAGAAACCGGTTTGCCACGAGCGGCACGGGATGACGTAAACCACCAGACGATGAGAGCGCACAGAGCCACTTCAATACACAATCCTATAAACGGTGCTTGGGTATAAAGAGCCAAGCCAACCTCTGTTGAAGTTTCTCCGTTCACGTAGTGTTTGAACCCTACCAGAAGGTCGAGAACTTCGTGAAACACCACCAGGGCAAAAGACCATAGTGCCACGGACAACCTTCTTGTGAGCAGGAACGCAACCACTGCAAATCCGACAGCCCAGAATGACACTGGTATCAGGTCATGGGTGAGCCACATGTCGGTCTGCATGTTGTAGAACTTCGTATCGATCGGATGATAATCATGCGGCAGGAAACTCTCTACCCCAAGCGAGACGAACAGCAACATCGCAAAATCCAGTAGCTGAGCGCCGACCAGGAAGATCCAGAACGGAGCAGCCTTTTTTGATGGCTCGACGGCGTCCTTTGCCGCGAGCTTTTCATACGGCACGAGTGCCGTAGCAAAATGTCCCATGAACATGTTAGCCATCCTCCTTTTTAATTGCCCAGTTCAGCAAGAAAAACGAGCCGATATACAGGACAATAAATACGGGTATGAGTGGTAAGGTCATCGTGCAGTCTCCTTTTCGGTTAGATGTTTGTTCAAAGCGCTAAGCACTTTGGTGAGGTTTTTTGTGATCATGTTTTTGGCCACAAGGTTGTAAATGATTGGCCCGAGCGGCCCCATGCCCATCTTGACTTCAAATTCCATCGTGACGCGGGTTTTGCCCGGCCCCTGGTTATCCATTTTGACGGTGACGACACCTTCCTTGAGTGGTTTCGGCGGGTTCTCCAGCACCCAACCGATCTTGCTGTGTGGTTCAAAAACGGTGATGCGCTCATTGATTTCTGTGCCGTCCTGCTGTTCGCAGACGCGCGTCGCACCTTGGCCCGTCTCCGGGCCTCGGATGATGCGTGAACCTTTTAAGCCTGGGTGGAATTCGGCAATGTTGCCGAAATCCGCCCATGCATTCCACACGGTTTCCTGGTTGGCGTCCATATCATGGACAAGTGTTACTGCTGGCATAATATGCTCCTTAGAGGTGCCGTTAGACAGACTCAGGTAAGCCGGTGAAGTTACGGATCATTGCTTCGATGTCCGCTTCTGGAAGATTCTTTTCGGCATCGATGAACTGCTTGGCGGTTGCCCCAACGATATTGCTGAAAGCGGGAGCTGGGTCCGTCAGTGTGTCGATAATGGCTGTCACCACATCAGAAACCGACGTGATCCCTTCGTGCTGACCGGCTTGGATGCCTTTGGTCAGGTCGCGTCGCAGAGGCTCGAAAGGTTCCGCCGGTGTGGCTGTGACTTTGACCGACTGATCGGCGGTGCCAGTGTCAACGCCGGCTGGGACGATGTTGGCCACTTGCACACCAAAAGGCAGCACTTCGGCTCGTAAAGAACGGCTGTAGCCTTCTAGGGCGTATTTGCTGGCACAGTAGGCCGACATGAAGGGCAGGGCGATACGGGCGGGCAGTGATGTCACATTGACGATGTGACCCGCACGCTGTTCGACCATCGTTCCGGTGGCGGCTTTAATGACATTCAGTGCGCCAAAGAAATTCACCTCGAATTGGGCGCGGATTTCGTCAATCGACGTTTCTTCCGATGCGCCCAACAGATGATAGGCGACATTGTTGACAACGGCGTCCAGGCGACCTTCCTTACTAACGATCTGCTCGACCGCTGCCACGCTATCGTCATAATCAGTGACATCAAATTTAAGGTGGCGGTCGTCATTTTCATCACCGCTACGCGAGCAACCATAGACAATGTGTCCCTGGTTTTTCAGTTCATCGGCCAGCGCTTTGCCGATACCGCGAGACGTGCCAGTGATGAAGATAACTTTTGATTGTGTAGTCATGGGATTTTCCTATTGTTGAGGGTTGTTTAGGGTTTAGGTCTCACAAGCTGGCGAAGTGCTGCCAGCTTTGATGAGTGTTCTGTTTGCACCCAATTGAGGTGCGGTTGTATCGATCAGTGCAGAAGCTGACTGATCGTTGGTAAAACTGTTTATTTGCATCGTTTTCATGGATGGGTTCCTGTGTCCGGATGTACCTAGCAGGCTGTTGAAATTCTTCCGCGCAGCCACTGCTTTTGATAAAATTCCGCCGTCATACGGACTTGAGACTATTTAAGAATGCGCGGCACTGATATCACTCAAGAAGCTCTTTTCTCTACTGTCCATCTCGAAACGTTTGTACCTCAACAGCATCCGCTTCGGCCATTACGCGAGTTGTTTAATCAAGCCATGAAACGGATCGATTGGCTGTTTGACACGGCTTATGCCGAAGGCGGTCGTGAATCAATTCCACCTGAGCGTCTTTTGCGAGCCCAGCTTTTACAGGTACTTTACAGTATTCGTAGTGAGCGCCAACTCATGGAGCAGATGACATACAACTTATTGTTTCGCTGGTTTACCGGTCTCACTATCGACGATACCGTATGGGATCACTCGACCTTCAGCAAAAATCGTGATCGCTTACTTGAGCACCAGGTCATTCCCGCACTTTTTAAAGAGGTGGTGGAACTGGCAGGCAAACAGAATCTACTCAGTGATGAGCATTTCAGTGTCGATGGCACCTTAATTCAAGCCTGGGCTTCGCAAAAAAGCTTTCGCCCAAAAGGTGAGGATGAAGACTCAAATAGCAGCGGTGGCCGCAATGCCGAGCATAATTTTCACGGTGAGAAACGTAGCAACGACACTCACGAATCAAAGACAGATCCGGAATCGAGGAACTACAAGAAATCGACTAACAGCGAAGCCAAACTGGCCTACCTTGGTCACTCGTTAATGGAAAACCGTAACGGTTTGGTGGTGGATGCCAGGGTTAGTTTGGCCGATGGTCATGGAGAGCGAGATACCGCGATTACGATGCTGGCAGGGTTGCCCGGATCGCACAGGAAAACTGTCGGTGCAGACAAGAACTACGACACAAAAGGGTTTGTCGCCAGTTGCAAGGGGCTAAAAATCACACCTCATGTGGCGCAGAACACTCAGCGGAAAGGTGGCTCGGCAATAGATGGTCGCACGACCCGTCATCCCGGTTACGAGATGAGTCAGAGAAAGCGCAAGCGAGTTGAAGAGCCATTCGGTTGGGGCAAAACCGTAGGTCTGTTTCGACAGGTCAAAGTACGTGGACTTGAGCGAGTCAACGCCATTTTCCAGATGACGATAATTGGCTGGAATTTAACCCGAATTCGTAATTTACAGGGTCAGTGTGTCTGATGAACAGAGTTGATGTGGAGAAAGTCATCAATACGAAGAAAAATCGGCAAGAACAGGTAAAAAAACACTGAAAACTTAAATTAGAGGTGATGTGATTTCGATTTATTTCTGAATTTCAACAGCCTGCTAGAAGAACTTCCGCAGCGTGAGCTGGAAGTAGTCTTCTTGGTTGAAAATTGTCAGCGGATCGTTGGCGTTGTCCGCATTGGCGAAAAACCTGGCTTGAAGCTCAACTTCCCAGTCTTCGCCAATACGTCGATCCGCTTCGACCGTGTAGAACTGGGAACCGGTTTCAACGTCTATCGCCGTTAAAAACAGGATGTCGGTATCGTTGGTGTCGTTCAGAGTAAAGCGAGTGCCGAAGGCTATATCGTTGTCACCAATGGGCTGAATTTCTCCGCTGCGATCGTCATATTGAAATTCGGCGATCAGGCCGATGTCCAGGCCGGTCTCTTTTATATCAAACAAGGTGTATTCAAAGCCGCCAACGAAAGCGTTTGACCGGCCATCGAAGCTGTCACGCGTTAATGCCTCAAGCTTCCACAGCCAGTCTTCGGCGGTATATTGGACATCGATACTGGTCTGATTCAATAGATCGTATCGGGGGACCAAAACCGTCTCGCTGCCACTGTTGTCTTGAATGAAACGCGGCTCGGGGCTGTTTCCATAGAATTGCGATACGCCGATGTCCCAGTCGCCGATACTGTTGCTCCACCGAGCGGCAAAGCTGGGTTGCCACTGCTCTGCGCCGGATTCATACTCAGCGCGGTCGGTATCCACGACGAAAGGGGTTCTGAGTCTGCCATTTTCGCCCGGGAAGGTACGTTCACGAAAGTAGGGCAGATAGAAGAGATCGAGCGTGCCCCAGTCCTGCTCCCAAGAGAGCTGAACCATTGGTTGACCAAGCTTGTCTTCCCCGTCCAGATTCTCGACGAGATCCGTTTGGTTGATTACATCGACCAGGTGTAGACTTTCGGTGACGCCCCAGAAGACGGTTCGAGCACCGACATAAAGGTCGATACCCTGATCTTCAAAGCTCTTGCGGTAGTAAAATTCCCGCAGGTCAAAGTGGGTGCGTTCGCTGTCGTCCTCGTCGTAGCGCAAGAACGGCGTGGCGACGAAACGCTGGTTGCCGTCGTCCCAATCGTGAAAGTATTCAAACTGGCCAAACACAGAGAGGCCGAAGCGATCTTGCCTGGAGTCCGATGTGTCGTTGGTAAAGTACCGGCTCTCAAGTCCGACGTGGCCTGAAATCTCCCCGGCGGTTGCGAGCGTTGCTACTGGCATTGTGAGCGCCCCAGCTAGAAGCCAGGGCGCTGCTTTTCGATGAATATTGTGGTGGGATGTCAGCATAACGCTTGTCCTTTCAGCCCGCTCAGCGAGCCTTTTTCAGTGCGTTTTGCTTGAAATCACGGTCTTTGAAGCCGTTATTGAACACATAGTCGCCGAACGACAACGTTGTGCTTTTACCGGTGAGGTGATTGACCATGTCCTGGCGGTCAGCTCGCCAGTATTTGCCCAGGTACTGCTTGTAACCTGAGACCGTCAGCGTTTTCATATGCGAGCCACGACGGTCGAAAAACTCGATTTTCCAGGGGCGGTAGTGCTCTTTATCAAAATAGACGAGCTGTCGGCTGTAACCGGACTTTGGGTTCACTGGATCGGTCTCGATAACAAAATGGTCCCGGCCGTCGAAGCTCTCGTCACGTACATACTTGTAAGTGTACTTTTCGACTTCCTGGGAAGAGAGGTCTTCGTAGGCAAACTCACTGCCCACGAATGGGCCTGACTGGTTGGACTGCGAAATGCGTTTGACGCGTTTCAGGGATGGCAGGTAGAGCCACTGGTCATCTGCACCTTGTTTGTGGGTAAACGAGAGAAAAGCCGTGCCTTTTACGTCGCCAGGCGTATCGAAGATGATCATCGATTTGTCGCCGTCGTCTGTTTGTTCAAGCGTGCGTATGCGCAGGGAACGGGTCGCCGTTTCACCCTGTGCGCTTTTCAGCGTCATGGTCATATTGGCTTTGGTGTCGCCAAAGCCGATGTCGCGGCGGTCGGCTTCAACAGCGATCTCAAGCCCACGCTCTACAGCAGTTTGTGCCGCTGCCGGCAGCGCGGTAAATCCGGCCGACAGCGCCAAGAGGGCTGCAGTAGTGCCCAAGATTGAGCGTCTAGTTAATGGTGTCGTATTCATAATATTTCCTTTCCGATGTGTAAGTGGTTTAGATTTTTTGAGCGACGGCGACGGGAGTAGAAGTCGTCTTGTCAGCACCGCGTTTTTTGCGGTCCAGGGTCATCAGCAACGTCGGCAGCAGCAACAAGTCAGCAATCACTGCGACGAAAATCGCGATGCCGGTGAGCTGAGCCATGTATTTGTTGAGCGCGAATGAAGACAAGGACAGCAGTGCGAAACCTGCAATCAAAATGACCGAAGTCACGATGATAGCGCCGCCCACATGATGGAAGGCATAACGTACTGCTTCTTCCGAGCTCTGCCCGTGTTCACGGCGGCCGCGCAGGTATTTACTGAGGAAATGGACGCAGTCATCCACAAGAATGCCCATTGCCATACCGAGCACGATTGATGCGGCAACATTCACTTCGCCAACAAACAGCCCCCAGATGCCGAAGGTGATGCCGGCAGGCAAAAGGTTCGGAATAAGGCTGATGAAACCGATACTCAGGCTTCGCAAAGCCACCATAATCATTAGTGAAATAATGAGAATGGCGATCAACGTGCCGTCGATCATGCTGTCAATATTACGTTCGCTGATGTGCGCAAACATAATCGCAGGACCGACGCCGAGCGCTTGAATCCCGGTATTACTTTCGAGCCACTGCTCCGAGCGCTCGGTGATTTCAATCATTTCGTCCGAATCCATATCCTGCAGGGTCGCGACGATGCGGGTAGAGGATTTGTCGATGTTGAGTTGGTTGTTCAGATCCAGCCCGTAAGGCAAAGACAGCTCATACAAGAGCAAGTATTGCGAGGCCTGGTCTCTCTCGTCGGGTAAGCGGTACCAGTCCTGGTCATCGCCATGCAGGTTCTTATTCAGACGCTTGAAGGTATCCGTAATAGAGTTAACGTGGATCACTTCCGGCTGTTGGCGCAACCAATCGGTGAAGCTCTCTGTCTTAGCAAGGAATGCCGGATCACTGACGCCGTTCGCCTCACCAGTTTCGAGCGAGAACTGTAGCTGGTAGATGCCGGTCAGTTTATCGAGTGTAGTGTCGGTGTGCTGTCTGAACTCCAACGATTTGTCGAAGTACGCCACCATGTCGTCGTTGACATTGTTAAGCGGAATTAGAGCAACCAGCCCAAAAGACGCCACCAGTGAAAGACCCAAAACGGGCTTACGGTGGCGAATGACAAAATCGGCGAGCCAATCAAATGATGCGGTCATGCGATCTTTGCTGGCGCGGGCTTTTACAGGCACGATGGCCAAGAAAGCTGGCAGCAAAACGAGAGAGAACAGACAAGCAGCCATCACGCCGATCGCTGTCATGTTGCCCAGATCCCGGAAGGGTGGGGCATCACTGAAATTCATTGACAGGAAGCCGACAGCGGTCGTGATGCTTGTTAAGAATATAGGCTGTACGTTGACGCGCAGGCTTTCAACGATGGCAGCACGTTTTTCCATACCCGAACGCATGGCGGCCATCATCGTCATAAGGAAATGGACCGAGTCTGCGACCGCCAGTGTGGTGATGATTGTTGGTGTCGCTGCAGAAGGCGGCGTAAGCAAAATCCCGAGCCAACCGCCCATGCCCACGCCAACCGCAACCGACATAATGAGGACGATGACGGTGCCTATCGTTGCAGTAAACGAGCGCACCAGTAGGAAAGTGGCAACGATGATGATCAGGTACATCAGCGGCACTAAGGTAGTGGTATCTTGTGCGGATGACTGGAAGAACGCGTTGTTAAGCGGGACAGAGCCGGTCATCTTTATATCGACAGGGTAGCTTTGCTGAATTTGTTGGGAGAGCTGACGGGCGGCTTCCGCTACGGTCGGCATTTCATCTATGGATTCCCCGGGAAGGTGGAACGTCACCAGGACGCCGGCCGCGCCGCCATCTGGGCTGACCAGCTGGTTAACCAGATTTGGCTCTTTCACTGCGACGCCCCGAATATATTCAATGTCGGCCGGGGTTAGGCTTGTTGCGTCCTCAACCAGGTTAGCCACGATCAGGTCGTCAGCTTCAGCGACAGTGTGCTGAAAATTGGTCATGGAATCGACGCGCAATGTGTATGGCAATAACCAGCTTTGCTCAGTGAGCTCGCTCACGGCCTCGATGACCGGTTTACTGAAAACCGTATCGCCTTCGGTTGGCAGAATGGCGAATAAGACGGTGTCGGATTTTGTGTAGGTGCGCTGCACCTTCTCGAACTCTGTCAGCTGCGGGTTCTCGTCGCTGAAAAACGCGCGGTAATCCTGATCAAACCCCAGGAAGCGGACGCCGCTAGCGGCAGTAATACCGAGCAATAGTGTCAGGATAAGAATGGGCCAGCGCCACTGGACAACAAAGCGGCCAAAGCGTGCGCCGAACTGGTTCTCCTTTTCTTGTGTAGTCATTTGTTAGTCTCCAAATAATTCAGGACATTAATGTCCGCGTGTTCTTGTTTTTCGGGCTGCCGTATTGCAGTTGGGGAACGGTTGTTTCCCAATCGGGCAAATTTTTTTAGGGCGATAGCAATGCCAATAGTTTGCTCGTCGTCTCGCTGATGGCAGCCGGATCGACGGCCTGCCAGGCTGAAGCGGATATGCCGGTATGGAAGATCAGCAACATCAGTGTCGCCGTTTGTGGATCGACATCTGTTCGCACTTCTCCATCGGCCTGACCGCGCCGGATACGATCGGTCATATGCCGCAGCAGGTAACTTTGGTGGAAGTGCAGAAGCTTGCCGACGTCTTCGTCTTCACAGGCAAGCTCGATGCCGCTGTTCATTGCAAAACAGCCTCGCGACCCACTCGCCGCGTCGGCGGCTTGGGCTGCCTCAAAAGAATTTAACAAAGCGGCTATAGTGTCGCCGTCGCTGTCGAGTATTTTCTTAAACTGTTTCTTAGTGCCAGAGAGGTAGCGATTTAACGACAGCAGGAACAGCTGCCGTTTATCGCCGAACGCTTTGTATATGCTACCTCGTGCAATGCCCGTAGCATTCTCAAGGTCGGTAATCGACGTAGCCTCATAACCGCGTAGCCAGAATGCGTTCATGCTGGCTTCCAATACGTCATCTTCAGAAAATTCTCTTGCCCTGGCCATATTTGCGGCTCCTATGCAAAGAGGATCTGGTAGATGGCGTAGCCAAACGTTATGACCGGCGGTAACAAGGTCATGGACATGCCGAACGATCGGTGGAACGGGTGAATACGGTAGCCGACGGTGAACAACAGCCGTCCCAAGACCCAGACAATCGCCAACAGACGGGTAGCATTGATGGTTTCGGGTGTGAGCACCGAGGCGAGCGCCAGTTGCGCTAGTACGATAATGACGGCCTGCTCTAACGTGTTGAGCGTTATTCGTTGAGCCAAATCGAGGGCACTACCCGGTGATGGGCGATGTGCTTCCTGCCAACGTTCCTCGTTAGGCACTTGCCTGACATTTGAGACCCAGAAAACCGAGATCCACAATACCAGGCCGATAAAAGCGAAGTTCTGAAAGACGTATGCAAACTTGTCTGCTGTCGTCGTAACGCTTTGGTCGGCGAACCAATTACCGGTCATTCCGAGATACAGAAAACCGCCAATAAGGATCAGATTGATAAGCGCATAGAGTTGGAAACGCGACAGCACCGTCTTGGCGCCGGCTTCGGTAGACACATCAGCTTCGAGTAGTTTGCTCACTTTTTCACCTGTTGAGTTTTAGTTGTTTAACGACCGGTTCCTTTTCGGACACACCGCCGCGAATCAAATTTGTTAGGTGAAATATACGGAGAAAAAGCCGGATGATAACTTAGCGAGCACGTATATCATTCATACACTCAGCGTATTAGTATCATGTAATGCTAGTAATGGTGCGGGATAGCGCTGTGGCATAGAGCTTAAATTTTTGTTGTTTTTACTAGCATTTTTATTGGTTTTAGCGAGATAATTCACGCAGAGGGCATTATTTTTGCCATATACTCACGTTGAAGATGTTGAATTTATTAGACGCCATTCCCATCTATTGATACATTATGCGCATGCAATCAGGAATACTCGAACTCGTTAATATCTTTGTCCGAACTGTTGAGGTTGGGAGCTTTACCGCTGTGGCGGAAGAGATGAAATCAACGCAACCAACCGTCAGCCGACAGATCGGAGCGCTTGAAGCACATGTAGGTGCGCGGCTCCTAAACCGGACAACCCGGTCGTTGGAACTGACGGAGGAGGGGCGTGTTTTCTATCACCACGCTATCGGCTTGGTGGCCGCTGCTGCGCAAGCAACGGCTTCTGTTGCCGCAGCCCAGGGAAAAGCGTTTGGCACTATCCGGGTCTCAGGAACCACAGCCTTTACCCGCATTCAGGTGATCCCACGGATGAAGCGATTCCTAGCAAAATGGCCGGAAGTGAATGTCAATTTCGAGCTTAGCGACCTGGTTACAGACATCGTGGAAGAAAACATCGATGTCGCCATCCGACTCGGCCACGTCGTAGATGAAAACCTGATTGTTGTGCGCGTGGGTAATATGCGACGCATGGCTGTCGCCACCCCGGACTATGTTGAAAAGCACGGTTTTCCGCAACACCCGGAAGATTTGAAGTCTCATAACTGCATTATTTTCAATGGGCTGTCGTCACCGAATGTGTGGCAGTTCGCAGATAATGAGTCGGGGGAAACTATTCGCGTCAAAGTATCGGGGCGCATTAGCTCCAACTCTGCTGATGTTGTCGGGATGACAGCGTTTGAGGGTAACGGAATCGCGATATTGCCAAGCTGGTCTATACCGGAATTGCTCGATGAAGGTAAGGTCGTACGCTTGTTAGAGCGATATGAGGCTGCACCGATGCCGATTAGTCTTGTGTATCCCGCACGGCGTCCGCTGCCGGCAAGAACGCAGGCTTTTATAAGCTTCATCACCGACGAATTTAGCAAGGAACCATTGTTATCCTCCAGCCATGCCGCGCTTTTGGAGGCCGACGTTAAGCAGTTAGCCAACAGGACGTGATTTATGGAGAAGAAACTACTACTGCTCGGAATGCTGGAAAGTGAAGGGGGGTTTTGTCCTTACCTGATGAGCAATGAGTTGGAGGGTACGTCACGGATCGGGCTAGGTATTACAAAAGCCAATGCCCATAGGTTGATGAGTGAAATGTCCAAACTGGGCTGGGTACAGGCGAAAAAAGAGCCCGGAGGCACGACATTCCATATTACCGAGGAGGGCTCGAAGGCGTTCCACAATCTGCAAAGAAAACGGCTCGCCTCTTACGTACCCCCTGAAGTCCCAAGTGCAATTGCTCTTAACTATTTACATTTAATGGACGAAAGCGACGTTAAGTCCGGCCTCCTGGCGCGACATGAAGAACTACGCGCCCGACTGGAAGTCATAGGAGCCGTACCTGTGGAATTGCGCAATCAGAAAAAAGGTGTGGAGTTACTTTATCGGCAACACCAGACTGAGTTGGTGTTCATAGAAGAACTGTTGTCGCACGCCGGTTAGAAGACAGACCAACAAAACTTTAAATCCCAATCCGTTCTACCTCATCAAGCGATACTTCATCGGATCGGCGGTCATAGATTTTTGTGGTCTTTGGGTCCGCATGATTGGCCATTTGCTGGGCGTGCTCAAGCCGTGCTTCTGGGTTCTCAAGATACGCCGTCAGCCCTGTACCTCTGAATGTATGATTGCAGATGGCGGTATCGATACCGGCTTGCGCGGCGCGACGCTTGACCATGTACCAGGCCTCTGTACGGTTTAATCGATTATCGGTCAGCTGACGACGACGATCCATTGTACGGAAAAGTGGGCCAGGTTTTTCTTTACTGATACCAGCGGCTTCCATGTATTCCAGGAGGTAATGTTCAAGTGTGTGATGGCAGGGCATTTCATGCTCCTTGCCGCCTTTTTCATGCAACCGTACCCATTGGCGACGCTTCTTGATAAATACATCTTTCACGTCCATTTTTACGGCAGCACTGAGGGGTTCTAGGGATTTTCCCCTCTAAAGTAACATAAATCGCCACAACCCTCGCAGTTAATGGCTTGTGGAGCTGGGTTACCTTTCATTTTAGACTTCATTTTCAACAATAGGCCTAGTTATTTCCTGTAAATCAGGTAGTTTGCGGTTACTAGCGAACTGATAAGTGCCGCTCAGATTAATGTTCTGCCATGCAACGGGTGATACTTGTCGAGTTATTGCTGCTTTTTCCTCGTCACCAACTTCTTCAAAGTGCAGTAATAGATGACTTAGGATCATCGAGTTAAAGTAGATAATAGCATTTGCCGTCAAACGGGCACACTCGTTCCAGACGACTATTTCTGATTCGTTTTTTCCACGGAACTGGTCACGATTGACCGATGCAATAGCTCGCCTGAGGAAATGCCAGGCTTCGCCTCGGTTCAGTGCTCGTTGAACATATTGGCGCAGACTTGCATCATCAATATAATCAAGTAAATATTGGGCTTTGATGAGCCTATTATATTCCGTTAATGCTTGTAATATAGGGTGTCTAGATGGATAACCAGATAATTTGCGTACTAGCAATGCCTGTGTTGTGCGTTTTTCTTGAAGGGATAACACAATACGCTGAATATCCTGCCAGCCTTCTTCAATCACATTCATTTTTATCGGCTTTTTCAGCGCCAGATGCGTGTTTCCGTCGTCGCTTTCAGTTACGTTAAATAGGTCATTGATCACACTGGTGAACTGAGCATACCTAGGCGCAAAACTATAACCGCATAAATCCAATAAGGCATAATTAACATGATTAACACCATGGGTGTCGGTTGAGAGGACATCTGGCTTAAGATCACTAGTATTAGATTGTAGTAAGTCGTAAATATAATGGGACTCATGCTCATTAGATCCTATGATACGGGCATTTAACGCACTATGATTGGCAACTAACGTCATGGCCGTAATACCTTTGTTGGTGCCGAAGTATTTCGAGGAGTAGCGAGTTTTAAAAGTCTCAAGGTGAGTTTCAAATTTTTGCCCATCGGTACTGGCGTGCAGGACGTCTTCTTGGATGTGATAGTGGCGGAAAATAGGGAGTGCCGCTACTGCGTTATTGATGATATCACTAGCCTCTTGCAAGGTTTCAGGCCTAATATAATTAGCTTGTATAGTGCTTAGATGCTCATAACTGCGATCAGATATTTGTGCCATCCCATATACGCCGCGATGTGTCGCATTCGCAATTAGAATAGCCAATAAATCATCCTGATTGGCGCCTACTTGTTTTTGTATTGGCAGCACGTGTGCGAAGCATTGCATAAAGTTGGTTTCTTGTTCAACATAACGCAACACATCAGCAATACTGACGGGGATCATTTGTTTAAAGAAAGGGTTGTTGACAAGTGATTGGGAGCCTTTAACTGGCAGTCGCCATCGTGTGCCACTTCGGCTCTTCATGATCACATTGCGGTTATCACCATTATCAATGTGACGAGCAACATCTTCTAGGGATGTTGTTAAGCGTATTTGTTTTACTTGCAGTAGCTTCTGAATCGGCTGCTTTAGCTTTTCCAATGTTGATGATGCCAATAGATCAGGCTGTATTGACGATGCAATTAAGTCGTCTTCTAGCGCACGATATTTAGTGACGTTTGATAAGTAAATTCGACCATTAAGCCGAGAAGCCAGTTGACGGTAAAGCAACCATTCGTATCGCTGTGGATGAACAACATCCTTGTTAATTAACCATGGACGATGTTTTTGTTGGATAAGTGTACTATCCATTGTTTGCAATGTATTACCTGCTAATAGTTCTGTTTTTGTGGTTTTGAGCTGGGTCACTAATGCTTCTGAGCCTTTACCTGCTTGGCATTCAAGACATAGAAACACGGGCCTTAATAACTGCTCAATTAACCCGTTTTGATCATCATAATATTGCCATTGATATTCTTCTACCGTGCGTTTTTGCTTTTTTAAGTACAGGCATAGCGTTTCTATATCTTGGTTATTCATTACACTTAATGCTTGTTGCCTAACCGTTGCAAATGGTTGATTATCGTCGATACTGTCATCAACAAACAGATGCAGTAATTCTGCGGCTTTGGTGACATTGTCTGCAGCTGACCTCCATGAGTCAAACACTGCCTGTTGGGCAAACGCATGCGCAGCTTCTTGTTGTTTACGGATATGATGAATAAACCCATCAGCCAATCGCTCTAGGCTTTGCCGTATGCGTTGAGTCAGAAAACACAGCAACCATAGGTGTTGCTGTGGACGCTTAAAGCGTTTTAGTTTACTGCCATAATAATCCACCATTTCACCGAAGTGTTGTTGGTTTTTAGACGATAAGGCTAAGCCCTTAACAGCATTATCAATCTGTCTTGTATAAGGCTGTAACTGATGATACACCGTCAGTTCTTTTTTTAGCTCTGTCACCATAACGCTTTTTGCACCGGCTCGAAGCTGGCTTAAGGAGAGCCCATCTTTGTCATCGATAATAGTATTTAGAAATCCGTGTAGTTCAGATGAAACATGAATACGAAGCTTATTATTTAACGCCTTCTTGACCTGTTGGATAACACGACTGATAAGCTTTTGTAAGACAGTATATTTAGGGATGGCAATTCTATGCGTTGCTAGATATTCAGCGGCTGCATCGAATAGATAACGAGGCTCAAGCCAAGCTTTGCCGACCATAACAAGATGTTCGTACAGCGGCGCAAAGTGCAGACTTTCGTCCCATTTCTGATAGTTTAATAACCTCAGTATTCTTTGATATATACGGTCACGCTGCATCTTATTAATGCTGAAAGGCCTGATCCCTTTGCCTCCTTGAACTTGCGTTGAAATAAACTGCATATCGTCAAAGATGAGGTTAAAGCTAGGTGAAAGAATCACAGGCTTAGACTTAAAATACCCTAATAACGCAATGAAATAGCATCGGTGGTTCCTTAGGCGAATACTTTTCAACTCTGTTAACTCGATCTCGTTTGGCGTAAAATACAATCGTTGTTGTTCAAGTGATAATAGCGGCGGAGAATATAGATCAAGCTGCTCAGCTTTGGTAAGAATTGATAGTTCGTTTTTTATAGCCATAGGAATTAAATTAAGTTTAAGGGGTTGTTAACCTCATAATTTGCCATACTTTGGAGAAGTAACCCACCTTTGTATGCCTTTAAATATGGTGAGTATGGCGATTTATGTTACTTTAGAGGGGAAAATCCCTAGAACCCCACCTTGCCGGGCACGGCGGATTAGGACATACACCTGCCGCCTGGACAGGCCAAGCGCGTGAGCAGCGGCATCGGCGGCTTCATGCCCGACCACATCAAGCGCTGCCAGCGGCCCGATGATTTCCGCCCGTTGCCGGGCCTGCGCCCAAGCCGCATCGGGCAGGGTGGCCACGCCTTGCTCGGCAATCAATGATGTGTCTGACGCCATGCTCACACCTCGCTTTGGTGCACACGAGTATTGAGCATAGTCGAGATTGGTGCAGATGACTTCTGATATTGCGTGGTCAGGAGCCGACTGCACACCTGGCGTTACGCCCCGTCAATTGGTGCAGTCGTCTTCTGAAAATGACATCTTTCAAGGCCTGCGCTAATCAGTTAATAAAACGAGGGTTTTATTTACCTTTAAAGTATTAAAGTAAATGTATAGTTTATATTTCTTGTGGTATCATGCGTGAAATTGGCATTGAGCACATGCAGGAGGTACTGCAATGCAGGCCGTAAATGATGAAGCCATCCAGGTAGAAAATCTGAAAATCCGGGCAACCCTGGCTCGCGCCGTGCGCGACACCCTGGTTCAAAACCATTTGACCCAAATTGAAGCCGCTGAGCGGCTTGGCATTTCCCAGCCACGGGTGAGTGCCTTGTTTAATGGTAAGGCCAGAGAATTTCGCGTGGACGCGCTGGTCAACATGGCGCTCAAGCTGGGCCTGAATGTTTCCCTGGAGGTAGATGCACTTCCGAAACGGGATGTTCTAACACCTGGTGGCATTCTGGATCGCATGTGTGAATCTGCCATTCAACATGACACTGTGGCGTTTATGGATGATGTGCAGCTCTTCTGGCGGAAGGAGTGGGATTTAGCCCAGGTGCCGGATCCCCACGAAAAGGATGCCCTGAAATATGCGTTGAAGGCCTGCTTTTTGGAACGCATGGCCGAGGTTTGGTCGGAGCCACCGAAATCTCATCCTGCGCAAGCGCCTGATTGGTGTCAGCGGATTCCGGCAGTACAAAAAGAATTTTCTGTTATTCCGGAAGAATATCGGGATTTTTACGAGGGTGACTTGGTATCGCCCATTTTCAGCAAGCGCAATATTTTTGCACCGCGCGACTTCATGTTCTTTGTATAAGGATTTTACATGTACCAGTATTCCAGTACCGGCAAACAAATCAGCATTCAGACTTTAACCAAAGCGCTTAAACGTTTAGGTGACTTGCTCCAGAAAGAAAATAAGCGGTTGGAACTGACTTGTTGTGGGGGCATCATCAGTCTGATGTATTTTCACTCACGGGCCATGACTCAGGATGTCGATGCAATTTTCCCGGCGAACCCGGCCAACAAGCAGTTGTTGATTAAATTGATCAAGCAAGTTGGTGATGAAATGGGCTTGGCCGCAGATGAAAAATCCCTGTGGTTCAATGACAGCGTGAGTTTTTTCGGCCTGGAAACTACCTCCAATGTTATTATTTTTCAGCATCCCTTCCTGATCTTAAAAGCTGCGAGCTGGGAAGAGCTCCTGGCCCACAAGGTTCATGCCTCACGTCATGACAAGGATATTCAGGATGCGGTACGCCTGTTAAAGGAGATCAAGGGTAAGGAGAAAGAGCAGATTTACGAGGCCGTGAAAAAGTACGCACCTTTTACACCTCACGTCCCGGAACCCTTGTTGAGAAAGCGTTTTGAAGGGGTTTGGAATATCGCCTTCAAGAATTAGTCTAGGATTTTCTTCATGACTGCCAAAGAGAAGTTCCTGACCCAACGGCAGCGTTACCAGCCAGTGACATTGCCGCAGGACTTCTCCGATGAGGAAATGGCCAGGGACTGGACGCTGTCGGAAGCCGACAAGAAAGAAGTTAATCGCTACCGCACCAACTCTCGCTTATTCATCGCCATTCAGCTTTGTGCCGTGCGCTTGTATGGCCGTTTCTTGGTGGAGGTCAACGACCTATCGCCACGCATTGTGAGTTACCTGAACAGCCAACTCGAATTGCCGCCATCGTTGACCATCAACACCCCGGAGCGGGATGCCACCTTTTCCGAGCAACGCAAAAACATCCTGACTTATCTGGGCTTTTCCAAATACGACGACACCGCCCAAGCTAGCCTTGAAAAGTGGCTCTCCAAACAGGCGGAGCAAGGCTTCTTACCGGATGAGCTGTTTCTACGCGCAGAGCAATATCTGCTGGCCGCCAAGGTGATCCTGCCGGGGCCAAGTGTTATGGAACGCTTGATTATCAGCGTTTGCTCCGAGGTGCATGAGCGATTGTTTGAGTCGCTTTACCGGCAACTATCAGTGGAAATCCGACAGGCCATCGATGAGCTATTGATCGCTGTGCCAGGTGATCAGCGATCGCTGTTCTACCTTCTGAAAGAATATCCGCCCTCGGCCACCATATCGTCGATTCAAAGCTACCTGGAGCGTTACTGGTCTCTCGATGGTACTGGCATCGATGCCATTGAATCCCGAATCGTGGATCCGGCCTTTATGGATTACCTCTACAAACTGGCACGTCGCTATAACGCCAAGGACATCAAACGGTTCAAGGATAACAAGCGCTATTCACTGATGCTGTGTTTCTTGCTGGAAACGCGCAAGGTACTGCTGGATCATTTGGTGAAGATGCACGACCAGTACATCCTGGACATGCTGCGCAAAGGCAAGCAGGTTCACGAGAAAAAGCACCGCGAATTTCGCAAGCGCCAGAAGAAAGCCATTGATACGGTGCTGGATGCAACCCACCTGATTCTGGATTGGCCGGATGACAGGCCGTTGAACAAGGTGGATCTGTGGCAACGCATTGATGAAAAGAAACTGCTGGAGTCCGTGGATGATTTACATATCTTCAAGCGCCTGGAAGAGCGCGGCTATGGTGATTTGCTGCTGGCTCGCTATCCCAGTTTACGCAAGTATTTCCCGGAATTCCTACTTCTGCCGTTCCAAGCCAAACCCGGTACCGAACCCCTTCTGAACTCCATACAACTGATTCGCCAACTTGATTCCGGTGAATTGAAAAACCTGCCTGATGACGTGCCCACGTATTTCATTCCCAAGGAGCTGCGGCGCTGCTTGAAAGGCAAAAACGGCAAGATCCAGCGCAACGCCTGGGAACTGGGCGTGGCTATGGCCATGAAGGAGGCCTTGCGCTCCGGGGATCTGTTTGTACCCAAAAGCAAACAGCACGTGTCTTTCTGGGATCTGATGCTGAATCAGCACCGCTGGGAGGACACCCGCGAAGCCGCTTATGAAGACCTACAGCAACCGTTCAAAGACCAGGTGAAAGCGCAATTGATTCTGCAATTCCACCAAAGTGTGGGGGAAGCGGACAAGCGTTTCGGCCTGGACACCTTTGCCGACATCAAGGATGGCAACCTTAAACTGAAGCGCGATGACAAGGCAGAAATCCCTGAGGCGGTGAAGAAACTCCAGAAGGTCATCGATGCCAGTATGCCCACGATTCGCATTGAAGAATTGCTGATGGAGGTGGACAGGGAAACCAATTTCACCCGGCACTTTATCCCGGTGCAGCAACATCACTCCAGGCCCAAGAATTTCTATAAAACGCTGATTTCGGCCCTGATTTCCCAGGCCACCAATCTCGGTGTCGTGGCCATGAGTGCAAGCGTTGATGATGTCTCAGTGGATATGCTGCGCCACGTCTTGCAGTTCTACGTGCGCGAGGAAACCATTACGGCGGCCAGCGCCGAAATTGTGAACCAGCATCACCAATTGCCGTTTAGTGAGGTGCACGGATCCGGCCAGGTGTCATCATCGGATGCGCAGCGCTTCCGGATCCGGGCTGATAGCCTGTTGGCGGCGTACTATCCCCGATACTACGGCTACTATGAGAAAGCGATCGGCATCTACACCCATGTGTCCGATCAATACTCGGTATACAGCACCAAGGCCATTTCCTGTAATCCCAGGGAAGCCCTGTATGTCCTCGATGGAATACTGGAAAACAATACCATTCTGAAGATCAGGGAGCACACCACCGATACCCACGGCTACACCGAAATTATCTTCGCCTTGTGCTATTTGCTGGGGTACTACTTCATGCCCCGGATCCGCGACCTCAAGGATCAACAGCTCTACCGGGTGGAGCGTAACGTCAATTACGGCATATTCACGCCTTTACTGAACAAGACGGCGGATCTGGATATTGTTGAGGAGCAATGGGATGAAATGATTCATGTTGCCACGTCGCTAAAGGAACGCACGGCACCGGCACATGTGATCGTGGAGCGGCTGACCAACAGCTTTCCCTCTGACCGTCTGGCGAAAGCCTTCACCAACCTGGGCAGGATCATCAAAACTGAATACATCCTGCGCTACATTACGGACAAGGATTTGCGCCGCACGGTTCAGCTCCAGCTCAACAAAGGGGAATACCGGCACAATCTGCCGCGCTGGATCTTCTTTGCCAACCAAGGTGAATTCACTACCGGTGATTACCTGGAGATCATGAATAAGGCAAGTGCTTTAAGCCTGGTATCCAACGCCATTCTGTACTGGAACACCTCCAGGATCAGCAACATCGTCGATGAACTCAGAAATCAGGGTGAGACAGTGGATGACAACCTGCTGGCTCATATTTCCCTACTGCCGTACAAGCATGTATTGCCTAACGGTACCTACTTTATCAAACATGAGGAAACGAAATAGATGGGCGAAGTCCACAACTACCTTCCACGCCTTACGGTCAATCAATTGTTGATCCGTGATCTTATGGCCGCGCAAGCGCCTTGTTTCGCATTGGGTTATGTGGAGGACCGGAAAGAAAAGTGCGGTTTTATTGCGGTAAGGCCAGAGAAACCAATTCCGAACCAGGTAACAATGCAAGGTATGAACTTCGGCCATTCAGTGCTTGGAACAAGCCAGTACAAGGTGCTTCACTTTGGGTTTGAATTCTATGGCCATGCCACATATCACGGCTTGGTGCCAGCCGGTAATCCAATCATCCAGGCGGTGATTGAAACCATGCTGGATACCCAGGATTACTTTTTCTTCGCCATCAATCCGGATCAAACCGTTACAGCCTTTCGCTCCCAATTTGAGGCCCATGACCTAGCGGGACTACGCACCAACCAGGAACAATTTGGTGAGGACAGTTGTTCTTTAGAACAGTATGAAAGCGCAGTGAAGACCTTTACCAAGAACCCGGATCCACCGGGGACTGTGATGAATTGGGTATGCCGCAATAACTGGGATTATCTGGATTTAATGAAGTATCCGCTCGATCTCAACCCACGGCCGTAAATGGGCAGGGGGAAGATTGCGCAGGAATTTACGGTTTGAGGAGGATCCGCGAGGGTGAAACCGTAAGTTTCTGTTCAAATGCCCCCGCTAGTCCAAGTCGTAGAAAAACAACCGGTGGTGATTCCAAAGGAAATCGTCAGCATTCGGGGCTAATAAGAGTCTGTGCCCCGGCAATGACGTCTGTGAGGTCAATATGAAGCAATGGCATGGTAGCGGGTGTCGATTCCTTGTCGACGGATCACCAATTGGACGTATTGCCTGGGGTCCGGATAACACCGATCACCTGCAACTGGTCTTAGACGAAGAAACCCATGAACTTGCACCGCCTGTGACCGCTCAGTCCTCCCCGGTACCGCCTGGAGTGCGGATTTCGTTCCCGGATATCGACATCAGTTTCGTCTCCGATGACCAGGGTGGCCAGGCGATTCTCAAAACCGTGGAGCAATACAACGCCTTTGCAGCAGGAAGTGGCGTCCGAGAAAGTGCCGTCGCTCCTCCCAAACCCTCTCCAATGCCGTCCACTGAAAAGCAGAAACAAGCCGCACAGAAATCCCAGAAAGGCGTTGCTGGCGATAGTGAAAACCAGCTCGGGTTCGAAGGTCTTTAACGTGATCTAAGCGTCTTTAGCCTCCCTTGCAACTTGTCCAGAAATGAAAGTAATGTTATCATTTCGGCATGATCTGAGGAGGTAACCGTGAAGTTTCAACTCAAAAAAGTAATCCCGACATATCTCGCTGTGATCGCCTTGAGCGTCATGGCTGGCGTCTTTGCTGGCATGGTTATCTCCGGTGAAACAGAGGCGCTGATGAAGTTCGGCATCCTCATCTTCATCGGTTTGATCGGTTTTGCCTTTGCCAATGTCATTGGGCGTGTTACCCGGGCCTATGAAGATGAAAAGACCGCTATTCGGGCCATCACCCCCTTGTTAAGCCTGATGTTGATTCTGCCAGTCGTGACAATGGCATTCCTGTATGGACTGATCTGATGATTGAGCTGGTCTTCTTTTGCTCCGCGATTGTCGCCATCTTATTTAACCTGGTCATTCTCGCGGGCGTCCTTCGAGTTCCCCTGACACGGGTCGCCCTATCAACGGCTTTTTTTGTCATCGTATTCTTCTTCCTGCCACCGCACTGGTTTTCGGGTCTGATTGTGACGGTTGGCGCCGTGGCGTCCATTTTGTCGAACTGGTACGTCGCCACCCGGAACCAATCTCTGAATTTCCGGGAAAAGTTGTCAGTGAAAAGGTCAGGGAAAGATCAGGATCAGGCAGAAGAGGGTGAAGGGCCGATTACGCCGTTCCCTGCGATCAACCAGGGCCCCGGATCTGCTGCCCCGTATTCCGAGCTGGAGGAAGACGACAAGGAACGAACTGGTTATGCTCGGGCGGGACACCCCACCAAGAGAGCCGGGTCCAAACGAGCGAAGAAAAAGGGTCGCAAAAAAGTGGGTAAGGGCGATGCCAACGGCGATAAGTTGGTCTCAACGTCAGATCTGCCTACGGCCGAAAAGCCCACGATTGAGGAATACCTGAGGCCAAAATCGAAGTTTTTCGATGAATGATGCAGTGGAACCTAATAGAAGGCCCCTGCGCAATCCTTTCACTGCAGCAACAAAACAAACCACCAGACTTGAGGCATTCCAATAATGAGCCTGAGCCGTATTTTTCTATCTCTTTTCGCAGCATTCGCAATCGTCTTACCTCTTCCGGTTACAGCGTCCAGTCCCTATGGTGAATGGTATTCACCGGCATCTCATATCGCCAAGTTTAAACGCAAAAGCGGTGAGGAGCTGGTGATCACAGTGCAGTGCAATAGTTCCAACAAAGCATTGTGGATGGTCACTCATTATCTACCAAAAGGTGAAAACGAAGGCACCGACAAATTTCTAAATACACCGGGCCTGGTCGACCTTTACAAAGAAGGAATGATCGTGCGTAAACATTCCTTCGATGGTGGCCGGAAGTTTTATGATTCGGAATATATGGATGCTTCCTGGTCTGATTGGCCAATTGATCGACTGGTGACAAAAATGTGGTTTCAGCGCAAACCCACTTCCCGAACTGCGCCGGCGCTCAATGTCTTCCTGACTGAGCTAATGGACAGCAAACAGTTAACCCTTAGCTTTAATCGCTTTCTAAAAGACGAAATTCTGTATGAGAGCTCGTTTCCTCTTCAGAATCTCGATGACATCGTATTTGATAAAATGTACGACCATGCAACTGCTTGTGAGTACAAGGGGTGAATATTTTGGCCGGGATATCTGCTAAACAACGCGAAGTGATGAAGTGGCTAGCCAACAAGTGGAGCGCCCAGCCCAGTCATGGTGAGGTTTTCACTATGGGGCAGACACAGAATTAGGAAATTATCGTACGCTAGGCCAATGTCATCTGATGTGACAGTCTATTCAGTGCCCAAAGCGGGCATTAACGATTCTGTAAGGCGACAAAAATTTGACCTGTGACGAGCATCAGGAAATTTGTCGTGGCGAAATACGCTCCTACCGAACCTGCGATAAGAAGTACGAAGATGTAGGCATTTTTTGAGAGCTTACGAACTCCTATGCTTCTTTCTCGAAAGGAGCTTTCTGACAAGGGTGATAGCCATTCACGGAATATGGCGAGGTGCAGCACTCGAAGACCTAAAGCAAGGAAACTTACCACGAGAAACAGCACCACAGGCCAAAAAATATATCGCTCCAGATACTCAATCCCTTTTAGAGGCTGATAAGTAGCTATTGAGTGCATCGTGAGAACCAGTCCAGCAACACACCCGATAAGCAGCCCGGCTTCACCGAGTCGCTGGGCATCCGTTTTTCCCAATTTTGTTTTATCGAATGAGGTGGCTGGCTTCGTAGAGTTGTATAAGGCCAAAATTGATAACCTTGATGTGTAGTAACAAGGAAATCATATCGCATATCTACTGACCGCTCCTGGCCGATTGTGTGAGCTGGCACCCACTCCGATCGTTCCGGATTGCAAGGGTCAAGGCAGCTTCAGAGCGGGCCGGTCTACGATCCTTTGGGAGCGGCTAGCTAATCGTGGAACCTGATTCGCCGGCTGAATCTTTAATAGAGCTTGTTTACCTATCATGCAGTCAAGGCACCGACTTGATCTGGAACCGGCGCCTATACGCCCCAGGGCTCATGCCAATGCGTTGCCGAAAGAGCCGAGAAAGCGAACTGGTGTCGTTGTAGCCAACTTCGCCGCTTATGACTTCCACACTCAGGTCACCCGTTTCAAGTAGCGCTCGGGCAGCCTCGAGCCGAAGATCCTGCAGATATGCCAGCGGTGTCTGGTCCAGTGCCGCCTTGAACCGACGGATAAGTGTGCGATCACTGATTGCTAATGCTTCCGCAAGCTCGGAGATCCGCAGTTCCTCGGTCATGTTGCTCTGGAGCCAATGCTGCGCACGCTCCACCAAAGAATCCGAGTGCGCTCTCTCTGCCAGCAATGGCAGGTAGGGAACCTGGCTGGTCTGGCTCACGTCAATTAGCGAGCTCTTGGCGGTCTGCGAAGCGATGGCCGGCCCCGAAAAGCGCTCGATGATACGGATGGCCTGTAGCAGGTATGACGCCGAAGCCCCCGCGCAGACTAGCCGATCCGATTCGGTGATCACGGAGCGGATTTGCAGATCCACCTTCGGGTACCTGGCGCGGAACTGGCGTTCCAGCCACCAGGTCGTCGTCACCGTTCTGCCGTCGAGCAGCCCGGTCTGCGCCAGGATGAACGTACCGGTGCAGTTCGCGGCGATCCACGCCCCGGCGCACCACTGGGCAACCAGCCAGTCGGAGGTATCGGCTAACCGGTCGAGGATCTGATCGAACTGGCGCTGGCCCCCGTAGTGCAGGCTGGGGATGAAGACGAGATCGTAGCGCTCGCGCGGCTCCAGTTTTTGCGTCTGCAATTGCAGACCATTGCTTGCCACGATGGGATTCCCCGATGAGGAAACGAAGTGCCATTCGAACTGTGCAGCGGCCGCGCCTTGCTGACGCCGCAGGTGCGAGTTTGCGATCTGCAGGATATCGGCAAAGCCGCCGGCGCTGGAGACATAGCACCCATCGAATGTAAGGATTGCAGCGCGAGGCATGGTGTGGCGGAAATCGCATAGAAATAGTCAGTTTCGCCACTCTACACCATCAAGTGGCGTCATTAAACTGCCCTTCGTCGTATTCGTTTCGCTTTTGGGTAGAGCGATGCACTTGCCATCAGAAGTTCATCACCCGCGCTGTCTTCGGCGAGGGCGTGATTGATCAAACAAAGGAATCAAATCTTGCGAGTCTTCATTGTCCACGCGCATCCCGAGCCGAAGTCGTTCTGTACGGCGATGAAGTCGGCTGCGGTCGAGGAGTTCGAACGGCAGGGCCACGAGGTCCAGGTGTCGGATCTGTATGCCATGGGCTTTCAGCCAGTGGCCTCGGTGGCCGACTTTGGCGATCGCGCCGATGCCGATTACTGCACATACGCACTTGAGCAGCGGCACGGGCTCAACACCGGCACGCTCAGTGCCGACATCCGCGCCGAGCTCGACAAACTCCTTTGGTGCGACCTGCTCGTGCTGGTCTTTCCGGTCTTCTGGTACTCGACGCCGGCCATCCTCAAGGGCTGGATTGACCGTGTGTTCGTATCGGGCCAGGTCTACGGAGGCAAGCGCTTCTATGACCGTGGCGGACTGGTGGGGCGCCGCGCTCTGGTCGGCCTCACGCTGGGCGGCCAGGAGCACATGTTCGGTACGCAGGGAATCCACGGTCCAATCGACGACATGCTGAAACATCTCTTGCAGGGCACGCTGGCCTATGCGGGACTACAGGTGCTACCTCCATTCACTGGCTGGCACGTCCCCTACATCTCCGACGAGGCGCGTCACCAGGTTCTGGATGTATGGAGAAGTCGTATTCGGTCGGTCGACGAGGCTATCCCCCTCCCGTTTCCAAGTCTTGCGAACTACGACGACGGGCTTCGTCTGATCACTGCGGATTCAAATGTTGTTTGATCGAACAAGGAGAAAAAGATGATTAAGATTTCACATGAGCGTGGTGTTCAGATTATTGAGCTGAGCCGACCGGATAAGAAAAATGCCTTTACCGGGGCGATGTATCACCAATTGCGCGAGGCATTGGTCGCGGCCGATGCGGATCAGTCGGTCAGTGTGATCCTGCTCACGGGGGCAGGAAACGCCTTTTCGGCAGGGAACGACCTTGAGGACTTCCTGAACTTCCCCCCGGAGAATGCGGATGCACCGCCATTTCGCTTCCTGAATGCACTCGTCCAGGTGAAAAAGCCGGTGGTCGCGGCTGTCAATGGACTTGCGGTCGGGATTGGTGCCACGATGTTGTTTCACTGCGACCTGGTTTTTGCGCAAGACAGCGCACGGTTTTCATTTCCATTCGTTGCCCTGGGACTGGTCCCCGAAGGGGCATCCACGCTGCTCTTGGCGCGGCTCGTCGGTCACCAACGGGCATCCGAGATCCTACTTTTGGGCGACTCGCTGTCCGCCCATGAGGCGCAGGCGACAGGTCTCGTCAATCGCGTAATTTCAGATCAGCCCGTGCTGGATTTCGCGTTGGCGCAGGCGATCCGTCTGACACAACTGCCACAAGGTGCCATCCTGCGGACCAAAGCCTTGCTCAAGAATCCCGATGAGGTGCTAGAGCGCATCAAACTGGAAGCTGAAGCTTTTGTGATGCGGACAAAGAGTTCTGCCGCCCGGGAGGCTTTCGCGGCATTCCTGGAAAAGCGGAAGCCAAATTTCGCTGGTCTGGACTGACAGCGCAAAAGTTCGCTAATGATCGTTCTCCTCATTGATGACGGGCAGCAAACTGCTTTGAAGGGCGATGAGGAGAACAACGGATTCAAATCCTTTGCCGTAGGTAGTAACTAACATGAACACAATTCACTATCTTGATGACCTTAAGGCAGGGCAACGTTTTGGCTCAGGCCGTTTTTTGATGGATGCAACCGCTATCAAGCGCTTCGCTGCCGAATTTGATCCACAGCCTTTTCACTTGGATGAAGAAGCTGCGAAGGCGACTCTATTTCAAGGTCTGGCAGCCAGCGGTTGGCATACCGCCGCCGCAACCATGCGACTGTTTTTCGAAAGTGAATTCAAGCCCGCAGGCGGAATCATCGGTGCTGGCTTGGATGAACTGAAGTGGTACCAACCGGTTCGAGCCGATGATGAGCTCTATCTGGAAATCGAGATTCTTGAGGTGCGCCCGTCTAAATCCAGGCCGGAACAAGGCATGGTCAAGGCTCGTATAAGCACCTTCAAAAACCTCAGCGAGGTCGTTCAGATTTTTGTGGCCAATCTCGTTGTTAAAAGGAACATTGCGCAATGAAGATTCGCTAAACACCCGCCCGTGCCAATTGCTTCGGCACGGGCAGTGCAATGCGCCACGGATCAACGCCCCCAGAACGCGTCTTCTTGAGCTTGGTCACTGGAGAATAGGCGAACCTCAACGATTTTGCCCCCTTCGATGCGGATCAGGTCCACACCGGGTTGCTTGAGCTTGATGCCATTTGCCTCGCCACCGAACTCCAGGGTGATAGCCACCCAGTCACCATTGGCCATGTAGTGGTCGGCACGAGTGATCGCGAACGTTCCATTCGACGTTTCCATCATCTTGCCCAGCATCGGCCCGACCACAGCCATGCCACGGTGCACACCGGAAAACTGGTTGTTGCCCGGCTGGTGCCAAATTACATCGGGCGAAATGATGCTCCCCAGTGTGGCTTGGTCGCCGGTCTGTACGGCCTTGATGTAGGTTTTTGCGATGTCAATATTGCTCACGGTGCACTCCTTGGTTAAAGCATTGGGTGAAGACAATTGCGCCAGTGCGCTGTTCAGAATCGATAGCTCTGCCCATCGTTGGGTACCAAGACTCGCCGCTTATCCAGTTTCTGCGCGTCGATAAAGGTGCGCAATTCCTGGCGCGTGAGCATGGCGTGATTAACTGATTCCATGTGAATGCCGACGATACTGGCCTTGGGCGAGAACCGGTAGGCGCGCGCCACATCGTCCTTGCCCATGATGATGGATCCATCGAAACCATTGACCTGGGCGTATCCGGTGTTGAGGAACACAACATCGGGTTGATAGCGGGCGAGAGCATCTTCGACGTTCTTGTTCCATATGGTGTCGCCAGCCACATAGGCGGTGGGATGGTTCGGGCGCAGGAACACGATGCCCATCACGTCGCCGAGAAGCTCGGCCAACTGAGGTACGGCAAAGAAGTGGTTGCTGCCGTGTTTGCCGAGAGTTTTGATCAGGCGGGTACCCTTGAAATCCAGACCCTCTTCGGTAAGTACGCGTACATCGGTGAAACCGTCCTCGCGCACCTTGGCTGCATCCTTTTCATCCTGGGTGAAAATGGTCATCGTACGCGGCACCAGATAGCGCGCGGCCGGGTCCCAGTGGTCTTCGTGAATATGACTCAGGATGATCGCGTCGGCTTTGAGTACGTCGGTAATCGGCACCGGTAGATCAACCAGCGGATTGCGCAATTCGCTTCGCGGCGTGCCATCAAAGCCTTTGTAGGCACCTTTGACAGCCAGCATGGGGTCGATCAGGAAGGTGGTGCCTGCATAGGTGAGTTTCATCGTGGCATTGCGGATCAATTGAAAATCCACCTTGTGGGAAGCAGCTTTCGCTTTGACAGGGTGGGTGTGACCGGCTTCATGCGCTTGAACCGTACCGGCAATGCCGACGCCGAGCAGCAGTGCACACATCAGGCTGCATGTGGTGCTTAAAGATAGGGGTGATTTCATTTTTGTGCTCCGGAGAAAATTGCTTGGTTTAACGGTTCGCACTCAGATCTGCGCCAGGTACTCGGCTGTGCTGGTGATCGTGCCGTACGCGAATGCCAGCGCCGCCATCGCGGTGGCATGCACCTGGGCTGCAGGCACTACCGTTGCGCCAAATTGGAGATCCATCGTTGCGCAGGCATCGTGCACCACCGTAACGGGGTAGCCGAAGTCGGCGGCGGCGCGGGTGGTGGCTTCCACGCACATGTGGCTCATCGCACCAATCACTACCAGTTCTGTGACGCCCTGTTCGTCCAACATCTGCTTCAGACCCGTGTTGCGGAACGAGTTGGGGTAGTTCTTGAGGACGACCGGTTCACCGGCGATCGGGGCGACGGCGGGGATGATCTGCACGCCATCGCTTCCCGGCACGAAAACAGGCGCATCGGGTGTTGCGAACTCATGCCGGACATGGATGAGCAATTCGCTCTTGGCTCGCGCCGAGGAAATGATGCGGGCAGCGTTTGACAGGGCAGGTTCGATCCCGACCAGTGGCAGCTTGCCAGTGGGAAGGTACTCGTTTTGAAGGTCTACGACGACGATTGCACGTTTGTTCATGGATTGCCTCTTTATTTCAGTTGATGATTTTTGTGGGGGTGAAGGTGAGCCGAGATGGTTTCGGTGATGCGCTGGTTGAATTTTCGCGAAAGGAGGAATAACGCACCATTGGCCCGAATAACTATTTTCGATACAATCGGGCCAAAATGCTTTTTCTGTATTTGGAGGTTTCATGCAGCCCATCCGTGTCGCTGTCCTCGCCTTCGAAGGCGTCAGCCTGTTCCATCTCTCGGTGCCCGGTATGGTGTTCGGCATCAAACCTGCGCCCAGCGGCCTGCCGCCTTACGAAGTGCGGTACTGCGCACCCACGCCTGGCCGCATACGCAGCGATCAGGGTATAGAGATCGAGGTGCCCGATGGCCTGGGGGTAATGGCCAAGGCCGATATCGTCATCGTCCCCGCCTGGAATCACCCGGAACACGTCGCCCCCATTGCGTTGACGGATGCATTGCAACAAGCCAATGCCAGCGGTGCTCAGGTTGTTGGCCTCTGTCTGGGCGCTTTCGTGTTGGGGGATGCGGGCCTGCTCGATGGACGGCGTGCGACCACCCATTGGGCTTGCCGGGAGCTTTTCGCCCAGCGCTTTCCCAAGGCCGACTTCCATCCCGACGTGCTTTATATCGATGACGGCGATGTCATCACCTCTGCCGGGACGGTGGCCGCGATTGACTGCTGTCTAAACCTCGTGCGCCAGCGCCACGGGGCCGATGTTGCAAATCGTGTGGCGCGGCTGCTGGTGACGCCGCCGCATCGCCAAGGTGGACAGGTGCAGTACATCGAACAGCCGGTGCCGATTCTGCCCAGCGAGAGCCGCCTGCCGGGTGTGCTTCAGTGGGCGCGAGAGCATCTTTCAGAGCCACTGTCTTTGGATGTGCTGGCCGATATAGCGCGGATGAGTCGGCGAACCTTTACCCGGCGATTTCGTGAGGCCACTGGCACGACCGTGGTCAAGTGGCTGGCTTTCGAGCGTATCGCGAGAGCGCAGCAGTTATTGGAGACAACGGATATGCCGATTGAGCGGGTTGCGGCAGAAGTAGGCTTTGGCACAGCGCTATCGCTACGCCAATATTTTTCGAACCAGGTGCACACGTCGCCATCTTCGTACAGGCGAGCCTTCCGCGACGGTCGGCAGGGAGTTGGTGAATCTGAGCAATCTGCTTGATCTGCGTGCCAGGGTTGCTGGTGAAATCTTCGAAATGAAGCCGGCACCAAGGTATCGCGCAGCTCAACGGGCAGCGCCTGAGACTGGCGATCAGCTCCAGCTCCGGGTAGCTGACACCCGGCAACCATTGCAGCAGCGTTGCTTAACTGGGTCGATGCAATCAGCCGAAGTGACTCTTCTGCGTGGTCGTGAAACCAGATGCCCTGATCCGGCATCAAGGCTGCAAGCGCAACTCGCTCCTTGGTGGAGTCCTCCTTCAGGACAAAACTAGCTCGGCTGGCCGCCCGCCTGATCGACGAAAAGCGCCCGCAAGCCATTTTCAGTGACCGCTGCAAACATTGGGCACTGAGTGCTCATTCGCAGCTGCCGTTCGCCGAGTTTTGGTACTGACCGTGAGGTATCCGGCGCATTGCTGACTGCCACGAACATACTACTGAACAGCGGCAATGCCGATTAGTTTGCATTGGCCTTCCGGCAGATTCAGAAGCGCAGCGGTCGTCCAAATGGCGGCTATGTGGAGAGATAGAAGGTCGGCAACTGGCCGAGAGTTCGCATTCGCTGGATAGGGAAGCAGCCATTCAGAACCGACGTCAGCTGCCAGCGAGTAGTTTCGTTACTTTCGACCACGAAAACATCCTGGGTCAGATAGCAGAACCTGTCAGAAGTAATGGCACCTCAATTCAAATTGCCCTGATTTTCGCTGCCATTTAGCCGCTGCGCCGCTAAAATCTCCGGTAGTTTCACCTCGATCCAGTCTGCCAATGCCGCCACCTTCAGACCGATCTCCCCGCCCAGAGCTGTCAGCCGGTATTCAACATGGGGAGGTACCACCGGATAGGAAATGCGCTCGACGAAGCCGTCGCCTTCCAGCAGTTGCAGGGTCTGGGCCAGCATTTTTTCGCTGATCCCGTTCACCTTGCGCCGCAGGTCGCTGAAGCGCTGGGTTCCGCCGAGCAGGGCAACGAGCAACAGCACGCCCCAGCGGCTGGCGACGTGTTTCAAGACCTCGCGTGACGGACATTTTTCCGAAAACAGTTCGCCGTGCCTCATGCGGTCGGAGAGTGTAGGTGTGGGGGTTTCATCGGAGTTATGCATTTTGTACTTACCTTTAAGTGCGTACTTACTAAACGTTAGTGTTGCTGCTATTCTGCAGCTTCCCCTCAACGAAATAAAGGAAATTCAATCATGATCGTCGTTACTGGAACATCTGGCCAACTCGGTCGACTGGTTGTCGAAGCCCTGCTGAAAAAATTGCCGGCCGGTGAAATCGTTGCTGCCGTGCGGAATCCCGAGAAAGTCACCGATCTGGCCGCACGTGGCGTCCAGGTCCGTCAGGCCGATTACGATCAGCCGGCCAGTCTGATTGCGGCCTTCAAAGGAGCTGACAAGCTGCTGCTGATTTCGGCCAGCGAGGTTGGCCGCCGCGTGCCGCAACATCGTGCCGTGATCGATGCGGCCAAGGCGGCCGGGGTCGGTCTGCTGGCCTACACCAGCCTCCTGCATGCCGACACTTCGCCCTTGCCGCTGGCGGCCGAGCATAAAGAAACGGAAAGCCTGATCCGCGCTTCAGGTCTGCCAGCGGTCATTCTGCGCAACGGCTGGTATACCGAGAACTACACGGCCGGGATTCCCACCGCGCTGCAATACGGTGTGGTGCTCGGTAGCGCCAAGCAGGGGAGGATTGCTTCGGCGGCACGGGCCGATTTCGCCGAAGCGGCCGCCACCGTGCTGACGCAGGAAAACCAGGCTGGGCGTATTTACGAACTGGCCGGTGACGAGTCTTACACGCTGGACGAACTGGCTGCCGAAATAGCTGGCCAATCTGGAAAAATCGTCGCTTATCAGGATTTGCCGGAAAGCGAATTCAAGACCGCCTTGCTCGGTGCCGGCCTGCCGGATTTCCTGGCGACGCTACTGGCCGAATCTGACGTCGGTGCATCAAAGGGGGGGTTGTTCGACGACAGTCGGCAATTAAGCGCCTTGATCGACCGTCCCACCACTTCGCTGGCCGAGCTGGTCAGGCTGGCCTTGGGCTGATTGATAAATGGCGGGTTGCGATACATAGCAGCCCGCCAAATTCGGCCACCCGAACGACTGGAATGACCGACGTCCTGAAGTAAGTATCTGGCCGATTTCGGAGCGGAGCCGCCGCTCGAATGTCCGTTGTTGAGAGAAGCTGGCCGGCCGGTTGTGGCCGATTTCTGCCTGATAGATGTGCATTTATGTACGGAAACGATCGGTTTAGTACCCATCTCACAGAGGGGGTCCGTAAATTAGTCATTGATTGTTTCGGACATGATCTACAATAAGTACTTCCATTCCGTACACATTGGTGGCTACCGAATATGTCTCGCACATTCATCTATGCTCGAGTCAGTACGAGTGAGCAACATGCCGACAACCAGATTCATGAAATTGAAGCGGCCGGCTTCTCGGTCAACGAGCGGCGTATCGTCACCGAAAGTATTAGCGGAAGCGTAGCTGCCAGCGAGCGGCCACAGTTCTCCCGTTTGATTGATCGATTGGAGCCTGACGATGTACTCATCGTGACAAAACTCGATAGGCTGGGTCGTAACGCCATGGATGTGCGCTCAACGGTCGAGCGGCTCGCTGTTGATGGTGTCCGCGTTCATTGCTTGGCGCTCGGCGGTGTTGATCTGACGAGCCCTGCCGGAAAAATGACAATGGGCGTATTAACTGCGGTGGCGGAATTCGAACGAGATTTGTTGATTGAGCGAACGCATGCCGGAATGGCTCGTGCACGCGCCGAAGGCAAAGTAATGGGCCGCCCGCCGGCATTGACCAAGGAGCGGCAAGCCGAAGTCATGCAACGCCTTGCGATGGGTGTATCGGTTGCACAATTGGCTCGCGACTATGGCACAACCCGCCAGTCCATTATGCGTATCCGGGAAAAGCTGGGAGGTGGTGGCCGTGCAGACGATTCCTGACATTCGAAACACTAACCTGCTGAAGTCGAAAGCGATTCAGACGCACATCTTTGGCATCAGCCGGGAGACCTTGTATCAATACCTGAGAACGGACGACTGACCATGCCGCGTCGCTCAATACTTTCCGCGACTGAACGGACGGGCTTGTTGGCTCTACCTGAAAGCCAAGATGACTTGATCCGCTACTACACTTTTAACGAAACCGATGTGGCGCTGATTCGGCAACGCCGGGGCGATGCGAACCGGCTCGGTTTTGCGGTGCAGCTCTGCCTATTGCGTTATCCAGGATATGCGCTGGCCAGCGACTTGGTGGTAGCGGAACCTGTCATCCAATGGGTTGCCCGCCAAGTTCGAGTTGAGACCAGCGCGTGGGCTAAATACGGCGAGCGCGATGAAACACGGCGCGAACATCTCCAGGAGCTGCGCGCCTATCTCGGGGTATCACCGTTTGGCCTGTCTGACTTCCGCTTTCTGGTACGTGGTCTAACCGATCTGGCCATGCAGACCGACAAGGGCTTGGTGCTCGCCGCTCAAGCGCTGGAAACACTACGGCAGCGGCAAATCATTCTGCCGGCACTGACCGTTGTCGAGCGGGCCAGCGCAGAAGCCGTGACGCGTGCCAACCGGCGCATCTATCGGACATTAACCGAACCGCTGACGGCACGGCATCGGCGCCGGCTCGACGATCTGCTGAAGATAAAACCGGAGAGCAATATCACCAAGTTGGTTTGGCTACGCCAATCCCCTGTCAAGCCGAACTCCCGACACATGCTGGAGCACATTGAACGTCTGAAGGCATTCCAGGAACTGTCTCTGCCAGAGGGTATCGGCCGCCACATCCACCAGAATCGCCTTCTGAAAATGGCACGGGAAGGCGGGCAGATGACGCCGCAAGACCTTGCCAAGTTCGAGAGTGAGCGGCGTTATGCCACCCTGGTCGCACTGGCCTTGGAGGGCACAGCCACGGTGACGGATGAGGTGGTCGATCTACATGACAGGATTCTGGTCAAGCTCTTCAGTACCGCCAAGAACAAACATCAACAGCAGTTCCAAAAACAGGGCAAGGCGATCAACGACAAGGTACGGCTGTACTCCAAGATCGGCCATGCCTTGCTGGAGGCCAAACAGTCCGGCACCGATCCGTACGCTGCCATCGAGACGATCATCCCTTGGAATGATTTCACGCAAAGCATTACCGATGCCGATCAGCTTGCCCAAGCCGAGTCGTTCGATCACCTGCACCTGGTCAGTGAACAATTCAATACGCTGCGCCGCTACACGCCGGAATTCCTGGATGTGCTCAAGCTGCGCGCAGCACCAGCGGCGCGGGCCGTGCTGGACGCCATTGAAGTGGTGCGCGGCATGAATTCCGACAGCGCACGAAAGGTGCCGGCGGACGCGCCGACTGCCTTCATCAAACCTCGCTGGAAATCACTGGTCTTCACCGATGGTGAAATCGACCGTCGTTTTTATGAAATCTGCGCCCTATCGGAACTGAAGAACTCGCTTCGCTCTGGAGATATATGGGTGCAAGGCTCCCGCCAGTTCCGCGACTTTGACGAATACCTGCTGCCAGTCGAGAAGTTCGTCACACTCAAGCAAGCGAAAACGTTGCCGATTGCAGTGAACCCGGACTGCGACCAATACCTGCATGAGCGCTTGCACCTGCTGGAAGAACAACTGGCTACGGTCAATCGTTTGGCGCTGGCCAACGAACTGCCGGACGCCATCATCACCGACTCCGGCCTGAAGATCACGCCGCTTGATGCCGTTGTTCCCGAAGCGGCGCAAACGCTGATCGACCAGACCGGCATGCACTTGCCGCGCATCAAGATCACCGAGTTGCTGATGGACGTAGACGACTGGACAGGCTTTACCCGCCATTTCGTTCATCTGAAGGATGGAAAACCGGTCAAGGATCGGACGCTATTGCTATCGGCCATCCTGGCTGATGCCATCAACTTGGGGCTGACTAAAATGGCCGAGTCCTGCCCCGGTGCAACTTACGCCAAGCTGGCCTGGCTGCAAGCCTGGCACGTCCGTGACGAAACCTACTCAGCCGGGCTGGCCGATCTGGTGAATACCCAGTTCCGCCACACTTTTGCCGCGAACTGGGGCGATGGCACCACGTCATCCTCGGATGGACAGCGCTTCCGGGCGGGCGGTAAAGGCGAGAGCACCGGCCACGTCAATCCGAAGTACGGCCACGAGCCGGGTAGACTGTTCTACACCCATATTTCGGACCAGTACGCACCGTTCAGCACCAAGGTGGTCAACGTTGGTGTCCGTGATTCCACCTACGTGCTCGATGGCCTGCTGTACCACGAATCTGACTTGCGGATCGAGGAGCACTACACCGACACGGCCGGCTTCACCGATCACGTGTTCGCCTTGATGCACCTGCTGGGGTTCCGTTTTGCGCCGCGCATTCGCGACCTGAAAGACACCAAGCTGTATGTGCCAAAGAACGAACAGGACTACCCAGCACTGAACACGATGATCGGCGGCACGCTGAATATCAAGCATGTTCGCGCCCATTGGGATGAGATTTTACGGCTGGCGGCGTCAATCAAGCAGGGCACGGTGACCGCCTCATTGATGCTGCGAAAACTTGGCAGCTACCCGCGCCAGAATGGCTTGGCGGTTGCGCTGCGCGAACTGGGGCGGATCGAGCGCACGCTGTTTATCCTGGACTGGCTGCAAAATGTCGAGTTGCGCCGCCGTGTCCATGCCGGGTTGAACAAGGGCGAAGCGCGGAACGCGCTGGCCAGGGCCGTGTTCTTCAACCGCTTGGGCGAAATTCGCGACCGCAGTTTTGAACAGCAGCGCTATCGCGCCAGCGGACTCAATCTGGTGACAGCCGCTATCGTTTTATGGAACACCGTCTATCTCGACCGTGCAACGCAGGCGCTGCGCGAGACCGGCAAACCAATCAATGACGGACTGCTGCAATATCTGTCGCCATTGGGCTGGGAGCACATCAATCTGACTGGTGATTACGTCTGGCGGCAAAACCGGAAGGTTGAGGACGGCCAGTTTCGGCCGCTACGCAGCAGCGGAAAACCTTAGCGTACGATTTTTTCCGAATTCTGCGGCGACCCCACTATTAACGGTGGTGCGCATCGTCAGGGGGTGACCTGTAATCTCAGGACGCTCAAGGCCCTGGAGAAGAAAGGTTTTACGTGTGTTGACGGTACCGGTTCCTGGGTATCAACAGAACTGGGGAGGCAGTTGTTCCGCGAGCAGCCCATTTGAGCCCGGTGTTTCGGCTGCCCACAACCATCCAATGTCAGCAATTATAAAGATTGACCGCATCCTCTTCCGAAAGATCGCTAGCTATCGTCACAAGGTTTAACAGCTTTTCAGCTCTGTTCCCATCTATTCCGACGCACCGTATCAGTATGTGATGTTCAGTCACGAATCTCTCAGGTGAATCATTTTTAAAGCGCTTCAGAATGCGCTCACATCTCGCTTGCTGAAGTGAGGGCTCACCGTTGAGTGTGATATGTAGATTCACTTTCGCCAATAGAGGCTCCGATTAATCATTCAGTGTCCGAGTGTCATTTCGCCTTAGAAATTTTGCTCAACCCATTCTTTACCTTCCGCTGAACCGAATCGGCCCTTACAGAAAAACCACGCGCAACTAGTGGCAATGATTAGAAACAGAGAGCCGATCACTTCACCAGATTCGCCAGGAAGTGCTGCCAAAGTGAACAGCCCTAGAAGGGTCGCGATAATGCTCATAACACCGGCTCTTTGGTACCGGTTTAGTTTCTGAAGCACTTCAATCTCCTTGCAAAACAATAGCCGAACGTTAGTGAAGCATGGATTCTTTCGAGTCATTCTGCTCAATTTGAATGGTGACCGGGGTTCCTCGCTGTACTAAGGAGTTGAGCTGTAATGCCGCAGCTTTAGAGCCGTTCCCAGAGTTGACGGTTTTCCGAAGCTGGGCAATTTTCAGAGCAAGCCCGGGCTCAAACAGGCCTGAATGTGTTTCCGGGCCACCAATGAACTGATCCTCAGTCGCTCTACGTGCAGCCAGAGTGCAGATAGAAGGCGGGTTGCCCGGCATATCCACATTGGACTTCTCATAAAAACGAAGCTCGTCGTTTTCGATGGTGCACAAGCCCTCGAAAACGGTTTCGGCCATATCCCCATCTCCTGAAGTCATCCGCATATCCGCGGGGAATTGAGAACCACCAGCACCCGGATACAAATAAAGTCGCATCGCTACCGGGGTTCCGGACATGTCGACCGAGAATAAGCCGGTGAACCAGGCTTGCTCAGGGCTGTTGGTGGGTAAGTTCGCTGAACTGGTCATATTTACCTCTCGGGTACGGCTTAACGCCGGCAATTTCGGATTCTGGGGCCAAGCATTTGTTTGGCTCCATTGTGATTTTTCGAGGCGGCCTGACACAGGAATCGCATGGATGCCTGAGGGTTCTGGTCCGCCAGCATGCGCCCCAGCTTGAACGAGGCGTTCGTGTACCCACCCCGGGCGGCCATCTGATAAAACCGAAGGGCGCCATTGATATCACGACTACCGCCGACGCCCGATTCAAGCATTGCGGCGTAATCGTGCTGGGCAATCGTCAGTCCGGTCTCAGCTGCTTTCCTGTTCCACTCACGGGCTTCGTTGAAATTGATCGGGATTCCTTCGCCTCGGTAGTGCATGCTGGCGAGATTATGCATGGCAGCCGCCTGGCCTTGCTCAGCTGCTTTGAGGTACATGTCGTAAGCTTTGGATGCGTCTTTGCTGACACCAAGGCCCCGAATATACATGACCCCCATCAAGAGCTGCGCGTCAGCATTGCCGTTATCAGCCAACGGCCGGGCCAAGGTAAGGGCCTGGCTATAGTTGCCGGATTTCAAAGCATTCGCCGCTGATTGAATATCCTCGTTGGCGAGTGATTGCTGGGTCCCTGCGAAAAGAACCGCAAGCGCGGCCACCATTGCTCTCAGAGTCATGACTGAATGCCTCGTCGCGTTGGTGGTTGGCCGCCTTTATTTGGCATGCACATCATAACCGTCGCATTGAACTTGCGAACCATCTTGTTGAAGTTCGGGTCTCGCTGCATCGCCTCGAGGGCATCCGGGTCAATCTTGCCTTTTCCGGGGCGCTGCTTGGGTGCCGCATCCGGATTCTGGATCTTGATAGGCGGCAGCCTGGAGAATGCCGGGTTTTCCGTCAAACCGCTGTCCAGACGGGATGTGGACGTCACAAGATTCACATCAAACAGGAACCGGCACGGATCTGTATTGATGATCTGACTGCCCTGGCGCCGGCGCCGAGCCGATGACAGGTGCAAGTAGTCCTTGGCCCGGGTCATGGCGACAAACAGGATTCGGCGCTCCTCGTTAAGGTCTTCCTCACGATCCACGTTGCCC
>NZ_JCACRU010000008.1:0-222 GCF_059072335.1 Marinobacter sp. H13 | reverse complement strand
GTTATTGGCTTCTTTTAGCATTTGTTATTCCTCGCCAAACTGTACATACATTGACCGGTGCTCCGCCCGCACTCCTCGCCGCATGGATTGACTATTTCGAGCGGCATCGCGCAAGGAGCCTTAAAGCAGACCTGCGTCATTCTCTTCATCCCCATATCGGTGAAGCTTTGTGGCTCACCTGTGAGGAAGGTGTTATTCGACTCTCGGAAATTGAATGGTTGA
>NZ_JCACRU010000007.1:0-226 GCF_059072335.1 Marinobacter sp. H13 | reverse complement strand
TCCAGGCGGCCAGAGGCTGGAGTTCAAGCTGCATGGGGATGATTTCTTTATTGATCTGAGGGTAGGCGACCCGATCCTATTCACTAGGAACAACTATACTGTCGGCATCCAGAACGGATCTCTTGGTGTCCTATCCTCAGCAGACCGCGCTTTTCAAGGCGACCAGGAGACATTTGGTGTCGTAACTCTGGATACCGGAGAGGAGATAGACATCACCGAGGATGTG
>NZ_JCACRU010000006.1:0-393 GCF_059072335.1 Marinobacter sp. H13 | reverse complement strand
AAGGGCCGCATTTCCGACCGAGCATGGCTTTACACCGCGATTACCCGCGCCGAGGCAGAAATCCATATTGTTGGGCAAGTTAGCGATTTCGAGGTAATAACAAAAGCGGAAAGCCATGCGAATCGGCGAGCGAGTTTTTTGAGAGAACTACTGACAGAGAGGAAAAGGGATTCGGGGGTTGTCTGACAGAGCACTACCCCCTCATCGCCGGTCGCGGCCAATGGGGCCTCAGGCTGTGCCGCATTTCCAGCTTAGCGGATCATCCCTGGTCCTTAAATACCTCTGGTGAATCGCCGCTTGCGGCGAGAAGGCAGAGCCCTGTTCCTGTTCATCAAATTGTGTTCATGAAAGCACTTGAAGCGATCCAAAACGTTTGTTTCTAAACAAAAGCGG
>NZ_JCACRU010000005.1:0-531 GCF_059072335.1 Marinobacter sp. H13 | reverse complement strand
AGTGGCCTCGACACCTCGCTCAGACCCAAGGTTGTAGGACCATGCAAGCCCGAGGTTTTCGACATTGTCCGCCGAAATTTGGGAAAGAGGGCTAAAGCGCGTCTCCGCATAATCAAAACCATGGGTGGGCCAGTCCTTGCCGGTTTTGGCATTTTCAATGATATAGCTTTGATTTACCTGATCAGCCGCAATAACAGTGCTGGCTCCGATTACGAAAAATGGAACTAATGCACTACTTGTTAGTTTTTTTGATAGACGTTTTCTGTAGTGATTATTAGTCAGTTTCATTTTTATATCCTTTCGTTGTTATTACTGTTTTATGGGATTTTAAAACGCTTTTAGAATACGAAAGTTGAGTCGGTGCTGTTCTTTAAATCCATTTTCTACGGACAAATCTCTTCCATAATTTGCGATTAGTTGCAGTCCCGGATTCGCAAACCATGCCGTACCGATAGTCATCTTGGTAGTTGCAAGGTCATTGTCCTGGTTTATATCGTTTACTTGTGTCTCACCGCCGAGGGTATGAGAAAT
>NZ_JCACRU010000004.1:0-713 GCF_059072335.1 Marinobacter sp. H13 | reverse complement strand
AGAAACGACCGAATTGAACAATAAAGCGGACCTTTTCTTCGGCCGCGTGACCTGGTTGCCTTCCCCCCCACGAGTCACCGAAAGACCCTCCGACATTGGAATGTTTGGCAAAACACAACCGTGCGGAGAACCCTAATCCGCGGTGCAACTAAAACAGGGATGTTTACATAAGCTCCGAATGTTCCTGACATTCGTTCCGAAAACTGTCAGTTGGAACTCTCTCAGCACCCACCGGCTGATTTGATTTTTCAGTCAGTTTTCGACTCCGGCCCCGTTTTAGGTTTGCCCTGAAGCGAAACACCCGGCTATTTGCGCATTCGGGAAACTAGGTCGAGACAACTCGCTGCAAGGATCGCCTGCGCGCGGTTCTGAACATTTAGCTTACGTAAAACAGCCGAAACATGAGCCTTCACGGTCGTTTCGGCCAGGTGTAAGTTGTACGCAATCTGTTTGTTGGACTCTCCAAGTGTTATTCTCTCTAAAACTATCAACTGGCGCTTTGTTAAAGATTGAAACTGGCTGCGATCTATCTCTGCTTCTGATCCGGCCCGGCCAGCAGCAAGACCATTACCACTTTCGAATTCGTCAGAGCCTGCACAAATGCAAATCTTGCCATCCAAAACCTGTCGAATAGCGTCGACAATTTCATTTTTTGATGCATTTTTCGCTACGACTCCCATGGCCCCCCGGCCAATCGCCTGAGAAGTGATATA
>NZ_JCACRU010000003.1:0-1068 GCF_059072335.1 Marinobacter sp. H13 | reverse complement strand
ACACGCCATGTTTTCTGCATCTTAGCCAAGAGCGCAAAACCTCATCCCGCACCCACTGGGATGGTACAACACGCCCTTCGTCAAACAACTCACGGGCTTGCTGGACCTGAGTGTTCAGATCAACGATCTTTTTATGCATAAGGACACCCACCACTCTGTATTTTTTTTATTCAACCATCCAATTTTAGTGTATTGAAACGATCCACTTTTTTCCAAAAACTAAAACATAGATGCTATAAAGCCGCATAAGTAATTGTTTCATAATAATTTCCTAAGGGTCAATCGATCTGGCATATTGATTGCTTAACTTCGAGTGCAATACCAACAAAACTAATAAGAGGCTGCATCATGTCATCTGTATCAAACTATAAGCACAAAAGTTTACTCCGTTCCAGAATTGGGAATTTCTGCGTCGCTTCTGCTGGCCTGGCCACTATGTTGCTGGCTTCTGGTAATGCAGTAGCTATTGAGGTTGATGCCGGGGATTACACAGCATTGCCCGCCGGCACCAATCTTGGAATGGTCTACTATCAATACGCCACTGCCGATTCCCTCTACTCGGATGGAGACAAGGCCCCCATTAACGCTGGATTGGACTCACAGGTAGGAATCCTGCGTGGGGTGCATTTCACTGAAATTGGCGGTTACACAGTAGACCCTCAATTTCTCCTCCCATTTGGCAAGGTGGAAGGAAAAGACGATACCTCTTCCCTTGGTGACACCAGTGGCATCGGCGACCTGATACTTGCGGCGACAGTTTGGCTTGTAAACGAGCCCGAAAGTAACACCTATTTCGGCATTACTCCGTTCCTGTATGTTCCGGTAGGGAGTTACGATCGAAATGACACATTAAATCTTGGCGAAAACCGGTGGAAATATGCATTGCAGGCGGGTTACATCACCGGTCTTACCTCTAAAATCTCGTTAGACCTGATTGGTGATGTCACTTTTTTCGGCAAGAATGACGAACTTGGTGCCTCCAAAGCCACTCTGGAACAGGATCCCTTGTACCAGTTCCAAGGCTTCCTACGTTATAACGTAACACCTCAATGGGATCTTCGCACCGGC
>NZ_JCACRU010000002.1:0-1169 GCF_059072335.1 Marinobacter sp. H13 | reverse complement strand
GTCTTTGGCTATGACCATAGAGTCGTCTTCGGTCGCAAATATGGTGGGCTTGACGTAATAACCTTTGCGGTCAGCACGTTCGCCACCGGTAACCAGGCGGGCACCTTCCTGGCGGCCCGTCTCAATGTAGCGACAGACCCGGTCTAGCTGAACCCTGGACACGAGTGGTCCCATTTGCGCAGCTGGATCCAGGCCAGGCCCCAGGGGGATTGCCTCTGCTAACTCGGCGAGCCGATCCAGGACCTTGTCAGAAATGCTTCGGTGAACGTAAAGTCGCGAGCCGGCACTGCAGGTTTGTCCATGGTTGAAAAAGATTGCTGCCGCTGCCCCTTGCGCAGCCTTCTCCGGATCACAGTCAGCCAGGACAATCATTGGAGACTTGCCCCCCAGCTCTAAGGTAACTCGCGCCATATTATCCATCGCAGCACGGCCTATGATCTGACCCACCTCAGTGGATCCCGTAAAACTAATCTTGTTGATGTCAGGATGAGTTATCAGTGCCGACCCAGTGCTCTGGCCCTCGCCAGTAATGATATTGACAACCCCGTCAGGAAAATTTGCCTCTCCGATCAGCTCGCCCAGATAGAGGGCAGAAAGGGAAGTTTGTTCCGCAGGCTTCAACACAACCGTGCAACCCGCTGCAAGTGCCGGAGCCAGCTTCCAGCAGGCCATCAGAAAAGGAAAGTTCCACGGTATGATTGCGGCAACAACACCGACGGGTTCGCGTCGGGTATATGCAGAAAAGTCAGAGTCAGCCGGGGCAAAGGGCATGGACACATCAAGAGTCGAGCCCTCAATTTTTGTTGCCCACCCGGCCATGTAGCGAAAGAATTCCAGACCCAGGCTTATGTCAACAGCTTCGGCAATAGCAGCAGACTTGCCGTTGTCGATAGCTTCCAGCTCAGCAATGATTCTGGCATCTCGCTCAATCAGATCTGCAAGTTTGAGAAGCATGTTCTGACGGGCGGAGGGTCTCATTCGGCCCCAGTCATCACCATTGAACGCACTTTTTGCACAGCTAACGGCCTTGTTAACGTCATCAGGATGTGCAAGGGGTATGCTTCCTATAACCGTTTCTTCAGCTGGGTTTTCTACCTCTATACGTTTGTTTTCCAGAGCATCAACCCATTGTCCGCCTATCAGCATACGGTGATTTTGACGAGCCAGGA